>NZ_MPJW01000092.1 GCF_001945525.1 Ileibacterium valens
AAAATTGTAGGGGATTCCTATCGTCTGAAAGATAAGCAATTTGAATTTCGAGAGGACTAAACAGTCCGGCCTCCCCCCAGGCGCCCGCGCGAGTGCAAATTGGGGGAATAGAGAGGGGTCAGGTATTAACTATAGCAGCCAATACCTGACCCCTCTCTATTCCCCCAATTCATTACCCAAACTGTTAATTGTTTGGTTGCCCAAAATGTTAATAAATAACTTGACTCCGAACAATTTCATTTTTCAACTTTTTAAAATTATAAATCATGTTTTCCTAAGTCCGGAAAAGTGTTTTTTCAAGTCCGAAATAAACAAAAAGAATAAGAAACATCGAAATAAAATAAATGAATGCAAACGTCTGTCTGAAAACTCAATAAAAGATAAAGACTGACTAGTATCTGGCGTTCTCTCCTATGATAGTGACTTCTTGAAGAAATATCTAAGCAGGAGAGCACGGCTTATTTAAATTGCCGCTGCAAGAAATCCCATGGTGATGATCCAAACTTGAACTCGCCCATTAAAAAAACGCAAAGAAAAAGACTGATAAGAATTGGTCTTTAACTCTGCCATGATTCTGTTGGCATTAGCCATTCAAAATCTGTCACTTAACGGACGAAATCAACCGTTCTATAAAACCCAGCAGGTGGAAGCTGCAATTTCTGCGGCTTTTTCATCTGAAACCAGGGCTTTGATCAGATCTAAAGCAAATTGATAAGCGCCTCCCACCGAAATTCCGGTGACAATGTTTCCATCCATTACTGCATGCACTTTTTCATCGTTTCCACCAAACTCACCATTGAGTCCAGGAACACAGGTATAATTTTTACCGTCATATAAGCCAAGTTTTCCAGGGATTGAAGCTCCGGCACAAATTGCTCCAAGAACCTTATTTGGATTGGTGCCAAACTCTTTGATCAGATCAAGAACATGCGGATCATTGGCAAAAACAACATAGCCATCTCCTCCAGGGATGATCAGGCAGTCATAATCATCGAAGTCAGTATCTTTCATCATCATCAAATCGGTATAGTGCATACCGACGTTTCCTTTCACCGTTTTCTGATTCTTGACGCTGATCAGATCGGTTTTGACTCCGGCACGGTTTAACAGATCATACGGAACCGTAGCTTCAACTTCCTCGAAATTATCGGCAAGAAGTATTGCCGCTTTTTTACTTTCCATATTTATTAATCTCGCTTTCTTCTTTTTTCATTGTATGCCAGGATGCACAATTCCTGTCGTCTGTTGATCATGTAATAAAAGCCTGATGTTTTTTCTTTGATGCAGTTTATGAAATACCTGAATTCCGCTTGTGTTTTAATGATGATGAACCTTACCTAAGCCGAATTTTTCAGCAGGGGGTCAAACATCATAGACTCTTTGGAAAACTCGATGTGTACATAAGCGATTGCAAAGCAAATGAAGAGTCTATAACGCCGAACAAATGGTATATATTGTGGAATGTCAGAGCATGAATCACCACATTTTACATATCAATAGAAAAAGGGATCATCCTTTCGATTTCGATTGGATGATCCCTTTTTCACTTGCAAATCTATTACAGTTTTCTGGAATAATGCTTTGCTTACTTCGCAGCAGCCATCTGAGCAGCTACTTCAGCCGCAAAGTCATCTTCTCTTTTTTCAAGACCTTCACCAGCCTGGTAGCGGATGAATTCTACTACAGAGCATTTGTGTTCCTTTAAGAAAGCGGAAACTTTCTTTTTCGGTTCAAGGAAGTATTCCTGATCCATCAGGCATTCATCCTGGAAGTGTTTGGAAACTTTTCCTTTCAGGATGCCTTCAAGAACTTTTTCAGGTTTGCCTTCTAATTTTGGATCTGCAGCCATGATCTGTTTCTGTACTTCAGTTTCGTGTTCAACAACTTCTGCTGGAACATCAGCCTGAGATACATAAGTCGGACGCATGGAAGCTACCTGCATAGCCATGTTTTTAGCGATTTCATCAGTAGCGCCTTCCATCACAACAAGAGCGGAGATTGCTCCACCATTGTGCATGTAAGTACCAAACTGCTGTTCGTCAGTCTTAGTCACTACGGCAAGGCGACGAAGAGTGATTTTTTCACCGATAGTTGCAGTAGCATCAACAAGCAGATCGTTGATGGTTCCCTGAGGAGTTTCAAGAACGAGGGCGTCTTCAACAGTTACTACATCGTTTGTTAAGAAAGCATCTTTCATTGTGTCCAGAAGAGACAGGAACTGTTCATTCTTGGCAACGAAGTCAGTTTCAGAGTTTACTTCATAGATGACAGCTTTGTTTCCGTTTGTTGCTACACGAGTTAATCCTTCAGCAGCTACACGGTTGGCTTTCTTTTCGGCTTTTGCTTTACCTTTTTCACGCAGCCAGTCAACTGCTTTAGCCATGTCGCCATCTGTTTCTGTTAAAGCTTTTTTGCAGTCCATCATTCCTGCGCCAGTTTTTTCGCGCAGTTCTTTGACCTGTTTTGCACTAATAGCCATTTTCTTTATCCTCCTGTTTTAAATCTGAGGCTTACGCCTGCTCTTTGGCAGCAGCTGCCTTGTTTTCAGCAGGTTTATTGTCGCTGTTATTATTGTTATTGTAGTTTCTTGGACCGTTATTTCTTGGACCGTTTCCATCGCGGTTAGGACGATTCTGTCCAGGACGTCCATTGTATGGACGACGTTCGCGGTTTCTGCGTTCCATGTTGCGTTTTCTGCGTTCTTCGTTTCTCTGACGTCTTCTTCTTTCGTTTTCAGCGATCTGAGCTTCAACGTTTCTTACAACGTCTTCCATGGTTACATCTTCTTCTGGATTGTCGAGGTAAGCAATTTCAAGAAGTCCGCCTTTGGCATCAACGATAGCATCTGCAAGAATTGTAGTGATCAGTTTGACAGAGCGGTTTGCATCATCGTTGGAAGCGATTGGGTAATCAGCTTCATCCGGATCACAGTTTGTGTCGAGCATAGCGAATACTGGAATGTTCAGTTTGCGTGCTTCGGCAACGGCATTGTGTTCTTCTTTCGGGTCGATGATAACGATCGCATCTGGAAGCTTCTTCATTTCCTTGATTCCGCCAAGGGAGGATTCAAGTTTAGCTTTTTCTTTCAGGATCTGAGCCTGTTCTTTTTTTGTGTAAACTTCGAGTTTTCCACTGGCTTCCATTTCTTCGATTTCAACCAGACGTTTGATTCGTTTCTGGATGGTACGGAAGTTTGTGAGCAGTCCGCCTAACCAGCGTTTGTTTACATAGAAAGAACCGGAACGAAGAGCCTGTTCTTCTACAGTTTCAGCAGCCTGTTTCTTAGTTCCTACGAAAAGAACTTTTCCTCCGTTTTCAGAGATTTCCTTAAGTTCCTTGTAAGCATCTTCAAGCTGTTCAAGAGTCTGGTTTAAATCGACGATATAAACGCCGTTTCTGCTGGTGTAAATATATGGTTTCATTTTTGGGTTCCATCTGCGAGTCTGATGGCCGAAATGAACACCGTTTTCCAGCATTTTTTTCATGGATACAATGTTTGACATAAAGTCCGCCTTTCCGTTATTCCTCCGCCGGTTCGAAAAAGTGCAACACCATGTGCACGGGCACTTCCATTCCCAGCGTGTGTATTTGCGGTTTTTCCGCAATTGCTAGTGTATCAGAAACCAAAAACCGGAATCAACTGATAACCTGAACTTTATTCAGGCATCCGTAAATTCCGGTGGTTTTCTATAATTTTACGATGCAGAGTTCCAATCCTTCTTTGCCATTGGAAATGATTCATCATATGCCTTCATCAGTCTGGCTGTTGAGACATGGGTATAGATCTGAGTGGTCGACAGCGAAGAGTGTCCAAGCAGTTCCTGTACCGTTCGAATATCCGCCCCATGATCAAGCAGATGAGTCGCAAAGGAGTGTCTGAGCATATGAGGATGAACTGTCATTTTTAATCCGATCGCATCCGCGTGCTTTTGCATGTTCTGCTGGATGGCTCTGCTCGATAAGGCCTTTCCTAACCGGCTGACAAAAACCGGATCAGATGCTTTTTTGCCAATGGAATAATCTTCAAGATCATCCCGGAGCCATACCGGAAATGGGACGATCCGTTCCTTTTTTCCTTTTCCCAAAATCCGAATAATTCTTTCTGAAAAGGAAATATCCGCCCAGACTAATCCAGCCGCTTCTGAAACCCGCAGGCCACAGGCATACATCAGAGTAAAGAGAAGTTTATCTCTTTTCTGAGCCGGCAAAGTTTCATCAAAGCCACCCAGAAATTCGCTGAGTTCTTCTTCAAAGAAAAATTCCGGAATCTTTCTTTGGGATGGATAGGCTCTGATGCCATCAAAAGGCGAACTTTCAGCCAGGTGATGTTCCATCAGATAGCGATAAAACGAGCGGTACGTGCAAAGCTTTCTTGACATGCTCGAATTTTTTAATGGAACTTTTCCATTCTGACGGATTTCTGAAAGAGCGCTCATCAAAACCGGGCGGGTTAAATCCTGGAAGTCTTCGATTCCTCTTTTGTTCATTGCATTTAAAAGCTGAATCAGATCCCGGCGGTATGCGTCGATGGTATGCTCACTTCCTTGCTGAGATCGAAAGATGTATTCGAGAAAATCCTTAATCTTCTGATCGGCTGCACTCATTGTCAAGGTCACTTTTGATGGAGTCAATGATTTCAAGGGCACGGGCTGCCATCTGCTCCCTTCGCTTTTTCTTTGGACCTTTCGCGCTGGATTCCATGATTCCAAAGTTGGCATTCATTGGCTGAAAATTAGATGGACTGCAATGTGAAATATAATACGCCTGCGCTCCCATGGCAGTCTGACGGCTAAAATCGATCAGAGGAAGACCCTTCAGGAATCTCGCCATATTCAATCCAGCAATCAGTCCGCTCGCTGTACTTTCCACATATCCTTCCACTCCGGTAATCTGTCCGGCAAAAAACAGATCCTCGCGTTTTTTACTTTGATAGAAACGATTTAATACATCTGGGCTGTCGATAAAAGAATTGCGGTGCATCACTCCATAGCGGGTAAAAACCGCATTTTCAAGACCCGGAATCATGGAGAATACCCGTTTTTGTTCCGGCCAGGTCAGATGGGTCTGAAATCCGACTATGTTATATAAAGAAGCAGATACATTATCCTGCCGCAGCTGAACTACTGCTGCCGGTCTTTGACCTTCGAGTTCGAGACCGACTGGTTTGAGCGGTCCAAAAAGCAGCGTTTCCTTTCCTCTTCTGGCCATTTCTTCTACTGGCATGCAGCCTTCGAATACTTTGGGATCCTGTTCAAATTCATGAAGATGGGCGCATTTGGCCTGGATTAATTCGTTGTAGAAAGCGTCATATTCTTCCTGATTCATGGCGCAGTTGATGTAGGAGGCTTCTCCTTTATCGTATCGGCTTTTGTAATACGCCTTATCAAAATTAATGCTGTCCTTTTCAACGATTGGAGCGGCCGCATCAAAGAAATGAAACGCCTCGTGCTCTGTAAATTCTGCTATTTTTTTAGCCAGGGCATCACTGGTCAAGGGACCTGAAGCAATAATTACAGGACCATCAGGAATCTCAGTCACTTCTTCTCTTCTGATTGTGACCAATGGATGATTCTCTAAAGTTTTCGTGATGATCTTAGAGAATTCTTCCCGATCGACAGCCAATGCGCTGCCCGCTGGCACGGCCGCCTGGTCCGCTGCCTTTAAGATCAGAGAATTCATTCTTCTAAGTTCTTCTTTCATTAAACCGGCAGCATTGCTTAAAGAATCCGATCGCAATGAATTGGAGCAGACAAGCTCAGCAAAATGTCCTGTTGAAAAAGCTGCCGGTTTTTTATCCGGCCGCATTTCAATCAGGGTTACAGGAATCCCAGCACTTGCTAACTGCCAGGCGGCTTCTGAACCGGCAAGCCCAGCCCCAATCACGGTTACTGGTTTAATATTCCTTGATGTCAAAGCAGCAAACGTTGTCTGTTCACGCTGAATATCTGTATTGTTTTCTGGCATTTTAAACTCCTGCAGCAGGAGTTGAGTTATCAGTTTCTGCTGCTGTTTCTGCTTTGGCGTTGGCCGATTTTTTATCGGCTTTTGGCTCCTTTTTAATGTAGTGGCATTTTGGATAGTTGGAGCAGCCGATAAAGGGCTTGCCATAACGGCTGACTCTTTCGACCAGGTCCGCGCCGCATTCAGGACACTTTTCCCCTGTCGGTTTTGGTTTGGCTTTTTCCTTCAATGGAAGAATGGTCTTGCATTCAGGATAGTTGGAGCAGGCCCAGAATGCACCAAAACGGCCTTTTTTGATCACCATTTTCGCACCGCAGTTGGGGCAGAGTTTTTCTTCCTGAGAAAGCGACTGCAGTTCAGAATCTGCATTTTCTGAATACTTACATTCTGGAAAATTAATGCAGGAGATGAATTTTCCAAATCGTCCAATACGGTAAACCAGATCGCCTCCGCATTCAGGGCATTGTCTGCCCACTCGCTCGAGTTCGCGAACTGGCATTTCATCATAGGCTTTTTCCACCAGCGGTTCGAAGTCCCCATAGAATTCCTTGAGATACTTCACGTAATCTTCCTGACCTTCGGCAATGATGTCGAGAGCCTTTTCCATGTTTGCCGTATATTCAACATTAATGATGGAATTGAAGAATTCCTGCAGCTTTTCATCTGTAAGCATTCCCTGTTCTGTTGGCGTAAAGACTTTGGTCTTGCTTCCTTCTGAAGCTTTGGCCAATAAGACATAGCCTCTTGCCTGCAGGGTATCAATAATTGAAGCATAGGTCGAAGGACGGCCAATGCTCTTTTCTTCCAGTTCACGGATCAGTCTGGCTTCGGTATATCTTGCAGGCGGTTCAGTAAAGTGCTGACTGCCTTCAATACGAACATCTTTTTCCGGCAGGACTTCACCTTCAGTCAGTTCAGGAAGAATGGTTTCCTTCTGGTTTTCATATTTTGCATACACTTTTGTATACCCTTCGAATACCATGGTCTGACCGCTTGCAGAGAATTCACCCTCTCCGCAGTTAAACTTCACACTGGTCACATCATAGACGGCATCAGCCATCAAAGAAGCCAGAGTGCGGGCATAAATCAGAGAGTACAATCTGAATTCTTCAGAAGACAGGTAAGGTTTTACATACTCAGGCGTGTATTCAATATTGGTCACACGGCAGGCTTCATGTGCGTCCTGGGCGTTGGCTTTGTTTTTCTCATGGGCAACACCCTTAAACTCAGAACCAAATGTCTTGTCGATGTAGGCTTCTGCATCATTTACAAACAAAGGAGAAAGTCTGGTCGAATCGGTACGCATGTATGAAATCAGACCTGTCATGCTGCCTGCGACATTTACACCTTCATACAGTTTCTGAGCGACACTCATTGTTTTCTTGGCTCCATAGCCAAGCTTCTTGGAAGCTTCCTGTTGTAGAGTACTAGTGGTAAAGGGCAGCTTAGGAGCCTTTTTGCTTTTTCGTTTTGAAATGGAAGAAACCACAAACGGCTTGCCTTTGAAAGAATCAAGCAGCTGGTTGGTTTCCTCTTCGTTTTTCAGTTTGGGTTTGCTTCCCTGATATTTGGATAATGCGGCCTGAAAGACAGAACGTCCTTTTTTTACATCCGCTTCAATCGTCCAGTACTCTTCAGAGACGAACTTGCGAATTTCGTATTCACGTAAAACGATCAGATGCAAAGCAACGGACTGAACACGTCCAGCGGACTTGGATGAAATTTTCTTGCGTAAAAGGCGGGATAGCTTAAATCCGATGATTCGGTCGAGCATGCGTCTGGTTTCCTGAGACTGAACCAGATTCATATCGATCTTATGAGGATGAGTAATGGATTCAGTGACAACCGGTTTGGTGATTTCATGAAAAGTCACCCGGTTTTCATCATTCATATCCAGCCCGAGTTCTCTGGCCAGATGCCAGGCAATGGCTTCTCCTTCTCGGTCCGGGTCACTTGCGAGAATCACGTGCTCACTGCGATCGTTGAGAGCTTTCAGCTCATCAACGATTTCCTGCTTTTCTTTTGGAACTTTATATTTTGGAGTGAAGTTGTTTTCAATATCAATTCCCATTCTTTCCTTGCCGGAAAGTCCAAGATCACAAATGTGACCCTTGGAAGAGACGACTTTATATCCTTCACCGAGGTATTTTTCAATGGTTTTTGCTTTGGAAGGGGATTCGACAATGACAAGATTCTGAATGTCCTTCTTTTTTCTGGAGACTCTTTTTCTTGGTTTGGCTGCTTTTGTCGAAGCACTTTTTCCTGAAGTCTTTTTCGTAGTCATACCAATCACTTCCATTTCTGCGGTTAACCGCTCATTCGTGAAACAAGATAATCGCTTCACAATCTAAAGTCAATCCATTCAATTTTCCAAATCTGTCAATTCATATGGCTCAATCTGGAAGTCGGAAAGCAATTCAATTTAATTTAAGCTTTTTTTGGATGTCAAGCCCTGAAAAAACAAATCCAAAAAGAACTTGCTTGTTTTCTAATGATTTTCATTGGTTTTTATGGCTTTATTAAGAGTCATACCAAAAGCAGCTCGATTATACAAACGAACCGCAAAAAAAACTCTGTACTTTGTTTATGCTCATTCAGTAGACAAAAGCGAAAATGCATAAAGGCACAGAGATTCTGATTATGATCTTGAATTCAAGACTCTTCTATCTGTCATTACTTAACATTCTTAAAGCATTGTTTAAAACAGACTTTCCTGTTGATTCTGTTTGAGAACTTTTGCAACTGGTGAAAAAGAACGACGATAAAAATCCTGCACCCCATGCGTTTTAATCGCTTCCAGGTGCTTTGCCGTTGGATAACCCTTGTTTTTTGCCAGATCGTATTGAGGATACATTTCATCAAGTTTTTTCATGTAATGATCCCGGCTGACTTTGGCTAAAATACTCGCTGCAGCAATCGAAATCGATTTGGAATCACCCTTTACTGGACAATCAAAATCATGCTCTGAATGGTTTTTACAAAAGGCTGGCAGGGGCATCGCATCACTGAGAACAACATCGCACACATCAGAAAATTCCTGGGCGATTCTTTCCATCCCTGTCTGAGAAGCCCGGTAAATGTTTAATTCATCGATTTCAGCCTCGCTTAAAACCAGAACTTTCCAGTAAAGCGCATCTTCGATAATCTGCTTATATAAAGTTTCTCTTTTCTTTTCGGACAGCTTCTTTGAATCATCAAGAAGTGCGTTTTGATAGCCGATTGGAAAGATGACACCAGCCACCATTAACGGCCCGCATAATGGTCCCCTTCCCGCTTCATCCATCCCTAAAACCAGCTTACCAGATTCGTGATAATCAACTTCTAAAGGGCGTTCGATCATTCAGTTTCTTCCTTATTGTTATCGATATTGTTATCCACAATGTTATCGGCATGGCTATCGTCTTGTTTGATCATGTCATTGCCGTTCATTTGATCATTCTGGTGATCTGTGTTTTTCACCAGATCTTCACCTGGTTTACTGTTTCTTTCTTCCGTCTTTGAAGCAGGAATTTCCCAGGTGATTTTGCCTAAACGGTTTTCGCGAATATCCTTGATGAAGCTGCGCATTGTCCGGTTTTCATCGACCTGGCCGCGCTGCAGCCACCCTCTTTTTCTTGCAATGGCTTCAAGCGTTTCCCAGGGCGTTTCTTCCAGCTTTTCAAGCCCATAGGTTTTCAGAAGAGCCTCCGGATGATTCTTCATCAGATAGTCTGCACAGAAAATAGCCAGATCATCCATATGAACGACATCGTCCTTGATGCTGCCTAAAGCAGCCAGACGAATTCCAATTTCCTGATCTTCAAACTTCGGCCACAATACGCCAGGCGTATCGAGCAGTTCTAAGTCTGAATCCAGGCGGATCCACTGCAGTGATTTTGTTACCCCTGGCCTGTCTCCGGTCTGGGCTGCCTTACGCTTGGCTAAGGTATTAATCATGGTCGATTTTCCGACGTTTGGAATCCCGCATACCATGGCCCTTAAAGCCCTTGGGCGGATTCCTTTTCGCTTTTGCTTCTCGATCAGCTTTTCATTGAGTTTTAAGGATTTTGCAACAAGCTGTTTACGATAGTTCTCGCGAATTAAATCAACAGCCATCACTTCCTGATTCTCACTTGACAGCTCTCTGATCCAGTCTTTGGTCAGCTGTGGATCAGCCTTATCCTTTTTTGAAAGTAAAATCAGGCGTGGTTTATTGCCTGCGAGTTCTTCAATCAGGGGATTTCTTGAGGACTCAGGGATTCTTGCATCCCGAATTTCTATAATAAAGTCAACTTTCTTCAGGTTTTCCTCCATCTGTCGACGGGCTTTGGTCATATGACCCGGAAACCATTGAATATTGCTTGAAGGCATGATGATCTTCCTTTCCTGAGCTTCCTGCCAGCTGTATGATTCAGCCATTTCAGGAGTTCTCAAATCGCTAAAGAAATCATACGCAATTTTTACCGCGAAAAAAAAGCGCAAACCTCAAAAGAAGGCCTGCGCAGCAGTTCAAATTGAATTTCTTTAAGAATTACTGAGTTCTCTATAATAATTACGCAAACAATTACGTAAATGAAACACAAGAATTAAGAAACGCTCCAAAACAAGATTTACTTGGCACCAAATTTATCAAATGGCCATAAAACCATGATGCCTTTTCCGAAGAATCGATCACGGCTGACAGCTCCAACGCCTGGATCTCTTGAATCCTTGGACCACGGACGATTATCTCCCATAATCCAGTACTGGTCTTCTCCGAGAGTCACAGGGGCAAAATCATTGGTAAAGGTTCCATAATCATAGCCGGTCTCTGCTTTGAAGTCAGCTAATGCCTGTGACATATATTCTTCTGAAAGATAATCACTTTCATCAAAGGCCACCCCATTGATGTAAATGATTCCATCCTTGCATTCAACGGTTTCTCCGGGCAGTCCAATCACTCGTTTGACCCATAAGGATTCGCTGCCATCTTCTTCATTCATTTTTACAACCACGATATCCCCTCTGGCCGGCTCTGAAGTTGACAGTGAAATTAAAGAGGTATAACCGTATTCTCCATTGCTTAAAGTCGGATCCATCGAATGACCGCGGACTGTAATCGGATAAGCGATAAAGTTTACAAAAAGAAGGATAACAATGGCGGAAATAGCAAAAACCTTAACAAAATCCAGGATATCTTCCCAGATGCTTCTTTCATCATCTTCGCTGTAGCGCTGTTTACGTTTTTTACGCTTTGTATTTTCTTCGGACATAAAAATCTCCTATCGCCTCGATCAGCGCAATCCTCTGATTTTCATTCTGAAATTGTGCTGATGAATAAAACTCTGACTTGTAAAGTGTAAAGGATTTTTTCGTTTTAGCCAATAAATTCAGCTTGATGAAAGATGCAGAAAGAATAAGCACGAAAAAAAGGTCTCGAAAGACCTTTTCTTGATCGATAATCTTTTTACACTCCAACTTGCCAAGTTGAACTTTTGAAACTTAGCGGCGGGATTCTTTGATTCTTGCAGATTTTCCGGAACGGTTTCTGAGGTAACGCAGTTTGTTTCTACGTACTTTACCATGACGTACCACTTCGATCTTATCGATGATCGGAGAATGGATTGGGAATTTACGTTCAACTCCAACACCATTGGAAATTTTACGAACTGTGAAGTTTTCAGCAACTCCACCACCGGATCTTTCAGTTACAACACCTTCGAAGACCTGAATACGAGTTTTATCTCCTTCTTTGATCTTAACGTGTACGCGAACAGTGGATCCGCTTCTGAAATCAGGGATGTCTTTTTTCAGCTGGTTTTTTGTTATATCCTGTACCAGATTTAAATTCATTTGAATTCTCCTTTATATTCTAGCTTGCGTTCTTATCGATTCATGGCCGCACTTTCCGCCAGCGGAACCCCGCAAATGCCTTACGATTGTAGCACAGGCCAAAAGCTGATTCAACCTTAATTTTTTCAAAACGATCCACAGGTTCAGGTTGTTTTTGACGATTCAAAAGAAAACCGCCTGATTCTTCGTCAATTCCATCAGGCGGAAATTTCAATTGATATTTTGAATTTGTCTATTCAGCAGCATCTTCATTTGCCGCAGTTTCTTCTTCAGGTAAAGCTTCCCCTTCTTCCTGATCTTCCTGAGATTGACTTTGATCATCTGTTGTGGAATCTATGACTTTTTGTACATCTTCTGGAAGGGTTTCAGGTGGAGTATATCCCTTTTCAAAATGCTGATAGTCAGTTCTTTCATTCCAGTCTCCACCCCAGGTAAATCCATGGGAGGTAAACAGCTGATAAGCGTAATCATTATGGTCAATCATATGAGGACGAATGTTCGTTCGATCAGCATAAGTCTGCGCACTTTCGGGTGAAACAGAATAGTTATCTGCCGTACTGACGACAAAAGGATTCATTAACGGGTTCAGATCAACAGAAAGTCCTAAAGCATGTTCATGAGGCCAAAGACTCACTCCATCAGATAACCTCAGTGAAAAACCGGATGTATTGTTATTGGACATCGATTGATTATCATCTCCGCCATAGGCATCTGGAAGGATCATTCTTTCAATCTGATATTCATGCTTATAGAGATCAAAGAAAATATCTTCGATTTCAGCAGCGAGATCCTTATTCATGATAATTTCACCAACGGTGCTTTGATTGTCGAAGTTCTGATACAGAACACGAATATAACGAAGATCTTCCGGTTTAACAAAATCCTGATCATCACTCCAGGTCCGCCCGGTCATTGAACTTAACTGCTCTGGTGTCAGTTCAGAAGAATAAAACAGACTGCGCAGTTCTTCATCGCTCAGACCAGTCACATTGACTGTATCCAGGGCGTTGGCATTCTTAATCTCTTCAATCTGTCTGGTATGATCAGCCGTCCTGTTTTCGCTGGTCACATCCTTCTTTTCGGGAACAACAGCTTCAGGAACTTCTTTTACTGGAAAGACAACTCGATAGAGCCGATAGCTTCCATAAAGAACAAATCCGCACATACAGACAAACAGAACCCCAAGGATAATCAGGCGGTCTGTTCTTAACCGTTTCTTTGATTTTCTTGCACTCATGGGGTTATAGTAACTTGTTTTAACTGACCAAAAAAGACTGCAGACAACTTTTCGTATGACTTTCTTTTCCCAAATCCTTAAAATCCAGTGATCCTCGCTTTACCTTGTATTTCTTTGCATAAATTTCACACTACTTTATATCAAAATTTAGATGTTCATTTCTTTTCACTTTACTTGTTGGCTTAAACAGAAAAAGCAGTCATTCAGACTGATTCTGAGTGACTGCTCATTTTACAGCCTGCACTGTTGAATGGATGATTGCAGATTTAATCTCAAATATTATTTAGTTCAAATTCTACTTCCACATACTCTGAATCGGCAGCGGAGAAATGACAGGATTTCCTTCCCGATCAAGAAGAACCGTCATCCCTGTTCCACTGCCGCTGTTTGTACAAACCAGATAATTCACTCCGGTTTCCGTATCGACAAGAATCCTGACCAGATTCACCATTCCCTGGGAATACACTTCAACAAAATGTTCATTTTTACTCATGGGTCAAATCCTTTCTTTATGTTATTCAACAAAAGTATATCCAAATCGTTATGCCTGCAAAATCAAATTCAATGTTACATTTCCATGCACTTTCAATAACCGAAAAACAAAGATCCAAATCAGACGATCCTTTGATTTCATCAATTCAACTAAACCATTCAGCTATTCATCAAATAACCTCTTCATTTCTTGCCTCTTCTGTGTTGAGATCTGTTTTTATCCAAAGACAAAAAGACATTCTTTACCCTGTGATCAAAAAGTAAAAAATGTCTTTTATTCATTTGGTTTATGTTTTTTTAAAACTATACCCTCGCTTGCATGTATTCAAAATCACTCTGTTTTTTAAAGCAGCAGGATGACCATCAGATGGATTCTGCTTCTTCCTGGGGAACCTGGCTTTTTAATTCTTCTTTCAATCGTGCCAGGTCCTTATGATCCTGTTCACTTAAAACGGCACTCTTTAAAAGATCCGGACGATAAAGCAGAGTCCTCTTCAAGGATTCTTCATGCCGCCATTTTTCAATATTGGCATGATGGCCGCTCATCAAAACATCAGGAACTTTCTTTCCTTCATATTCATAGGGTCTGGTATATTGCGGATATTCAAGAAGCCCATCAGAAAAAGAATCCCCACCGGCTGATTCTTCCTTAATGACGCCGGGAATCAGGCGCAAAATCGAATCACACATCGCCGCGGCTGCAGGCTCCCCGCCAGTCAGTACAAAATCGCCCAGCGACAACTGCATATCGACATAATCCCGAATTCGTTCATCAAAGCCTTCATAATGGCCGCAGATAAAGATCAGATGATCTTCTCTTGATAATTCGGCTGCCTTGTTCTGATCAAACTTCTGCCCCTGCGGCGATAGAAGAATCACTTTGGAGGTGGGAGTCTGAATACTTTTTAATGCGTCTAAAAGAGGCTGACACATTAAAACCATCCCAGCTCCGCCCCCATAAGGCGCATCATCGACATGACCATGCTTCGATTTGGTAAATTCTCGAAAATTCACCGTTTCAAATTCGAAAAGTCCATTTTCTCTGGCTCTCGAAATAATCGAAGTATTGAGCAGTCCCTGAAAGTATTCGGGAAACAGGCTTAATACGGATACTTTCATCTCAGGCCTTCCATCATATGAATCACAATCTGACCGGCTTCCAGATCCACTTCTTCCACAAAAGCTTCCGCAAATGGAACCATGAAACTCTGTGAGCCCTTTGATATTCGCAAAATGGGATGGGTTGCTCCGGTTTCCAAAATGTCACTGACCTTTCCCAGATCTTCCCCATTCTGATCGATGGCATGAAGTCCATTCAGATCCGAATAGTAGAATTCATCTTCATCGCTTTCAGGTAGGTCTTCCTTACTTAAATAAAGGTCCATTCCCTGATGCTGCTTCGCCTGATCGATATCCGCGATTTCTTTAAATTTGGCATAACCAAATCCTTTATATTCAGAATAGGAAATTGGATGAATTGGCTGATTCCTGTCGCCATTTTCATAGAGAACAACTCCCTGCGAAAAACGATCGCGGGCCTGATCCGTATATAGATATAATTTGCATTCACCTTTCAGTCCGCGTGTATTGATAATTTTTGCTACTTTAATCATTTCAGTTTTCCTCGCACAATCATTCAGTCCACTCTCCATTATAAAAAAAGCCCCTTGCGGGGCTGTTGTGGATGCCTGAGACGTACTGCGGCTATTCGTAAGACTCGAATTTAACCGACAGTCTTTTATGCTCGTCACGAGCTGCAATCGACATCATCTGTCTTAATGCCGTGGCGATGACACCCTTTCTTCCGATCAGGCGGGCAACATCATCGTCATCCGCATAAACATACAGAAGAATTTCATTGTCTTCCGTGCTGGCCATGGTCTTCACGGAAAGATTCTGAGGATGACTGACCAGCGGCAGACACAGATCGTAAAGTGTCTTTTCGAGATCGATCATATCTTACTTGCCAAGTTTGTATTCGTGATAAGCAGTCATAACGCCTTCTTTAGAAAGAATGCTGCGGACGGTGTCGGAAGGCTGTGCGCCTTTTTTGAGCCATTCAAGAGCTGCATCTTTATCAAGAGTAACTGGAGCATCTGCTTTAACTGGATTGTAAGTTCCAATTTCCTGGATGAATTTTCCATCGCGTGGAGAGCGGCTGTCTGCAGCTACAATACGGTAGAAAGGCTGACCCTTTTTACCCATTCTTCTTAAACGTAATTTAACCATATACTGATCCTGTTCCTTTCATGACTTATCCTTTATTGCAAGGAGTCAAACTCTGTCAAAACATCTTCCTTGACAGGTGTTATTTTCATATTTGCCTGCTTATCCTACCTGATCCAAAAAGAGGTGTCAAGCTTTTTTGCTTGACACCTCTTTTTCGTTTTCAGAATGGATCGAGAATCATGGGCTGTCTCTATTAACTTTTGTTTGCTGTAAGCAGTTATTCATCGATTCCGAATTTTGGTTTTGACTTTTAATGCCGGCATTCCATTGATGTATTTCGTTGGATATTCGCGATCCTTGTTCACATCCCGAACGAAGTAAGACCTGGGAAAATAGGTTCCATCCTTATCCTTCGACAATGCGATATGAATGACCTTCTGTTTAACAACCCGATAAAGAAGTATATCCGCTTCCAGCGAACTGTTCTTCACTTTCCTTTTGTCATAACGAATGGCCTGAGGATCCTTGATTGTTTCCACAAATTCTGAAAACAATAAATGTTCCGGGTGATAATAATCAAACTGCTGTGGATCAATATTTCGAAGCATACGAAAAGTAATGGTTCCATTTTCGATATTTCTCCAGCCATCCATTCCTGAAAACGGTTCAAGATCCGCAGTTGAATTCTTGACAATAGAGCCGATCGAGAATAGATGACAGAAGTTTCCTTTGTCGAATTCAAGAATGACTTCTTCTTTCTTTTTGCCGTGCTCGGACATGGAATAACAGAACTGATAAGGCATCAATTCTTCCTGGTATCGATTCTGAAGCTTCTTCAGGGAAATTGGTTCCCCGCCAAGAGCCGTATGAAGCCGTTCGAGAATCATATTTAAAATAGCTGATCCAAGATTTGATTTTTTCATTTAATACCTCTCTGGCCAGACCTTTGATCTGATAGGACCAAAACGATCAGGCTAATGGTTATATATTCAAAATAGCCAAAAAACAAAGAAAACTGAGCAGATTGCCCAGTTTACTTTCCATCCATAAGTCCTGATCAAATTGGACCAAAGGATGATTATCTTCTTTTTTTCTTTTTAACCGGTGCTTTTCTTTTCTTCTTGCTTCCAGAATGCTTACTCATTCCAAATCCGCCGGGGCCGCCAAATCCACCTGGTTTACCAAATCCACCACCAAACGGATTCATGGCAGGCATTCCACCAGACATCATCTGAGACATCATCTTCATCTGGTCAAAGCTGGTCAGCAGTTTATTTACATCCGCAACTTTAACACCTGCACCCTTGGCAATACGATTTTTACGGCTTGCCTTTAAAATATCAGGACGCGCTCTTTCTTTGGGTGTCATCGAGTTGATAATGGCGCGCATGCGTTTGATCTGCGCATTCATCTGGTCATCATCAACCATACCAGCCATTTTATTCATCCCTGGGATCATCTTGAGTATTCCCTTGAAGGATCCAAGACGATTCATCTGTTCAAACTGAGAAAGCAGATCGTTCATGTCAAACTGACCGGACTGCATACGTTCCATCGAAGAAGCAGCCAGCTCAACATCCATGTTTTCCTGTGCTTTTTCAATTAAAGACAAAATGTCTCCCATTCCAAGAATGCGTTCCGCCATACGATCCGGATGGAATTCTTCAAGATCGTCAACTTTTTCACCATTCGAAACAAACAGAACAGGCACATTGGTGATTGAACGAACGGATAACAATCCACCGCCTCTGGCATCGCCATCGAGTTTGGTCACGATCAGAGCGGTAATCTGAAGCTGTTCATTAAATTCCCTGGCTACAGTGACAATATCCTGACCCGTCATGGCATCGACAGTAAGCAGGATTTCCTGAGGATGAAGGAAATCTTTCATCATGGAAAGTTCATTCATCAATTCTTCATCGATATGCAGACGGCCTGCTGTATCGTAGATCACGGTATCAAAGCCGTTTTCCTTTGCATATTGATCTGCCGCTTTTGCGGTATCAAGTGCAGAAGTTTCAGCTCCCAGAGTAAAGACTGGAACCTGAATCGATTCACCAAGAGTCTGCAGCTGTTCAATCGCAGCCGGACGAATTACATCACAGGCAACCAGCAGTGCTTTTTTGTTCTTCTTATTCTTCAGGTAACGGGCAATTTTAGCTGCAGCTGTTGTTTTACCAGTTCCCTGAAGACCAGCCATCATAATATTGGTGATTCCGTTATCGTTAAAATGAATTTGAGCGTCTTCATTTCCAAGAAGCTGCTGAAGTTCTTCCTTAACGATTTTGACAACCATCTGTCCTGGATTCAGAGCATCAAGAACTTTCTGTCCTAAAGCCTTTTCCTTCACATTGGCGACAAAATCCTTAACAACCTGATAGTTCACATCTGCTTCAAGAAGTGACATCCGCACTTCACGGAGCATTTCATCCATATTGGATTCGGTCAGTTTTCCCTGGCCGGTAATGGTTTTCATCGCCCGATTCAGGCGCTCAGTCAACGATTCAAAAGCCATAATACCATCCTTTCATCGTTATATTTTTTAAAACATCCTCTCAGAAGAAAGGATGAGCTTTTTAATTCATATCTTTTCATAAAGATCATTCTTTCTGATCTATTCATTTTTTAAATATCACTCAGAATAATCAGAATTCTTAATCGCAGCTTATTTATTCGAGCAGCTATATTCCAGCTTTTCTGCTTCAATTTTAGATCTTAACTTTTTTTCAACTTTTTTATTCTAACTTTTTTTATTGGTTTTGGCACTCATGTCTGCTGATAATCGGGATCAAACATAAAAGCCATACGGGGATCGCCATTGGCAAGATAAATTGTGCCGCAGTAGACAAAACCTTCCTTTTTGAGCAGATTCTGCATTGGCAGGTTATCTTCATGCGTATCCATGCGAACGTAATGAGAATGCTTTTTCAGGTAATCGATGATCAGGGATCCAGTTCCTTTCCGCTTTCTCGAGCTTACCACTTTATGCCCCACTCCATATGGTCTGTTATTGAGCCAGGCTCCATCGATCTTCAGGTAGGTCGGATCGATGCCTTCATAATAGACAAAAGCGCCGTCTATTTTTCCATCTGATTTCAGAACATACAGAATTCCCTGTTCAATGTCTTTCAATAAATCATCTGCAGCCGGATGACCATCGTTCCACTGATTCGGATTTCCATGAGTATGCATGAAGTTTCTTGCTTCTTCATACAGAATCACAAGTTCGTTGAGATCTTTTTTACAGGCTTTTGTGATCGTATATTCCATTCAGTCTCTTTCCTTTTTCTTCTATATCCTTAAATGAATGTAATTTTCTCAGTTGTTTTTCGAAGGTTCCCTGATGCACAGAGATTTTCCCATTTTGAGTTTTGCGATTGCAAGCCACGCATCATAAGCAAGTTTTAAAACAATGCCTGCGGGAAGTTTTGAATAATTAATTCGATCTTTGGTGAATTCTACCGGATGATCGCGGTGACAGAAGACGATTATTGTATAAATCAAAACAAGATCTGTATTGTAATACTGTTTGTCAAAGGCAAAATGCTCATTTGGAAATTCCTGATTCAATACATCAGACTGATAGTGATAAGCCTTTCTCATCAATTCAACATAGTCCAGGGACATTCGATTGGTCAATGAGCCCCGGCGTTGTACGTAATGATAAAAGCGATTGGGAATTGTCCCGATTCTTCGCGCTTTGGCCATACTTTTAAAGATCGTAAAGGTATCTTCAAATCCATTGAGGTTTTCCGGAAACTCGACTCCATCAAAGCACGATCTTCTGGTCAGCTTGCCCCATGGATAGTTATTTAAATACCTTCCATTGGATAACGCATGCAGCGCCTGCATCTTTTCCATGATTCTTCTTCCGCTTGACGGCCGATACAAAGTAAAATATTTATAATCCATGCGAAATCCGCATTGAACCAGATCGAGATCATGCTTTTTCAAAGTTTCCATCATCACAGTTACTGTATCTGGATCGATATAATCATCGCTGTCGACAAACATGACAAATTCTCCGCTCGCATGTTTTAACAATCGATTTCTGGTTTTGGAAATCCCAGAATTGGGATAACTGTATATATGAATATTCGAGTGCTTTTTCTGATAATCCTTTGCGATGGCTAAAGAATGATCCTTGCTGCCATCGTTGACTAAAATAATCTCGATATTGGGATAGGTCTGAGCGAGAAGACAGTCCAGACATTTTCCCAGATAATTTTCTACGTTGTATACCGGAACTAAAAAACTGACCAGATCCATCCGATCTTCCCTTCTAAGAAGCCAGGCTTCCTTGCTGAAACAAATCTTTACTAAAACAAATCTTTTATCTGATTTCCTGTTTGAATTGTTCTGAAAGCTGTTTCCAAAAAAAACACTTCAGGCTAGATCGAATTTGATCTTTCTTCCAACCAGGCAAACAGCGCATTCCAGCCCTGTTCTAAAAGCAGTGAAATCAGCATCAGCCATAATACCCAGCCAAGAACACCTGCAAAATTTAGATTCAGTCTTGCCGACTGCAGCTGCCGACCAATCCCATTAGAAACCGAGGCCAGAATCTCAGCCATAACGACGGCTTTTAAACCTAAAGAACCTGCACTTTTCAAGGAAGAGCGCATCATCGGTTCAAGCATGGGCAGGGCAGCTTTTTTAAGTTTTTCAACTAGAGGCTGCGGATATAAAACAAAAACTTCATGGTAGGTTCTGGCAATATCCTTCAAACCTTCATGAAGCTCACGAAAGATCATCGGAGTTAAAAGCAGAATCTGAACAATAACCACCGCTTCATTCCGTCCTGTCCAGAACAGAAGCAAAATAATAAAGGCAACATTTGGAATGCTTTGTAAAAGTGCGCACAGCTGATCACAGACCCATCCGATTTTCTGATTCCAGAAACTGAAAGCTCCTGCAAGAAGAGCCAGAATAAAAGAAAGGAAAAGTCCAATGACGCACCTTGCAAGAGTCATTCCGAGCGCCTGATAGAATACAGGTGAAGAAGCCTGTCCGATCATTTGGGCGATGATTTCAAAAATCGAAGGACAGATCAGCGAATTATCGGTTATAAGACTGGCAATTTGCCATATGGAAATGAGTACAGCAGATAATGCTATCCATCTGATCCACTTTTTCACAGGAATGCTCTCCATTTCTGCAGTTCAGTATAACATAGGCATTTTCCATTCATTTCAAAAAAACGGCTGACGCCAGGATAAACCAGGCTTTCAGCCGTTTTAGCATTTGGTTTTTGCTTGTACAAATCAAAGTGTAATCCATCGTTTCCTTTATAAAATATAAAAAAACAGCGATAGGACTTCTGCAGATCAAAACAAAATTGATTCGGTGCAAACTCAGTTAAGCATTCCATGAATATAGAGATCGAAATCATCTTCATCCTCGTCGTCGTCATCATCGCTATATCTTGAATTTCCATCCAGAATGCGCTCTGAATAACTCCTTAAGGGATCTGAAAGGCCCTCTTTGTTTTTATTTGGACCTGCAAGCGAATCATCTGAATCAATGGATTGCTTTCTGTTCGATTCTGAATCAGACGTTTCATTTTCTTTATCATCGATTGGATACATATCGAGATTGGAGTGAATCTGTTTCAACAGTTCCCTGGCTTCTTCTTCACTCTGAGGCAGATCCGGATTTTGGATTGTGCTTTGCATATCGCCTTCAAAGCCCTGTTCAGTGGCTGCCTTGACAATCTCATCGAGCATTCGATGAATTTCATTCAGGATATTTTCCTGTTCGTTTTCGAAAAAAGGATGCTGACCATATTTTGGGTCCTGCTTTTTAAACTCCTGATCGATGTGTTCAATCACTGCCTTTAAGATCTCTGCGCCTGCATCATACAGATTCCGGTAGTTGTTGGACATGATGATCTGTTCAAGCTGCTGATATCCCTGGGGAAATACGATTCCATCACGGGCTAAGAACATCAGAATCAATCCTAAATCGATGTTCATCTGTGGTTCCTGGATCTTTACCTGCCTGCGAGTTTCATCAATGAAATGCGGATCCGTCAGAATCACCGGAAAAAGTGTTCTCAATTCAGCCGGAACAATATCACTGAAAATGAGTTCATGGACATCCTTATACAGTTTCTCTTCTCTGTTGGACATTTCTTCCATCGTATCCTGCAGGTGAGTAATCTCATCCCAATCGAGTCCGGATTCATTGAGCATTTTTTCAAAGCTGCTGATGGGCCTATCAAAATCTAAAAAGTTTTCCTCTGACATATCCTCTTGATAGTCTTCTGGAACAACTTCCCATGGAAAGATTTTTTCGAGATCAGCCGGACCATAGGCCACTTGTTCATTGCATGGCGTCTTGTTATCAGTCATGGAGATTCCCTGGGCACTATCAATTATAAATGGATACGGATCGGCAAATTCTCTTGCCTTAGAATACTTGCCTGTCATAAAGTAGTCTACACATTGATCGACGTCCATTCGGACATGTTCCTGAAGAAGAACATCTCTTGTCGCCGTTCCGGCCGGTCCATATCTTCCAACCAGCATTTTATAGGTGAGATTATCTCGGTATTTTTGTCTGGTTGAATCATCGAGCAGAATGCAAAGAACCCGGGCATAATCATCAAATAACCCGAATGCCTCATACAACTCAAGCATGATTTGAATGATTTCAGGATCCGGCAAAAATTCTTCAGTCAGACGATCAAACCGTTTCATATCCGGATCAAAATACATGTAGTATTCAAGCAAATCAGTCAGATTATCATAGCCTGCATGATGGCGGTATTTATAGATCAATTCAGCGGCTTCTTCTCCCATTCCTTCCCATGTTTCCGTGGCTTCTGCAAAAAGCGAAAGGGCGCGGGGCAGTTGATCTTCCGGAACCTGTTCAAAATCAATATTTAAAATCATCTGATCTCTGAAGTCGGAAAATTCATACTCAGCCGCTTCTCTGATCAGAAGATCCACTGATTCAAAGTCATTTCTGTTATAACTATAGAGTCTTTTCAGATGCTTTTTTACCGTTGATTTGGAATAGTCCAGTTCATGGAGGGCATAAAGCTGTCCAATCAGATCGAGTTTTGCCAGTTCAGCCGATTTTGGAGTATAATTCAAAATTTTTCGAAGCGTCTTTATGCGCAACGATTCCTGATTGAGCTTTTCGTAACAAATCGCGATGAAAACCAGAAGAGGCGGGATCTCTCCCTGTCCCTTGACAAGGCCCTCTAAGAGCAGCAGGGCCTCTTTTGGATCTTCTTCAATTCTTTCCCTCATGAACTGATCAAAATCCGGATGCTCTTCTTCATTGGCCGCAGCGGCATAATCGAAAATATCGAAAGCAAATCTGGCCAGACGATCGAACAGGAATTCCGCCTGATCAAGTACCTGCTTCTCGTTATGAATATCAATCGAATCCTTGTTTGGCATGATGGATTGAAACATCGCATCGACTTCTTCATCCTGATCGAGGGCGTTCATAAAGATTTCCAGACCTCTGTCTTCTGAACCATCGAGTATGTAACAAAGTCCAAGAACAAGGGATCCAGTGATGTCATAGTTTTCGAGCATGGCATCTTCAAGCATGGAAATTGCCGTTGGATAATCCTTCATCATTGCCTTAAGAGTCCCCTTGATAATCAAAGAAGAAGGCTCCATCTCTCCTAAAAGCGATTCTTCTTCATTAAATCCTTCTTCAGGAACATTCTGCCGGTAAATATTTTCCATACGCTCCATCAGCTCGTAAGCCTGATCGTATTTTCCATAATAAATCAGGATCCGGAACATCTGGCTTCCTAATTGAGCTTCCTGAAATCCTTCCTGATAAGCCTGTTCAAGAAGAGTTCTTGCCTGATCGAATTCTCTCATTCCAAGCAGAGCATCGATTTTCTGAACGTAAAAAAACTCATCACATCCATATTTTTTTTCATATTCAAACAACCAGGATAATGCCTGAGGATACCGCCAACTTTCATTCATTCGACAGATATCTGTACGCAGGACGGACTGGCGGATCAGAGAGCGGGTTTTCTCATTGAGATTGATCATAATCAAATCCCCTTTCAATCTTATAATCTTATAAATGGAAACAGGATATCCAATCTGGATATCCCATTTATGCTTTGCTTGTGAAATTCTATTTCAGGATGAATATCCCAGAATCAGATTCAGGTCATCTGAAGATTTTCAAGTCCCGGCTTTTGCATAATTTTATAAACCGGAACCCCGTTGAGATCACGTGTTGTAATGTCCAGGAAGTTGCAGGCTTCATCCCATCCCTGATGATCTAATGAGTTCATCAGAAAACTTTCTTCGAAGGTTTTCCGTACCCTTCGAACAAAAGCACTCTGTATAAATACCGTATCAAAGCCATGCTCATGAGCGATCAGTAATGGATAAATGCTCTGATGAACGTCGACACCAATCAGAAGATTGATCGCCTGTGGGCTTTCCATTTCTGAAAGAACATGACTAAAGGAAAGCGGATAATCTAAAGTTTCCAGAGCAGGTTTATATGGAAGGGCACCAATCCAGGCCACAGAATAAACCGGATGTTCGGTACGCTTAACCCGGGTATGGAGTAAAAACGCATTTGCTGCATCCTGCCATATGTCTGCGGGCATTGTCCGGGATGAAAATCCAGGATGATTAAATCGAATCGTTTGCCACAAAGGATAAGGATAAGTCTGTTTCTGACAGGCAGGATCAAGCGCTTCATATGTAAATGAAGGAACGATCAGTGTTCCACGCGGTCCAATGATCGATATCAATGTTTCAATAAGGGTTGTGGCGTGCCCCACAAGCGGCGGCATGGCTTTCAGGTCTGCCTGAAGCAGAACCGTTGAGCCCTGGCGAATTCCAAGGTTTTTTAAAAAGGCTTCCAGCCTTGCTTTGGTAATGATCTTTTCCGGCATACTCCAATAATAACCGAATTTACGCCATTTTTCCGCTAGTTTTCGTTCTGGTTATGGCAAAACCCTGAATTTTTTTGAATGCTTTCTTTCAATAGTTCCAGGATTGTAAATTGACTTGAGTCAAAATTGTTTTTTAAAGAATCCGATTAAGGATAATTTTTATGACTTTCTTGAAAAAGAACAGGAATTCTCCGTCAGTCATGATGAATTTTCAGATGAATCGTAAGTTCTTTATATTTGACGGGTTGCCCGAAATGAAATTACCTATATACCATTAAAGGCGAAGAATCTTTTGAATTCTGCAGTTTTCCTCTCAGGAAAGCTGCAGAACGCAAAGATCTTCGCCTTTTTTACATTGAAATATTATTGATTCAGACTGACAGTCCGCAGAGTTCTCTGATTTCATCATTCCAGGGAAGAACGCTCTCGATGACATCAGACGGAATGACTGACTCACGCCATTCCCGGAACCTGTTCATCACCAGTTCGAGATACTTGAGGACATTCAGTCCGCAGCGCCTGGCTGTCTTGGTTATGGAAGACAGCACTGTCAGCGCTCTGGCCCCGTCTTCACTGTATGCGAACAGCCAGTTATGCCGTCCTCTCGCTATGGAGACAAATGCTTCTTCTGAACTGTTGTTATGGGCCGGAACCAGCGGATCATCAAGGAATACTCTCAGACCGGCTTCAT
>NZ_MPJW01000232.1 GCF_001945525.1 Ileibacterium valens
CCTGTTCAATATCGAACAGACGGTCGATCAGGGACAGAACTTCTTCTGCCTGACTTCTGATGGCTTCATTTCTGCTGACCAGGTTTGCTTCGATGAAGTACCTTCTTGCATGAACCCAGCAGTTTGCTAGCTTCGCTCCTTTGACCTGGGAGTATCCGCTGTAGCCGTCAACCAGCAGAGTCCCCTTAAATCCTTCAAGGAACTCAGCTGCGAATCTGCCGCCCCGTCCCTGCTGGTAATCAAACAGAACAATGGGATACTCACAGATATCCGCTGTTCTGTACTGCCAGATATAGGATCGGATTTTCCTTCTCGTGACAGATTCGTTGATCACCCTGAGAGTCGTTTCATCCGCCTGGATGTGAGTGCTCGCAAGCAGAATCTGTCTGAGTC
This sequence comes from Ileibacterium valens, assembly GCF_001945525.1. Taxonomy (GTDB): domain Bacteria; phylum Bacillota_I; class Bacilli_A; order Erysipelotrichales; family Erysipelotrichaceae; genus Ileibacterium; species Ileibacterium valens. The sequence continues at coordinate 394 of NZ_MPJW01000232.1, forward strand.
TGTCAAACAGAGGAGCAAAGTAAACCTGCGAAACTGAAATGATCCAGCTGCACAGAGTTCCTGAAGAAACGCTGAACATTCCCATTTCTCTGAACATCGTAATCAGAAGATTGGTGGGAATCTGATAGAGAATCTTGAAGGCGATCGCCATGGCAAGAAATGAGGAGGAAGCCCAGCTTCCGGGCAGAAGCGGCTTTGGAGCCTCGGCCTGAACGGGAGACAGTCCGCATTCACTGAGCGGAGTGTCACTGTCAGCAGCTTTTGCATGACAGTCAGGGCAGCCGTAAGTCACACCCACATACTCAATGACTCTGAGTCTGGGAAGTTCAACCTTAAGCTCGTAACGCAGATGCTTTTCTCCAAACGGAATGAGCTCATGACCACAGTATTCGCAGAACCTTTTGTCCTCATCGAGTTCTCTTACAACCTTTTCCACATCAATACCCATGCGTTCAATCATTTCTTTCAGCGTCGATCCGTTCTCAAGGGC
>NZ_MPJW01000234.1 GCF_001945525.1 Ileibacterium valens
AAGCCCCTTCGGGGTCCTGTGGACCCTGGACAGAACAGACCAGGCATGTAGTGTTTGAATCAGGCAGTGAACTGGTCCAGTAAACTAACGGCTGTAAAACTACTTACACAGTTTAGTTGACAGATCCTCATGACTTTTACTGCGTTGACCGGAGTCCTCAGCCATTTTGCAATTGGTGAAATGCCAGAAACTTTGCCGTTAGTTATCTGTATTCTGTCGACACTAATCTGGGCGTGGATTGCTGCTAGGTTTGCAAACAAAGCTTCGGCAATAAGGTTAAATCGAGTGCTTGGAGCGGTTCAGGTTATTCTTGGAGCTGCTATCCTTTCAGTCAACTTTCTGCCGCTGTAAACCAAAGATGTATTGATAGTTTTGTTTTAAGTCAAAATTATATTTATTTTTATGTAGAAGATCTGTTTTTTCTGGTGAAAAGGCAGATTTTTTTCTCCTTTCAGAAATTAGCTGTCTAAGACTACAAAATAGGCGTACATCAGTTAGAGATGTGTTGAATAACAAAATAGACCTGCTTTAAGAGAGATTGTCAAAAATCACAAACAGTTTATGAAACAACTGTATCCTTTTTAGATAATTTTTATCGGTGCTTGAAAGGTACCCCATGTCAAGGACACAAAAAAGAAAGATATCCCTGAATGTGGACAACTTTGAGTAACACTTCAGTTAATCCAGATGTTTACGCAGGAAATACAACCAGACCAACTGGACATGAATTATCTGTTCATTGCTCGCAGATGACAGAGTGCATTCAGAAACAGGTTCTGCCAAGGGGAAAAGCGAAGCGGCCCTTGGCGGGTTCTGGGTCTGAATGCGACGATGGATCGCGAGTGATGAGCAGGTAATTCCCCCACTGAT
>NZ_MPJW01000235.1 GCF_001945525.1 Ileibacterium valens
GTGTCTATGTCGAGTACGAAGTCGATTCTGTTCCTTCTTATCGTAAAGATTCAGATGGTATTGGTATCGACCTCGGGATCAAGGAATTGGCTGTTCTCTCTAACAAAGAGGTCTTTGCAAACATCAATAAGAAACGTCCGATGAAACGAAAACTCAGAAAGCTAAAGCATATTTCGCGGATCTATTCTCGAAAGCTAAAAGCTTACAGAGCAAGGAAGAAAAAGGATCCAGACAATAGGCCAACCAGGAGCAATCTGAACAAAGCGCAGAAACGATTACAGACTGTTCAACAAAAGATGAACAACACCCGAAATACATACCGCAGGCAGACGGTTGCCCGGATCATGGATCTGTATCCGTCCTACATCACGATGGAAGATCTGAATATTGCCAGCATGATGAAGAACCGAAAACTTGCTCATGCCATTTCTCAGATGCAGTGGTACGCCTTTAGAACAGACGTCCAGTTTCAGTGTGCCAAACGAGGGATCGAGTTCCGTTTGGCCGATCGCCGTTACCCTTCCAGTAAGACATGCCATCAATGCGGACATGTCCATAAGGCTCTGAAGCTTTCCGATCGGACTTTCGTCTGCCCAGTTTGCGGATATACCGAAGATCGTGGCCTCAATGCAGCTCAGAATCTTCGGGATACTGCCGCTTATACTGTGCTTGATCTTCAAACCACTATGTTTTAATGTTTCTTTTTTTGTCCTCTTTTACAGACAATAAGGCCATTGATATTGACGCCAAGATGCAGTGTCTGAAGACAGGAAGAAAAACCCAATCTTTCGAATATCTTCAGAGCAGATCAAATCAACAAAGAAAGGAAAAGCTCGCAAAGATCAAAATGAGTCTGTAAAAGAAAAAA
>NZ_MPJW01000238.1 GCF_001945525.1 Ileibacterium valens
TTTCGTAATCAATTTCAAAGATCTGCAAAAGCTCAGGGAAGAGACCCGATTAACGTTCTTCCAAAACATCACTACTGAGATTCCAAAGCATAGCCTGAGAAGCATCTATCGCTATGAAGATGAATCAAGAGAAATTCATCCTTTTGTTTACACAGCGAGATACTCTGCAAAGGCAGCAATAGAATCGATTTGATCCATCAAAAATACAGTAAGACAGTATTGAAAACACTTTCAGGACCATTGTTCTACTAAAGCTGTTTTCAGTGCGCCGATTTTTCTGAATATTTAAGACGTAATCATTTATTTGCCCTCCCTATCAAGGCAAAAGTACCTGCAAAGCAAACAAAACTTATTTTTATGATCACCATACAATTACACTTGACATTTAATAGTTAGGCTTTATTTCTCTGATTCAAGTTTACTCAAAATTTCAAATCGAAAAATAGCGATAAAATAAGTCAGTTGAATTTCATCTGAATTGTTCAAAAAATTCAAATTTCTCTAAGTGTTCAGCACGCAGGCAAGATAGTCTCAGACTCAAAGTAACTTCTTTATATTTGACGGGTTGCCCGAAACGAAATTGCCTATATACCATTAAAGGCGAAGAATCTTATGGATTCTGAAACTTTCCTCTCAGGAAAGCTGCAGGACGCAAAGAACTTCGCCTTTTTTACATTGAAGTATTATTGATTCAGACTGACAGAGCACAGAGTTCTCTGATTTCATCATTCCAGGGAAGAACGCTGTCAATGACATCAGCCGGTATAACTGAACCGCGCCATTTCTGGAATCTGTTCATCACCAGTTC
>NZ_MPJW01000084.1 GCF_001945525.1 Ileibacterium valens
ACGACGCTGTCAATGACATCAGCCGGAAAAAAGATGAAATTATCCATTCGCTGACCGAACAGGTTGAAGCAGCCAATACAACGATCGCTTCTCTGACTGAGCAGATCACTCTGATGGCGGCTCAGCGCTATGGAAAGAAATCTGAGAAACGCTCGAGCGGCAAGAAGAAGGATGATGACGACGGTAATGATTCTGACTCCACACCTTCTGCCGGATCTGCGTCTGAATCCGATTCTTCCAAAAAGCCAAATACTCATCGTCCGGTTAAGAAAAAACAGACCAGAAAGCCCAAATCGACGCTGAAAGAAATGATTGAACGCATGGGTATTGATGTGGAAAAGGTTGTAAGAGAACTCGATGAGGACAAAAGGTTCTGCGAATACTGTGGTCATGAGCTCATTCCGTTTGGAGAAAAGCATCTGCGTTACGAGCTTAAGGTTGAACTTCCCAGACTCAGAGTCATTGAGTATGTGGGTGTGACTTACGGCTGCCCTGACTGTCATGCAAAAGCTGCTGACAGTGACACTCCGCTCAGTGAATGCGGACTGTCTCCCGTTCAGGCCGAGGCTCCAAAGCCGCTTCTGCCCGGAAGCTGGGCTTCCTCCTCATTTCTTGCCATGGCGATCGCCTTCAAGATTCTCTATCAGATTCCCACCAATCTTCTGATTACGATGTTCAGAGAAATGGGAATGTTCAGCGTTTCTTCAGGAACTCTGTGCAGCTGGATCATTTCAGTTTCGCAGGTTTACTTTGCTCCTCTGTTTGACAGACTCAGACAGATTCTGCTTGC
>NZ_MPJW01000138.1 GCF_001945525.1 Ileibacterium valens
CAGTATTTCACCAGAATGCACGAAGTCTGAATTTTATGACTGTCTACAATTCGGGAACATATTGAGACGGCGTCCACAAATTTCAGGTTGATTTTTCCGGTGTCTACTGAATCAGGAAAAATAAAGACTACGTCCACTTTCAGGGGTACTGTTTAGAAATATTCAAAAACAAAATAATAATTTCAAAACTGTATTGAAAGTAATAAAGCTTCAAAAAAGAGAAAGAGAAAAAAGAAAGGATAAAACCAATGATTTATATCCCACCACAGATGCAGCAGATGCCATCATCCAATGAAACAACAATTAGACAAAACCAGAATCACCAGACCATTGAATTGAGTTTGCCAAAAACCGCAGATTATCTGATTGATTCAATCGATGAGATTTCACCGGATAAAGCAGAGCTTTCAAATATTAAATTCAATCAGAATGATTTCAATAACGAATCGGATCATCAGACCAATTCAAATTCTGATGATCAAGAGGTTCAGGAAATCATCGAGAAGGATCAAAGCCAGATTCTTCAGCAAAACACGAAACAGAATCCGATTCAAACAAGTCCAGAAGAAATCAATCAAAGCCAGGCTTTTGCTGACGCGGCAGAACAGGATGAAAATCCAAAAATTGAAGAAACGCAAAAGAATGAAGTCCATGAAAATCTAGCTGAAAAAGTCAGTACAGATGGGAAAAATGAGGTTTACGAAGAAAGTAAAGAACCCAAAAATAATGAAATTAAGGAAGAAGTAAAGAAAAAAAAGAATGATCAGGAAAATCTCGCAGAGGGTGATTTTAAAGAAACTTCCCCTGAAGATTTGGCTTCAGCCAATGATCAGAAACAATTCAGTCAGAATCAAGAAGCGGTTCATGAAGCTGATCAAAACGATTCAGAATTTGAGTCAGCCCAAAATCAGAAGACTGATCAAAAAGGACCAGTAGATCAGGATCATTCAGCCATTTTCAATCAGGATAATCAAAAGCCTATCCACTTTATATTGGACCAGAATGTTCTGAAGCTTTCTTTTCGTGATGACGTAAATCTTAAGAAATCAACAATCAAACTCAATGGAGCGATCATTCAAACCTATGAACAGCGGCTTGATCCATCCATTCAAAACCACATCAGCTATGAGCTGAAAAATGATGAAGGGATTATTCTTGAGAGCAGTGAGCAGATCATTTCAATGGATGATAAAACCAAGGAAGATTATGAGTCAGCTCCGATCATTCGTCATCATGACTTGGGAATCAGTTCATCCTATCAAGTCCCGGTATCAAAGAACTCTAGTAAGGATCTAAAAATTACGGTTGATGGTCAGGTTGTTGAAGATCCTTCAACCGTTGTGCTTCATCGATCGAATAAGGAAATGATGGTTGAATACGTCGATCAATGGGGAATTGCTCATACCGATTATGTATCTATTGTTCCCCTTGCTCAGGTCGTTTCGGATATCAGGAATCCATCAGGAATGATGATTGAAAATGACCTGATGAAGATTCAGCTTGAAGGCAATTGGGAAGGTATGGCCTTAAAAATGGTTTCAACTGAATCAGATGACGAAGTTGAACTCCCTTTTGAATCAGACTGCCTGCAGATCCGGCTGAATCCCGGACAGTCGTATCAGTTTATGATCAGCCATCCCTTACTGAAAGAAGAAATCAGCTGGTCCTTACCCGGTGCTCAGTCAGGTTCAGGACTCGGCGGAGTTTTAGAAAATGGAGGTAAAGAGGATTCAAATCTGGAGGACTCATCTGAAATGGATCAAAATACGACCCAAAACAATCCAGACAGGCAGCCTGAAAAACCTGTTCAACCAGAAGTTTCCATAAAGCCGGATTCTTCATTGAATTCTTCATCAAATTTTGTTCAGGAGATCCAGGATCAGATAAATCCAGAATTCAGGCAGCAGGAAATCACTATTGATGAATCCAAAAATTCCTATATTCTTTCTCCTGAATTAAAGGAGCTGGAATTTTCTTTTTCGATCAATGGAATTGAACTGACAAAAGATAAGGATTTTCAGTTGACTGAATCAGCAAGAGAGAGTGTTCAGATTGAAAATGGAGAAATCTCGATGGTTGAGTATCGAAACAGTCTCGATCAAAGAGTATTTAAAAGTCTCGATGAAGCCTTGCAGGCTAACTCACAGGGAAGTATTGAAGCTTCATTCTTGATCAGGGATTTATATGGAAAAAAGTATCTGGAAACCTATCAGCTCATCGCGCCGGTGCATTTAGCCAGTGGGGTTTTTGAAATGACGGACCGTAATGTGATGAACACTTTTGCGATTGACGATCAGGGAAAACTCAGTACCGAAATCTCTGAGTTTGTAAATACCCCCGCCATGATCTGCAAAGGATACAGCGATATCTCTTCTCAGAAGGTTTATCAGGGCGATGAAATTCGACTGTATCTGAATGTTCCAGGTGATGAGGCCCAAATATTCGTAGATGACAGGCTGATCGAAAATCCAGAAATCGTTGAAGATGAACTGGGTTTAAGTTATGTCAGACTTCAGGCCAATGAAGCGATGAACGTAAGAGTAGTCTCTGAAAAAACTGGATCAAAAATTGAAAGCCGGATCGAACCGTTGATGAATCCATCACCAGAAGCGAATCTGACTAAAAATGAGAGCGGAATTATAAGTGTCATTCATTTAATCACTGCCGTATTCAGCGGATTATTCCTGGAAGGAAGAAGACGTTTTGGCTAGTCAGTATCTGCTTTCACAAACGAAAGTAAAAAGAAAAAACTTGTCCTTGAACCAGAAAGATTCCTGTTTGGAAAAGAAAGATCTTCTTTCGTTGTCTGAAGTGATTGAAGATCAACTACAGGAAGCTGGAAAACTCACGCGAAACATCACGATGAAAACTTCTGTTATTACCAGAAAGGAATCTCTTTACAGATTGGATTTACAAAGTCAACAGACAGGAGTCCTTTATACTTTTCAAAGGGAAATGACTTCGGATTCATCGGTCAGCCGCAGACATTTTCAGATCTTCAGAAAAAACAATCCGGAGGATTATTTGATTAGAACCTATCTGGAAGATTCAGGCAGCTTAAATGGGACCTATCTGAATGGATATCGTATTGAAAGCCGAAAACCGGTAGAAATAAAAGAGGGAGACTGGATCTTTGCATCCGGTTTCTCCTTTTACTATTTTCATCGAGCTTTGTTTGCACTCCAAAAAATTCAGGGATTCAAGCCAATATTTAAAAACAGAAATTCAGATTGTCCTGATTTAAAGAAGCAGCCGCTCGGCTTTAATGTTGAGCAAGTGATCCCACCATCAAAAATCAGACCGGATCAGGGAGGGCTGATACGCCAACAGATTGATGAATTCTGGCAGGGAACAATTCAGAAAGATCCAATTGTACTTGAAGCGCCGGAACTGATCCCTTCCTTTGAAAAACCATCATGGTTCAGCAGTCTGGGTTCCTCGGCATTAATCATGATTTCGTCGATGTCTTCTCTGTTAGCGATGGCTTTGCGAAATCCGCAGGATTCAAGATCCATTCTGATCAGTTCAGTTACTTCACTGAGCATGGCAGGGGCTTTTCTGGCTTACGGACTTTTGAACCGTCATTTTTCGATCAGACAGAATTTGAAAAAGCAAAAACAAAAAGAGCAGGAGTTTAGTGATTATCTGCAGGAAAAAACAAATGAACTGAATCTTCGTATTGAAGGAAGACATCAGACTTTTTTGTCCTTAAACTGGCTGATTCAAAATCTGGATGACGAATTAATGCATCTGTATTCTTATTGCGGCACGTTTAAAGTCCCTGCATCCATCGTCATCGAAGAAAAAAAGGCTTTTTTGTTACCCGCTTCAAGATATTCTCAACGAAAAGAGAAAGGGTGGATTGAACTTGAGAAGATGGCTGCAGTGAAAGAGCCATTCAATGGTTATCGTGGAATCGAGAGTAAAGAAGTCTATTTATTCGATTCTCCGGATTCAGTAAAACGAAGGGCAATATTGTCTGCCTGGCTGTGGCTTGTATTTAATCCAAACCGGAAGTGGATCTTTATTTTAGAGGGATCAAATCGTACAAAGCTGCAGGTGTTAAAGGATATGGCCATAAATGATCTCCTTTACCATCCAGCATTTTATGTAAAGGATGAAGTCAAAGGGCAGATTCCATTATTCTTTGATTCAATTCAGGCTCTGGAAAGCTCAAAGGTGCTATCTTTTAAGAATTATGATTGGACTGTATTCTGGCTGACTCAGATGGAATTTGATGCGTATTCATCAAATTCAGGATTGAATTCAAAGACGATAAAAGAGACAGGAATCATTCCGGAAACTTTGATTCAACAAAAAAATATCACCTGGCTGATCGAATTGAATAAAAGAACGACCCAATATGATGATCAGCCATTCAGTCTGCCTTTGATAAATGGATTTAAAACAGAAGATTTCAGTCTGAATCAAATTCTGGAAAATAATGAATTGAGTGAAAGCTCGCTGATGGATCACTGGACAGAGGTTTCATCGGCAAAATTAAGAAAGAGCCTGATATTCAGATCCAAAAGCAATGTTCAGTCTGGCTGGGATGAGCGACTTTTTGATCTTGAATGTAAGGCCAGCGATTTTTATAGTACTCAGGCCAATTTATGTGTTCAACTCTCTTCAAATCTGACCTGGGATCTGAATTTTGAGGGACCGCATGCCTTAATTGCGGGAATGACTGGCTCAGGAAAATCAGAAGGGTTGATCAGCGTCTTACTGCAGCTTGTTTTAAATAACCGCCCTGATCAGCTTCAAATCATCTGTATTGACTTCAAGGGGTCTGCAATGGCTTCCGTTTTATCATCGTTTGATCATACGGCTGGAATCATTACAAATCTTGAAGCAAATGCTTTTTTCAGGCTGAAGTTGGCTCTAGATCACGAATTGGAAACCAGACAGAAAAAGATTCGCGATTGGCTGAAACAATCGCCATACTGTGGAGGAGATCTGGAGAGTTACAACCTGGAACATTCAGATGATCCTCTTTCTCATCTGATCATTGCGGTGGATGAATTTGCTTCATTAAAAGCAAAGTTTCCCGAAGCGATGAAAATGCTTCAGGAAACAGCTCGCATTGGAAGATCTCTGGGAATTCATCTGATATTGGCGACACAAAAACCTGCCGGGGTAGTTGATGAGCAAATCTGGTCAAATGCAAAAAGCCATCTATGCTTTAAGGTTGCCAGTGCACAGGATTCAAGAGAAATGATCGGTTCACAAGAAGCATCTATGCTAAAAGAATCCGGAGAGTTTCTTTTGAAGATATCGGATCAGGAAGATTTGAAAAGAGGAAGAGCACTTTATTCACGAGCACCGTTTACTTCTTCCAATGCATTTAAAATTCAGGAATGTTCAAGTCCGGAACTAATTCAAACAAAACTCGAAGAACGAACAAAGAACAGGAAAAATCAAAATCGAATTGAAGACTTTATCGAGGATCTTCCAGTGGTACAAAATGAAAGATTGTTTAATCACCTTGAAGAACAAAGTCAGAAGACAAAAAAGAAAAGCCCACAGCAAGACCCTCAAACGATTCAGGAAAGAATTACACAACTGGTTTTAAGCCAGTCGCAGAAGGATCGGAATGCTGATCAGAAAAAGAAATGGATTCTTCATCCTGACTTTAATGAGATTGATTTTATGAATGATCTGGGAAGAATCGATCAGATTCATGAAATGCCTGCCTTTCAGATCGAACAGTATCATTCAATTCTTATCGCTGCAGATGATGAATCAATCATGAAAACCATGGTGATGATCTTTCAAACGGCAAAACTGCCGGTTTATCAATGCGACGGAAACATTGGACAGGATCATCATAATCCGCAAAGTCATCAAGAAAGACCAGACAGAGTCTGTCCTATCGGTTTGAATGAACTCTGGAATCTGAAAACAGAAAAGAATGAATCCATCCTCCTGATCCAGGCTGCTTCGGGTCTATCGAAGGAATTGATGGATTTGCTTCTTAAAAACGACAAACTTCATATTGTACTTTTGATCTCAAAAGACTTTTTGCGTTATCAGAAGATTTTCGAAAATTTCGATCTGAGAATTGCTTCTTCATTGAGTGATCATGAACAGATTTATCATCTGTTTGGGAAAAGTGGAATTGATCTGCCGCAATGGCCAGAAATGCTTGGAGCAAAGAAGATGGGAGAGCTGAATATCCGAATCTGTTTCAATGAAAAAATACTGGCTAAGAAAAATACAGAACCAACCTTGCAGTCTTTGCAGAAGGTACCATCAACCCATGTTATTCAAAAGATGAAAAAAACGTTTATCAGTAATCCATTGTCTTTGAGCAAAGTGATTCAGACCAGACAAAAATATCCATTTCTAATTGGATTTAAGCGAAATCAGAACACTTTTGAACCGGTATGCTGGGATGGGTCGGCTTTGTTAATTGCTTATCGAACGGAAGAAGCAAAAAAGAAAGCTGAAGCCCTGCTGAATGAATGGATCGAACAGGATTCAGAACTGTCCTGGGGATGGTTTAAAGAAAACAGACAGATTTCTATTATCGAACTTCCAGATCAGCAGAATTTGTTAATGAATGAAGCCAATGAAAAGGAACTGTACCGAAGACAGATTCTTTTTATTGGAGAGGGAATCAGTGCATCTCAGTACCTGTTAAAAATTCAGGTTCCTTATGAACAAAAAGGGAATTCATTGCTGTTTAATAAAAACGAGATCATTGATCTTGATCTGATTGATATCATCGAATAATCGTTTTGGTTGGACCAGATAACTTCAGAAACATACGTGAACACTAACAATTTGTTTTTAGAAAACAGATACAGATCAAGCCGGCTTCATGAAGAAAATCATCTATCATGAAAACCGGCTTTTTTTCTTGAGTAACTGGTGAAAGCTCTCAAATGCAGCATCATGGATTAGATCGGTATCCAGTTCAGTTTCTTTAACAATGGTGATTTTTCGATTTGCTGTAAGAGGGATTAGAGTATATCGACTGGACATGATAAACAAAAACGATCATGGTCATTGAAAGCAGAATTCTTCGATCTCATCTTGGCTGCTACAGAGTAAAAAAGGCGGCAAAGAAGATTCTTCTTTACCGAAAAACGACATTGAATTCTTTATTTATGTTAATTACATCCGCTATTTGCCCCCAAGAACAAGATAGTACGAAAGTAACAGAAAAATCATGAACTAAAAAAATAACAAAAAACCAGAATGAGCCTTCAAAACCAGGGGGACAATTTTAGCGGAAACAAAATTACTGTCAGTAATTTGCCAATGCTGCCATGGGAATATCACCTGCAAAGACAGGGAATTTCTTATTGTGAGTTGTTAAATGAACTGCAATTCAAGACAAAATGATTCAATGTTTTACCTTAATGCATTGACTCGGAGATCGGATATGAACGATGAGAGTACTCATTACTGTTTATCTTCCTGTTCGAGTTCTTTCCACTTCTCTTCAAGGACCGATCGGAATTCAAATTCATATCTGTCCTGCAGACCGATGAAATGAATCAATCGTATATCTTCCTGATTGAACAGGAAGACGCGGTCCGATCGAATCAGACCTTCTGGCCAAAGGACAGCCGCATAATCAAACCATTCTCCAGTTTGTTTATCTCGCTGAAGCCGGCCAATAATCATGATTCTTTTCGATCCTTCCTTTAAAGTCACCACGCTGCCAAGGGGAAGCAGGGAAGGCATTTCAAGAGGAATCATCATGATCTGTTCATCATAGGTGTTTTCCTGGTATTCCTGAAAGTTTTCAAAATTTTGCATATCTGCCTCTGTCTTTCTAATTTCGTTTTTTAAATCAGATGGTTAGGTTCGTTGTTTACAAGTTGAAAGAGCATATCAGATTCTGATTTCAACCATCTGAAATATGTGATAAAAAATAAAGGTGATTATTGTTTAATATTCGACTTTGATTTTGACTCCCAAACCAGCAATAAAGCCTAACTTGCTGCCGACTTCCCATTCACGGGCTGAATGATGATATTCGAATCCTGCTTCCGCAGATCCAACAGAACCTTCACCCGTCAGAGTTAATTTCACATCCATCAGATTAAATGACAGGGAACATTCTCCTCTGGCAGCTGCAGCCCCGACCTGAGCTTCGAGTCCAATTTCGTCAGTGCTTAAAATCGCCTCAGCGTTTGCATATACCGCACCTACTTCACCAACCGCTTCTACCGATGCCCCCAGCATATTGTTTCCAACGCCTCCTCCAACGGATGCATTCGCCAGATTGCCGCCGATATTGGCCTGAAGTTTGATCATTGGATCAAATGAATCCTTCTTCATCATTCGAATTGCTGCGCTGCCAGCAATCCCCAGACTTAAGGAGTTAAAGGTCCCAGTAATATAAGAATTTTCATTTTCTAGAACGGCCTCAGTCCCATATAAGGAATATTTAGCTTCACCGCTGGCTTTGATTGTTGAACCGCGTAGGAAGTTTTCGGGTTTTCCGGACACTTTATAGAAAGCGCTGAAACCCTGTTCTCCTCCATGAATAATTTCGACATCCCGGAACATCGAGTTTTCAGTCTCATCGGCAAGAGAAGCCAATGATCGGCAAAAGGTGATCATTCCATTCAATATGGAGTTGATTTCGTTTTGTCTGTAAATCAATTCCGGAGTCTGTAATGCTGGAGCGGATTTTAAAGATTCAATTCGTGCAGCCAGTTCATTGAGTACTTCTGTGTCGATTTTCATAATCGCGGATCTCCGAAATCTGCATCGCAGCCAGCTGACAGACTCTGTCAATGTTCGATCTGAAAGCCATTTCCTCTGAAGCGTCAAAAAAGTCAGGCAGGGAATCAGATATTCTTCTTAATCCTCTTTGAAGAGTGTAGTAATAGGATTCGTTCATCATTACCCACCAAGTACACTTTCGTTTTCCTGATAAGCCTGAGCAGTAGAGGATAGAAATAAAACGAATCGATCCAGCTGATCAATGTATTGATCAAAAGCCGGTGATAACATGGCAAAATTTTCCTGCAATGCATTTGCGGCTGGCGAATTCCAGAAGGAATTCAGGCGGTTCATATCCGAACGAATTCCCTGAAAGATTCCATTGACTTCTTCTTCCATTGCTTTAAGTGAACGGCTTGCGTTGAAGAGTTCTTCACTGCTAAGTACGATATTTGACATTTTTTATTCGATCAGCCGTTTTGTCTGAGTGAAAATCAAACGGCTGACTTTTCCTTTCCTGCACGGTTTTAAACCGGTATAAATTTCTCATTTAAGAATTATTTTTCTGATGTCCTGAATAAGTTTTTGTCTTGTGTGTCTTTGGATTTAATCAGGACGGGAAATTAAAGCTGTCTGGCGCATGCAGCCCGATTTTCCTGAAGGTTTTGATAAGCAGCAGCAGACTGTTCAAGCATGCGGGAATAGCTTTCGGTAACTTCTCTCATCTGCATTAACATTGGGCGAACAGCTTCCATCTGAGCAATGAGGGCTGCGCTGTCGCTGCCCTGCCAGACACCTGAAAGATCATTCACAGCGGCACTGATACGGGTAATGGCCTGTTCATAATTACTTGCTTTCTGCTTCAATAAACCAGCACTGATTCTTAATTCGTTGTAGTCTACCTGAATTCTCATATTTCTTTTCCTCAAACTTTCTATGGTCTGTAATCAGACCGAATTATTTCTGTAAATCAAATGGGCAGCTTTTCTGCAGATAGATCAGTCAGACAATTCATCCGATCTGATTTATCCTCTGTAAAAGATTCAGTAATCTGCAGCTGAGAGGATCTTAGTCCAGATCCAAGAATCTTAAAAACTCCGAGGAAATGTGAAGACGGGTATCTAAAAGCAGAAATGAATGCTGCCGTCGTCTTTACATACGCAAAGTTTCATTCAATTCCTGATTATTTCGATTCATTCTGATTCCTCTTGTTTTCTTAGCGTTTTTTTAATGCTTTGCGCTGCGGCAAAAGCAGTGATCAGTACCAGCTTCTGGCTTACTGTCTTTTCTGGCCCACACTTTTCTTATCCACCGCAAATTTGGTTTCGACAGAAATTTCCTGAATTTTTTAATATTTAATCTTTTCCTTAGATTTATTCATCTCAAACAAGCAGTTGATAGTCCTGCGCGTCCTCTGGAGTAATCAGCAGGATCTGTTCGTTCATTCCAATCATGTTTTCATAAAGTGATTGATCCGGATGCAGCATAAGATTCTGATCGATGGAGTAGTAATAAATGTCTCCGTCATATCCAGCCAGATAAGGTTTCATCAGATTTTTCAATCCGTTAATTGGCTGTTGTGGATCATCGACTCGAACGAGATATTTATGCAGGAACTTTTCTGTCCAGACTGAAAGAATCATGGATATACCTCCCTTCGCCTTTTTTTCAGCCCACAGTTTCTTATCCACCGCAAATATGGAGTTCGACACAAATTTCTTCATTTTTTTGAATTTTTTGCAGGAGGAAATAATTGAAAAAAATAATGAAGCCATCATTGAAGTAAATTTATAAATTTCAAATGAACATCAGATGGAGAATAAACGACAGAAAAAATGCAGGACTAAGATCATCTTTGAAAAACCTCTTATGATCGGGCTTAATGATGAGCAGATGATCTGCAAAGACAAAAATTTTAAGGATGAGCTGGTTTTGTAATGTTTGAAAGAAAAGAAATGAATAAAGGACATTTAAGGGAAAATTTGATGAACTTAATAATTTATGCTGGATTTGAGAAGATTTTGAATATCATTTTGGAGTTAATGAAAACTTCTGCTGCAGATACAGATCCGTTATTTCTATTCGAGAATATGACATTTGGAAATGATCGATTTAAAAATCGAGGATGCGGTTTCTAACATTCAGACTATCTGATCAATGGTAAACTATGAAATCATTCACCTGAACACGTTAAGTGAGTCACTTTAAGGATAATGACTGGATAAAAGCTGGAGTGAACGCATTATCAGCTGCTGCATTCAAAGGCAATCCTGTGATTGGATTAAGAAACTTCGTAAACAAAGAGATCTATGCTGGAGCTGCAGCAACTGGGAGCAGAAAATGAATTTGCAAATTAACAGATCATGAAAATAACCGAATTCATTTCAATGCGGAAGTGATAAGCGCTCTAAAAGAATAAGACTTAATCATTGACTAAATTAATTCGATTATTTCAAATAATCGAATTTTTGATAAGAGGATAAGATAATAAATAAACACAAGATAAATTAATCATGCCAAGAATATAAGTAATCTGAATAGAGTCAATGATTCATATTATTTGACAAATCCGCAGAAAGTCTGCCTGAAATTTGCGTGAATTGCTGAAAAATGAAGCCAACTTCGGGAACAAAATGATATAAAATGAAAATAAATATAGTATTTACAAACTTATTTACAGAAAATAATGTGAAACTATTGCAAGTTATGTTATGCCTCATTAATCTAACGAGGTAAGTTAAAGATTTGCAAACAATGGAGGGATTTATTATGAAAAAGCTCTTTGCAGCGACTATGAGCGCTGTGATGACCCTTTCACTGACTGCCTGCAGCTCTTCGAATTCATCATCAACAGCTGCAAGCGACGATGCCAGCAAAGCGGCTGACACCAGTGAAACAACGGCAGAAGGCAATAAAACTGTAGTCACTCTTGCCAAAGAAAACGATGTGGTTTCCATGGACACTTCCTATGCGACAGATGGTATGTCTTTTGAGATCATTGCAGCTACAGTTCAGGGTCTGGAAACTGTTGCTGAAGATGGCGCGATTATTCCGGGTATTGCGGAAAGTTATGAAACGTCAAATGATGACACAACCTATACCTTCAAACTAAGAGATGCAAACTGGGATAATGGTGAACCAGTAACCGCAGAAGATTTCGTATTTGCATGGGATACAACAGTAAAGAATCCTGAAGCTGAATACGCCTATCTGTTTGGATCCGACGGAGCCTGCATCAAAGGGGCTGATGAAATCCTGGGCGGGGATAAAGAAGCCACTCTGGATGTTAAAGCCATTGATGATAAGACGCTTGAAGTGAATCTGACTCAGAAGGTTCCATACTTCCTCTTTTTGACCACTTTCCCGGTATTCTATCCGATTAATGAAGCGTTCTTCAAGGAACAGGGAGATAACTATGGACTGACTCCGGAAAACCTTCTCGCGAATGGTCCGTATAAATTAACTGAGTGGACAAGCGGAACGAACCTGAAGCTGGCTAAAAACGAAGCCTACTGGGATGCCAATGCCATTGAAGTGGATGAAATCAATGTCAATATCGTTCCTGAAGCTTCAACTTCAGCTCTTGATTTTGAAGCCGGAAATACAGATTTCACAAAACTGAACTCAACTCTTGTTGATAAATATAAAGACAATGAAGCTTATGATACCTTCCTTGAAGGATATTTATGGTATCTGCAGTACAACATGGACAATGAAATCCTGAAAAACGCTAACATCCGAAAAGCGCTGTCCACTGTTGTTGACCGTGTAGACCTGACAGAAAATGTACTCAAAGATGGATCCGTTGCTTTGGGTGGATTTGTTCCAATGCAGTTTGCATTAGGACCAGATGGTAAAGATTATGTAGAGACCGGAACCGAATACTTCACTGAAACCGGAGATGAAGCTTTAACCAAAGCCAAAGAATACTGGGAAGCTGGATTAAAGGAATTAGGTAAGGATTCAGTAACACTGCGTCTTCTTTATGAACCAGCCGATCCTTCCAAACCTGCGGCTGAATTTATTCAGTCTCAGCTTCAGCAATTGCCAGGCCTGACCATTGAAATGGTCAGCCAGGAAAAGAAGAATCGTATCGAACTTCAGAAACAGGGTGACTTTGACATCGTCCTGACTCGTTGGGGACCGGACTATGCTGACCCAACCACTTATCTGAACCTGATGATTACTGGAAACTCTTATAACTATGGAAATTACTCCAATAAAGAGTATGACAAGCTTATGAAAGAAGCGGCCGCTACTTCTGATCAGGAAAAACGTTGGGAAATGCTTCATGAAGCTGAAGCCATTCTGATGGAAGATCTTCCTGTAGTAGGTATCTTCCAGGTTGGTGGCGCTTCATTAGTCAATCCAAAAGTAACAGGTATTGAAGACCACTCCGCTGGTGTTCCTTATCTTTATTACAACCTGAAAAAAGCTGAATAATCTTCAGCATTCAACAACTGCAGAAGACATCCACCTTCTGCAGTTCTTTTGTTTTTTCACTTCTGAGATTGAATGCTCAATGACGTCCGATTTACGACAGGAAAGGAAATGTATGGATAAATCAACCATCAAATACATTCTGAAGCGTCTGGTGATCTCAGTTGTAACTTTATTTGTCATTCTTCTGGTTTTGTTTTTATTGATCAAACTGATGCCGGGAACTCCATTCAATGACGAAAAACTTACAGCTGAACAAAAAGCGCTGATTTATGAAGCTTACGGACTGGATAAACCAGTTTTTGAACAATTCTTTATTTATATTGGCAATATGCTTAAAGGCGACTTTGGGATTTCCTATGCCATCCAAAGAAATATGCCGGTAGCCAATCTGGTCAACCCAAGAATTCCCATTTCATTTGGACTGGGAATCGGAGCGGTAATTATTGGAACTTTCTTCGGAGTTATTTTAGGAATAGTAGCCGCCTTGAATCGAAATCATTTCTGGGATTCATTTGCCACAGTGCTTTCAGTAATCGGGGTTTCAATCCCTTCCTTTGTTTTCTGCCTGATGCTGCTTCTGGTTTTTGGAGTGCAGATCCCTGTGCTGCCCGTACTTTATAACAATGCAAAACCCCTGGAATCATCCATTATTCCAATGGTGGCTTTAAGTATGGGGGTTATTGCCAATGTTGCCCGTTTTTCCAGAACGGAAATGATCGAGGTTCTTGATTCAGAATATATTCTGTTAGCAGAAGCCAAGGGAATCAGCCGATCACACTTAATCTGGCATCATGCCATTCGAAACTGCCTGATCCCGGTCATTACCGTGCTTGGTCCAATCATTGTCGGGTTGATGACAGGAAGTATGGTTATTGAAAAAATATGCGCGATTCCAGGTCTTGGATCATTGCTTGTCAAAGCCATAGAAGTTCGGGACTACAATGTCATCCTTGCTGTTTCGTTCCTATATTCTGTACTGTACATCGTTGTGATGTTACTGATTGATGTTTTATATGGAATCATTGATCCACGAATTCGTTTAGGAAAGGAGAGTGACGCATAATGGCAAAAATCGTAAGCAATCAGCAGGAACTCGATGAATTTCTGGAAGGCTATCGAATTCTTGATCAGGATTATGAACTGATTGATATTCCCACTCGATTAGATCAGGAACAGGCTATGCCCGCATCTTCTTTCATGAAAGATGTATGGAACCGATTTAAAAGCAACAAGGGAGCCATGATCGGTGGAATCATCATTTTGATTTTTCTGTTGATCGCTATTGTGGCACCTCTTCTTTCACACTATACCTTTGATGGCGTCAATACGGCTGAACAGTCCATGGCTCCTCGAATTCCGGGATTAACCTGGATGTCCTGGTTCAATGGAGAAGGCGGAATCAGAACCTATACCGGTGAATTCGAAAATGCATTTCACTATTTTGGCACTGATGTTCTGGGACGTGATCTCTGGGTCCGCTGCTGGGAAGGATGCCGTATCTCCTTGTTCGTTGCGGGAACTGCAGTACTCGTTAACGTATTTATCGGGATCATCTATGGAATGATCTCGGGATATTTTGGCGGACTGGTGGATAATGTCATGCAGCGTTTTCAGGAAATTGTCAATTCGATTCCGACGCTTGTTATTCTGACTTTACTTCTTCTGGTGATGAAACCTGGTCTGTATACAATTATTGTTGCCTTGATTCTGACGGAATGGATTGGCATGGCCAGAATCACCCGGGCACAGGTTTTAAAAATCAAAGAACAGGAATTTATTCTGGCCAGCCGTACTCTTGGAGCTGGTGGATTTTTCATCATCTTTAAAAAAGTGCTGCCAAACATCTTTGGACAGATCATTATTATGGCGATGTTCTCGATACCAAATGCGATTTTCTACGAAGCATTTCTTGCAATGGTTGGTCTGGGAATTCCGGCACCGCAGGCATCCCTTGGATCACTGATCAATGATGGATTCAAAACGATTCTGGTCACTCCTTATCAGGTCATCATCCCCACAGTGATTCTTGGAATTCTGATGTTATCCTTCAATCTTCTGGCTGATGGATTAAGAGATGCATTTGATCCGAAAATGAAAGACAGGTAAACGCAATGGAAAATAAAGATAAAATTCTCGAAATTCGCGATCTGGATATTTCATTTACAACGGATGGCGGGACAGTAAAAGCAGTCCGCGGTGTAGACCTGGATTTATATCGAGGAGAGACTGTCGCAATTGTCGGAGAATCCGGTTCTGGAAAGTCGGTAACAACCAAAGCTGTGATGGGTATTCTTGCAGGAAACGGCAAGATCAATAATGGTTCGATTCGTTTTAAAACCTATAACCTGACACCAGAACATCTGAAGGAATCTCTTGAAAATAATGGAATCGTCGATGAAAGTACGTTAGCCCCTGAAGAAATCCAGGAAATCGACATCACAAATTCATCAAATAAATTTATTCAGTCTGAGATTCGTGGAAGAAGAATCGCCATGGTTTTCCAGGATCCGATGACTTCGCTTGACCCAACCATGACCATCGGAAAGCAGGTCATGGAAGCCATGCGTTTTCACTATAAGATGTCCAAGAAGGATGCGGAAAAAAGAGCCCTGGAACTGCTTGAACTGGTTGGAATTACTGATGCCCCAAAACGAATGAAAAACTATCCGCATCAGCTTTCAGGAGGAATGAGACAGCGTATTGTTATTGCGATTGCCTTATCCTGTGATCCTGAAATTCTGATCTGTGATGAACCGACAACAGCGCTGGATGTAACGATTCAGGCGAAGATTCTTGAACTCATTGCAGAGATTCAGAAAAAGAAAAATCTGTCAGTCATTTATATCACTCATGATCTTGGCGTCGTTGCTAAAGTCGCTGACTATGTCAATGTGATGTATGCCGGCCGGATTATAGAAACCGGTACAGTGAATGACATTTTCTATGACCCAAGACATCCATATACCTGGGGGCTTCTGGCCAGTATGCCTGATATTGATTCTTTGGGAAATGAACTTTATACCATTCCTGGCACTCCGCCAAACCTTCTTTACGATATTGAAGGGGATGCCTTTGCTCCAAGAAACCGCTTTGCCTTAAAGATCGACGAGAAGGTCGCTCCGCCGATGTTTAAGATCTCGGATACTCATTATGCCGCGACCTGGCTTGCTGCATTGAAAGCTCCGAAAGTGAAGATGCCTGAAGACCTGCATAAACGAACCCAAAGAATGAAAAAGGAGGCTGGACTGAAATGAGTGGAATCCATTCTGATGAAATGAGCAAGATCATTGATGAATCGCAAAAGCAGCCTGAACCCATTCTTGAAGTAAAAAACCTCAAGCAATACTTTCCGATTAACCGCAAGTTTTCTGTAAAAGCGGTGGATGATATTGATTTTTACATTATGCCTGGAGAAACTTATGGATTAGTTGGTGAATCTGGTTCGGGAAAATCAACGACAGGCCGTTCAATCATCCGACTGTATAATCCAACTTCCGGAAAGATCACTTTTTGCGGAAGAGATATTTCAGGGAAAATGGATAAGGAAACGAAAACCTTCCTGCATACAAATATGCAGATGATCTTTCAGGATCCAATGGCATGTCTGAACCCACGTGAAAAGGTGCTTGATATCATTGCGGAAGGGCTTGATATTCATCATCTGTATTCTTCTCAGGAAGAAAGAAAACAGAAGGTTTACGATATGCTGAAGCTGGTTGGTCTTTCTCCGGAACATGCCAACCGTTATCCTCATCAGTTTTCCGGAGGACAAAGACAGCGCATTGGGATTGCGAGAGCCTTGGTCATGAATCCAAAACTGATTATCGCCGACGAGGCAATCTCTGCTTTGGATGTATCCATTCAGGCGCAGGTTGTTAACCTGATGAAGAAGATTCAGAAAGAAACCAATACAGCTTTTCTGTTTATCGCTCATGATCTGTCGATGGTTAAGTATATTTCCAACCGGATCGGAGTCATGCATTTAGGAAATATCGTTGAAACGGGTACGACCGAAGAGATCTTCAGCAATCCGATTCATCCTTATACCAAATCACTGCTCTCAGCAATTCCTGAACCAAATCCGGTAGTTGAAAAACAGAGACAATCCTTAGCCTATGATTACAAGACCAGTGGAATTGATTATTCTTTGGGAACCACCCATCTGGTAGAGGGAACCCATACGGTTTTATGTACAGATGAAGAATATGACCGCTGGGTTCTCGGGAAAAAATATTGAGTCTCAGATTTTTCGTAAAAAAAATCGTAATAAGAAAATAAAACAAAAATCAAAGCTCAATGATTGGCTGATTAAAAATCGTCAGCCATTCACTGAGCTTTTTTTGTTGAATACTTATTCAGGGGGATAATTCAAAAAGTCTGTCGAAAATGTATTTTGCACTTATTCGATTGTTTTGGATCAGATGTCCTTTTATAGTCAACTCATAGAAGTTGAATCTTCAAAACTCGTCAATAGGGCTTCGAACATTTCGGGATTATTGAGTATTGGAACAATGGGAAGTTCGGCGGCTGAAACAATCAGAACCTGATCATCAATGGATGTTCCATCCAGGTTCAAAAGTGGATCAGTCGTGTTATCCCTTGAGTAGGTGACTGGGTTTTCAATCAAATAATAGTCAGCCCCATACGCTTCAAGTTCTCTGTAGTCTTCTAAATCCGCTGTCACTCCAGCAACATTTAATATGGTTTTGCCATCATGAGCTGTAATTTCCTCAATGCAGGTGCGTATGATTTCAGCTCCGGCATGAATTGACAGGACAATATAACTTGCCCCAGCACTAAGACATTTCAGACAGGCGTTTTCAGGATCACTTCGATCATCTAAAACCGCAAGGATTTCCTTATCTGGAAACCGACTTCGGAAGTATTGAATTCCTGGTTCTCCATGGGCTTTAAGCATGGACGGACTCAGTGAAATGAGATCAATATCGTCCTGCACCCGACGAACCTGGCTTTCAGCCTTTGATAAATCGGTTTCGTTTAAAGCAAGCTGTAGTTTCATAAAGCCTCCTTTTTTACTGAAGCAAAAACCTTCAGACAGAGTATTCAGATCATGATTACTCACTGTACAAATTAATAATAACGAAAAAAGTCGAAAATTGAAATTTCGAAAATATTTGATTTATTTCTTTTTGTTTTACGTTTAAAGATTTACAGTAGGGAAATTCAAAAAATAAGGAAAGAATCTGCAAAAAAAGACAGAATCTATTTGTGAAAAAGATTCTGTCCGAGTATCAATTTGAACGAAGTGAATGACATAAGATTTAATTGCGTTTTTTAAGTGATTCGCGAACAATGAGATGACATCCAAGAACCATCCGGCAGGGGAGTACAGGCGAATGATTCATCAACATTTCCATCACCATGGCCCCGTATTCTCCCATTGAAAGCATATCAACATGAACAGTAGTTAATGGGGGGTTCATAAACTGAGCTTCTTCAATATCATCAAATCCGATTAATGATATATCATCAGGAACTTTAAGACCGTTTTCGATAATGGCACGATAAGCACCAATTGCGATCGGGTCTGAACAACAGAAAACAGCTGTTGGGTGGTTTTCTGTTTCTAAAAGCTTATTCATCATTGAATATCCTGAAGCTCGCGAAAACTGATCAATTAAGAACCAGGGATTATATTCCATCCCTTTTTCTTTTGCGAATTCGCAGAAGTACTTTATTCGAGAATCATCATAGGCATGATTGTTTTCGAGGATTTCCTGTCCGCCAAGAAAACCGATTTTCTGATGTCCATATTCATGAAGCGTATTGATGACATCCCGAATTGCGCTCTTGAAATCAAGAGAGACTGTATTGTATTGGATATTTTCGGTTTGCATATCCAGAAAGAGGGTCTGTGAAGAGAGGCGAGTGACTTTTTTCATTTCTTCTGGAGCAAACTTCCCGATACATAAAATGCCGTCTACTCCAGACAACTGATCAGACCAGTCGGCATCGCTTTTGAATACCCGAACGATATCGAGATTATTTTTCAGGCAATACTGCTCAACGCCTGTTCTTAAAATCAGATAATAAGGATCCTGCAGTTCGGAATCAATGGAATGCCATTGCAGGATTCCAATTTTCTTTTTATGTCCGCCTTTACGGGCTTTTTTTTCATATTTGAGCTTAGCAGCGGCTTTTAAAATATTCTGTCTGGTTTCCTCAGGCAAAGAGAGCGCCGGATCCTGATTGAGCAATCGCGAAACAGTAGCCTGTGAAACGCCAGCTAAAGCGGCGACATCCTTTAAAGTTGCCATTGAATTCTCCTTATTTTATAAACGTTGCTTTATTAACATTGGTTGTCCGTATATTCTTCATCCATTATATAGAGAACTAAAATATATAGAGAACTAAAATCAATCACAAAAAAATTTAGTAAAAATTCTAAAATTTACTAAATGTTATAAATATTCTTAATCGATAAACCAATCGTATCGATTTCTCTGCTCAGGATCCTTACACTCGCTGAAAAGGAACTGCTTGCAAGGCTGATACAGTAAAAAAATAAAGTTAAACAATGAGAGCTATAATAATTTCTTGTTAATGCCGTTGTAGAATCTATTATTTCCTGTAAGTTCTGCAGAAAATGAATTCAGATGTGAAAGATTTTTCGCAAATTACTGTAAATATTTCAAAGTAAAAATTTACTAAAAAATAAGTAATAATTTAGATTAAGAGTTGACTAAATTTACTGGTGAAAGTACACTGTAAGCAGTTACCAACAGTCTTTAAGAAAAAGAGGAGACCCAATGAACAAAACAATCAACCAGCTGCTGCAGTTTGGACTCGATCATCAGATGATTGATGAAAATGATTTACCGTATGCAGCCAATCAGCTCATCGACCTGTTAAAAATTGATTCTTTTGAAAGAGAACATGTTGAAGCCCCATCTCTTTATCCGATCCTTGATGATCTGCTTGATTATGCCGTTAAGAATAATCTTTGTGAAGATACAGTGACCTCAAAAGATCTTTTTGATACCCGCATTATGGATTGCCTGATGCCCAGACCTTCTGAAGTCGTCAGAAATTTCTGGAAAGAGTATGAGGAAGATCCTCAGAAAGCGACGGATGATTATTATCAGCTCTCGATTAACTCCAATTACATTCGAAAATCTAGAACCGATAAAAACATTAACTTTAAAGCGCCCAGCCGTTATGGAGATATTCAGATTTCAATCAATCTATCCAAACCGGAAAAGGATCCGAAGGAAATTGCAGCTGCAAGAAATGTAAAATCTTCGGGTTATCCAAAATGCCTGCTCTGCCCGGAAAATGTGGGTTATGCCGGACATACCAATCATCCTGCCAGACAGACTCACCGCATTATTCCACTGAATCTGAAATCTGGAAAATATTTCATGCAGTACAGTCCATATGTTTATTACAACGAACACTGCATCATTCTCAATGAGAACCATATTCCGATGCGGATTGACCGCAATACCTTTGAAAATCTGTTTGAATTCATCACCCTGTTTCCACATTATATGCTTGGAAGCAATACAGATATTCCAATCGTCGGCGGATCGATTTTAACCCATGACCATTATCAGGGGGGAAGACATCGTTTCCCAATTCAGGATGCCCATACCATTGATTCCTTTGAACTGGATGGAGTTCATGCGGAAATCATCGAATGGCCATTATCCACTCTGCGCTTACGCGATAAGAATCCAGGAAAGTTAGTGGATCTGGCGGATCGAATTCTGGCATTCTGGAAGGAATATGAAGATCTGGATCTCGATATCATTCCTTACACTGGTTCCACCAGGCACAATGCAATCACTCCAATTGCGCGTATGAATGGGGATGAATATGAAATTGACCTGGTGTTCAGAAATAACCGGACCAGCGAACAGTATCCGGATGGTATTTTCCATCCGCATCCAGAACATCATCACATCAAAAAAGAAAATATTGGTCTGATCGAAGTTATGGGTCTAGCGGTACTGCCGGCACGCTTAAAAGATGAACTGGTTCTTGTGGAAAAAGTACTGACCAACCAGCTCGATGCTTCAACTGAACCATCATTGGACAAACATGCCAACTGGATTGAAAGTCTGAAGGCTGAATATACTCCAGAAATAGATGTTCATGAATTTGTAAATCAGCAGACCGGAGCCAAATTTGTATCCGTATTAGAAAATGCGGGTGTATTCAAGATGGATGAAGAAGGACTTGATGGATTCAGAAGATTTATTAGAAAGTTTGAAGAAACCTTATGACAGCTCAAATTAAAGAAACCCTTCAGGATGGATCAAAGACGGTCATTTTAAAAAATGATGAACTTGAAGTCTGGATCAATTCGAAAGGATGTACGATCTTAAGACTTTATGTAAAGGACCGGGATGGAAACAGCCAGGACGTTGTTCTGGGTCATCCTGAAGTTGAAGATTATGAAAAATATGTTTTATATCTTGGAGCAACTGCAGGAAGAGTCTGCAATCGGATTAAAAAAGGTGAGTTTGAACTGAATGGAACGACCTACCATCTTCCAATCAATAATGGTCCAAACTCTCTGCACGGTGGAATTAAGGGATTCAGTTTTGCTCAATTTGATACTGAACTTCTTGAAAATGGAGTTCGCTTTCACAGAGTGTCTCCTGACATGGAGGAAGGATATCCAGGAAATCTGGATGTAACGATCGAGTTTACTCTGGCTGACCATACATTGAATATTCATTATCATGCACAAAGTGATCAGGACACTCTGGTTAATCTGACAAACCATTCCTATTTTAATCTGGATGGAGAACCTTCCTATATTGGAGATCATGTTCTGAAACTGGCCTGTGAAGAATTCGGATGTGTCGATTCTGATGGTCTTGCAACCGGTGAAATCCGCAATGTGGAACACACCCCTTTTGACTTTAGAGATGAAAAGAAAATAGATGAAGCATTCGATGATAGCTATGACCAGGTACAGCTTGGAACTGGAATCGATCATCACTTTATCTTTAACCAGGACCATGATCAGGCCATTCTGTTTTCTGAAAAGACCGGAATAGAAATGAGTGTTTCTACAACACTGCCAGGAGCTCAGATCTACTCTGCAAACTTCTTACAGGGGGAACCTGGAAAATATGCAAAAAAGCTTCCAAAACGTTCGGCGATCTGTATCGAGACACAAAACATGCCTGACGATATTCATATCAATTCTGAAAATCCAACAACTTTATTAAGAAAGGATAACGTATTTGACTCCAAAACATCATTTACGTTTAAGGTACGATAAACATGTTAGCATCTGCATTTTTAGAAGATTTCCGCAATGGAAACTACAATCAGCTTCTCAACGATCTTTATGATGATGAATCCTTAGTGGCTTACCAGGCAAAGCGTTATGCCAATGCCATCGAAAAATTCATTCGTTTATTTGGTGACAAGGAAGTATCCATCTTTACTGCTGCCGGTCGTTCTGAAGTTTCCGGAAATCATACTGATCATCAGCATGGCCGAGTTCTGGCTGCTTCCATCAACCTCGATTCGATCGCAATTGCAAGCAAAAACGATTCTGGAGTCATTAAGGTCGTTTCTGATGATTTCAACATCGCTCCAATTCATGTCAATGAACTTAAAGTGTGCAAGGAAGAAGAAGGAACTTCTGAAGCCTTAATTCGTGGAGTATGCAAAGCTTTAGCTAGTGATGGTCATACACTTGGCGGATTTGAAGCTTTTATTACTTCTGATGTTTTAGTTGGAGCCGGCTTAAGTTCTTCTGCAAGCTTTGAAGTCCTGATCGGAACCATTCTGTCTGGACTTTACAATGAGGCTGCAATCGATATGGTCGAAATTGCCAAAGCCAGCCAGTATGCAGAAAACGTCTATTTTGGTAAACCATGCGGTCTGATGGATCAGTGTGCCTGCGCAGTGGGTGGTCTGATTACCATTGACTTCCAAGACCCAAGCAAGCCAGTGGTTAAAGCGGTTGATGCCGACTTCTCCAAGTATGGTTATTCCTTGTGCATTACAGATACCAAGGGAAGCCATGCGGATCTGACTCATGAATATGCAGCGATCCCGGAAGAAATGAAGGCAGTGGCCAGGTATTTTGGTAAAGACGTATTACGTGAAGTAGATCCGGAAGAATTCAATAAACACATTCCTGAAGTCAGAGAAGCTGTTTCCGATCGTGCGGTATTACGTGCCATCCACTTCTTCAATGAAAATGAACGCGTAGCTAAAATCGTTAACCTGCTTGAAGAAGGAGACTTTGATGGATTCCTTAATGGGATTGAAGCTTCTGGAAACTCTTCTTTCAAATATCTTCAGAACGTATATCCAAGTTCTGATCCAACTGCACAGGGCATATCTGTTGCCCTGGCGCTCAGCGAAAATCTGCTCGATGAAACTTCAGGAGTAAGCCGAGTGCATGGCGGTGGATTTGCAGGAACCATTCAGGCATTTGTTCCAAATGATCAGGTTGAAAACTACCGTCAGGGCATGGATGCTGTATTTGGCGACGGAAGCTGCCATGTTTTAAAGATTCGTGCAGTCGGTGGAAAACAGCTTCTTTAATCGCACATTTTATTCCAATATCTCAGTGCTAATGTTAACCAAAGACTGATCATTAATACAAGCTGTTGAAAAAGAAACCAAAATCAAAAATTGCAAACCATAATCTGCAAATATAGAAATTAAAGGGGCTGTTAAATTTCTGACAGTCCAAAAATAAAAAGAGGCACCTGATCCGTAATGGATGAGGTGCCTTTTTTGGTAAAATATGTTCATGATCAATAAACAAAATTACCAAACACACTATAACTCGATTCAGGGCCGTTTGCCACTGCTCCATTCTCTCTTCCCTCATATTGAGATGGATTCTGTCTTCACTACTGTCAGTTCCTTTGTCGATGATTATCTCGACCTTGCCCTTTATCCTTCTTTTGCC
>NZ_MPJW01000240.1 GCF_001945525.1 Ileibacterium valens
CGGGACATGGACAAAAACGGAATACTCAAGCCAGCCGCTGTTTCTCCAAAAGGGACCCGGTATTATTCAGAAGAACAGCTGTATCGATACACCCACCAGAACCAGCCCCACAGAAAGGTCATCGGCTATTGTCGGGTCAGCACGAATGGACAGAAGGACGACCTGGAAACCCAGATCTCGAATGTGAGGACTTATATGATCGCCAAAGGCTACAGCTTTGAGGTCATCAGCGATATCGGTTCCGGTATCAACTGCAAAAAGAAAGGCCTGCAGAAGCTGATGAAGATGATCTCCAATAAAGAAGTCTCCAGGGTCGTCGTTCTGTATAAAGACCGCCTGATGCGGTTTGGATACGATATGTTTTCTTACTTCTGCGAACTGAACGATACTGAGATCGAGATCATCGATCATACAGAAACAACAGGCAAGCAGGAACTGACAGAAGACCTGATCCAGATCATCACTGTCTTTGCGAACCGGCTGTATGGCAAAAGATCGAAGAAAACAAAGAAACTGATCGCCCAAGTGAAAAAAAGGGAGGCAGAGTCAGATGAAGATGGCAAGGAAGATACGGCTTCTGCCGACACCTGAGCAGGAAAAGCTGTTTTTCAAGTCTGCAGGGACAGCCCGCTAAGCACATAACTATTTCGTTCGAAGGATGAAGGAGCACCATGAACAGACCGGATCATGGTCCATCAAGGAAAGCTCTATCCGCAGGGAGCTGACAAAGCTTAAAAAGAGCGAAGACTATGCCTGGCTCAAAGAG
>NZ_MPJW01000241.1 GCF_001945525.1 Ileibacterium valens
CCATTAACAAGCTGACCATTCAGTATGAGAAGAGCCAGGAAGAGAATGAAGCTAACAGAAAACTGATTAAGAGCCTCACAGAGCAGCTGGATCAGGCAAATGCCACGATCCTTGATCTGTCTGCTCAGATCAGGCTGATGGCTGCTCAGAAGTATGGCAGGAGTTCTGAAAAGAGAAAGCCAGATAAAAAGGACGATCATGACCAGCCATCCGGTCCTTCTGCCGAAACCCCTGCTCCCGGAGCTTCCGCAAGGAAACGGCCTGTTCGTTCCAAAGCCCGTAAGCCGAAGGAATCTCTGGAAGATCTTATTAAAAAGATGAACCTTCCTGTCACAGATGAACTTCACGAACTGTCTGAAGACCAGAGAATCTGTTCCGTCTGCGGTACGGAACTCACTCCGATCGGCAGAAAGCTGGTCCGTCATGAAGTCAGATACATTCCAGGAAAACTGGAAATCATCCGGCACTATTCTGTTTCTTACGGCTGTCCCGAATGTAAAAGGAAGAGCCGGGATCCGCGTTATCTTCCAGGCGAGTTTGATATTCACCCGGTCATGGCAAAGGCTCCCGAATCACTCCTTTTTGGAAAATGGGTTTCTCCCTCTCTGATGGCGCTTGTCATCACCCTCAAGGCACTGTATCAGCTGCCCGTCAACCGGATACGGTCTATCTTTTCCGATCTTGACTTCTATGCTCCTTCTGTTTCAGCCCTGAATTCCTGGGTGAACGAATGTGCTCAGACCTACTTTAAACCGCTGTTTGAAAG
>NZ_MPJW01000197.1 GCF_001945525.1 Ileibacterium valens
TTTTTTCATGAAGTTTAGCGACTTTGATTCGCTGTTTATTTCAGTTGTTTGAGCCTTTGACCATGTGTGAAAGTTTCCGTGGCTCTCTTTTGAGCTTCTTTTCAGCCTGGCGGTAATATCCTGGATATTTGGGCTCATTGCCGTTGCTGTCCTTGTACAGCTCATGCATGGAATAATCCAGACCGATGAAAGATTGCGGCGTCTGTTCCTGTACTTGCTTATCATACTCGAACAAAACGCTCGCATAGTACTTTCCGCTTGGACTCTGGCTTATCGTTACAGACTTCAGTTTATAATCCGAAGGGATCGAACGATGCTGATTGATTTTGACAAGACCCACTTTTGGAAGCTTGATGCAGCCGTTTTTAATAGCAATATTGCCATTGATACAGTTCGTCGAATAACTCTTTCGGCTGTTCTTCTTCGACTTGAATTTTGGAAAGCCAGATTTGGAGCGTTTAAAAAAGTTCTGGAAAGCTGCATCCAAATGACAAACAGACTGCTGCAGTGCGATGCTGTCCACTTCTTTGAGAAAGCTATACTCTTCAGTTTTCTTTAACTTCGCCATGTCATTAGCACACCAGGTGTAATTCAAAGTGGATTGATCCATTTGGTACTGCTGAATTCTTTTGTCGAGGTAATAGTTGTAAACCAACCGCACACAGCCGAAGGTTTTCGCAAAGAGAATTTCTTGTTCTTTATCTGGATAGATTCTGAATTTGTAAGCTTTGTTCATTGTTCTTTACCCTGGTTAGATATCTA
>NZ_MPJW01000242.1 GCF_001945525.1 Ileibacterium valens
ATGATCCGCTGGTTGCGGCCCATAACAACAGTGTGGAAGAAGCGTTTGTCTCTATCGCAAGAGGCTGTCATAACTGGCTGTTTGCGTACAGTGAAGACGGGGCCAGAGCGCTGACAGTGCTGTCTTCCATAACCAAGACAGCCAGGCGCTGCGGACTGAATGTCCTCAAGTATCTCGAACTGGTGATGAACAGGTTCCGGGAATGGCGTGAGTCAGCCATTCCGTCTGATGTCATCGAGAGCGTTCTTCCCTGGAATGATGAAATCAGAGAACTCTGCGGACTGTCAGTCTGAATCAATAATATTTCAATGTAAAAAAGGCGAAGATCTTTGCGTTCTGCAGTTTTCCTGAGAGGAAAACTGCAGAATTCAAAAGATTCTTCGCCTTTAATGGTATATAGGCAATTTCAATTCGGGCAACCCGTCCAATATAAAGAACTTACTTTCATTCTTCATAAAATATTTAAATAAGAATCCTTAAGGAGATTTAAAGGGGCTCTGGATTGCTTCTGGTCAGTAGAAGTTATATTTAAAGCAGTAGATACTCTTCATGAAGACTAAATATCCATAGTTTTAATCCATTAGAATTTTAATCCATTAGGCTTCGAGATTTAGTCTGGACAATGGTAGCCTTTCCGCTACTAAATATCTACAACTATCTAATATTCCTCTCAATAGTTACAGATATCTTTCCTGTCCGGCTTGAACCTGTTATCACGGGTCTGCTCCAGACAGATTCCTGTTTCTTCTCTTTTCTGAG
>NZ_MPJW01000245.1 GCF_001945525.1 Ileibacterium valens
TAAAAAGGATATTCTGCTTCTGCTCAAGGAATTTCAGATTCTCAAAGCCGCGGATCTGGCCTTCATTGATGGAAGGCTGAAATGAAAAGTCGAAGTCCTTCATCTCCTTCAGAAACGGAAAGTTGGCCACTTTGACGCAGCCAT
Source organism: Ileibacterium valens (assembly GCF_001945525.1). Lineage (GTDB taxonomy): Bacteria > Bacillota_I > Bacilli_A > Erysipelotrichales > Erysipelotrichaceae > Ileibacterium > Ileibacterium valens. Next base: position 145 of record NZ_MPJW01000245.1, read on the forward strand.
GGATTGCACGGTCAGTCTTCAGCTTCATTTCGATATCTGTAAGTTCACACAAAGCTTCTATCACTGACTTTTCCTTGTTTCCAATCTGCTCAAGGTATTCATCCAGGTTGATTTCCATTCCTTTAAGTCCGAGACTGCTCAGGTTATCGACCAGCCGTCTGTATTTCTTCTGTTCTGTCATCATTCTCAGCTCCTCTATTTCACCTTTCCGGCAAGAAGATCCATTTTCTTCAGAGATTCCTCGTAACCTTTTGAAATTTGCATGGGCTTAGATCCTCCGGTTCCAGTCGATATTCTGTATTCGACTAGAACTGGAGGATTTTATGCATAATTATCTGTTTTCCAAATCCCGTGAACTGAATCAGGAACAGTGGATGAACCTGGTTGATCAATATCAGGTGTCAGGTCTGACTCAGGCTGGCTTCTGCGTCCAAAACGGCCTGGCTTTATCCACCTTCCAGTACTGGCGCAGAAAAGCTGCCGCCGTATCGCCTGCTTCAGCGGCTCTTGAATTCGTAGAAATTGACAGGACGGTCTTCCTGGATTTGGAAGGATCAGACGAGAGTCCAAAGCCGGTGATTGAAATCACTGACAGCGACCGAAGTTTCAAT
>NZ_MPJW01000025.1 GCF_001945525.1 Ileibacterium valens
ACAGTTCTGAGGTTCATCAGGATTGGGCAGGATTGGAAAGTTGGATCCGTCTACGCCAATGAGTCTGTATTTTCCTTTGAATAAAGGAGATTCCTGAACAAGCTCATCAGTAAAGCCCAGACAGGCGATCTTTAAAACTGTGTGGTCGAACTTGCTTCGAGCCTGACATATGGCAGAGTCAGTGACCTGGATTTTATGCGTCTTGAAGTAAGTCAGATTCTGCTGGCGAATAGAGCCGCTTGTCAGAGAAGCGATAAAACGAGCAATACGGGAAAGGCCAATTTTTCTGTTTCGCGTGAAGGCTTCGCCTTCAATCAGGGAACGATCCGGGCAGTCTGCCAGACCGTCCAGGTAAGAATAGAAGATTTGGCGATACTGTTTAGGGGATTTCGAATGGGTCAAAATAACCACCTCCGAAATCCTTCGGATTATGGATTAGTTCCGAGCTTCGGTCTGTCAAGTGCCATATTCGGATAATTTATAAACTTTTGGAGCAACTCCACTGCTTGTGTTAAAAATCAAAAAAAAGAGGAGCGAATTCCGCATGGAAGACACTCCTTAACTTAATGACATTGATATGTTTTAGTAATAAGAAAAAAATCTCTGGATCAAGCGGTATGCAGTCTTAATAATATTGGTTTCTCTGCGATATGGATTGTGATTCAAGAATTTGAAAATTTAGGAGTAAGCTTAATGACCAAGTTTACTCTTTTTGTATGTTGGTTTCGCAATAAAAACTTACCAGATTACTGGAGACTCATTGATAAACTACGCCCTATTACCAATGGACTTTATTTCGCTTAGTCTGTAAACAACTTAAATATCAGAATTCACAACAAAATTATTGCTCAATAAACAAAACATATTCTCTGCTGAACTGGAGACAAATCTATTAATCGAAAAAAGCAGAAGTGATTTTATAAAAATTGATATGAGCTCGTTAAAGTTCTGAAATGTTTTGAAAGATAACAATGAATCAGGAGTTTTTGCTGTTTAAAGTTTATTTCTTGATTTTTGAATTTAAGAGTGGTAATCTCTTTGGGTAAAGAAATGGAAAGTAGAAGCACCCCTTCTCACCTGATATGCAAGGCATATGGGTCAACGCCAGTTCGCAATCTTTTTTGTGATCGGGATGGGTGCAAAATCCCGTTTTTTTTATGCCATTCTATCAGAAATGGCCGAACAATAGTTACAAATCTACAATTAAGTTTTTGTTTTATTGCTTGAAGATTCAAAATTTCGAAAGGAAGGTATTCAATTATCAACAACCGTAAAGTTGCCCCGAACAACGTCAATGACGATCTGTTCAATGAAAAGATTCCCTTCAGAGAAGTCCGCCTGATTGACTCGAATGGGGATCAGCTTGGAGTTAAAAGCAAAAGAGAAGCATTGGAAATTGCTTATCGTCAGAATCTTGATCTCTTATGTGTTGCTCCAAAAGCTCGTCCTGCTGTCTGCAAAATTCTCGATTATGGTAAATATCATTTCGAGCAGCAGAAAAAGGCCAAGGAAGCCAAGAGAAAACAGCATACAGTGGAGCTGAAGGCACTTCGTCTTTCCCCTGTTGTCGATACGCATGATTTCGAAACCAAGCTTCGCCAGGCCCGCAAATGGATTGAACAGGGCATGAAGGTGAAGATTGATATGCGATTCCGCGGACGAATGATGACTCGCCAGGAAGTCGGCAAGCAGATCATGAATGATTTTCTTGAACAGCTCAGCGACATTGCTTCAGTTGAAAAGAAACCATCACTTGAAGGGAATACAATGTCCCTGATTCTGGCTCCTCAGAAAAAGAAATAAACCTGAAGAAGATTACTTAAGGAGGAATAGAACATGCCAAAAATGAAAAGCCACAGAGGTCTAGCAAAACGCGTAAAAGTTACCGGATCTGGCAAACTGAAAAGACATCACGCTTACACATCTCACCGTTTCCACGGTAAGACAAAAGATCAGCGCCGTCAGCTGGCTAAAGCCGGTCTCGTTGACAAGTCTGATTACAAACGCATCAAAGACATGCTGGTGAAGTAGAACAGGGAGGATAAAATAGATGCCAAGAGTAAAAGGTGGAATTGTTTCCCGCAGAAGAAGAAAAAAAGTCTTAAAGCTTGCCAAAGGTTACTTTGGTTCAAAACACACTTTATATAAAACCGCTAATGAGCAGGTTATGCATAGCTTCAAATATGCTTACAATGACCGTAGAAAGCTCAAAGGCAACATGCGTAAACTCTGGATTGCTCGTATCAACGCAGCTGCCAGAATGAACGACATTTCTTATTCGAGACTGATGCACGGCTTAAAACTGGCTAACATCGATATCAACCGCAAAATGCTTTCTGAAATGGCTATCCATGATGCAGAAGGTTTCGCAAAAGTCGTTGAAGCTGCTAAAGCCGCTTTAAACTAATTCTTCACACGAATATTAATCTTAATGACTGTCCGTTCAGGATGGTCTTTTTTTCTGCTCTAGATTTGCAAAAAGACCGTACAATATGGCAAATAGCGAATTGTAAGATTGAATACTGAAAAAATTATTTTGGAATATTTTTTTGATTTATACTGGTTTTAATTAATATGAAAAGATGTTTATAAAAGTAAAAGGTGTTATATAAGGTTGTTGGTATATGAATAATAGCTATAAATTTGAATCTAAAGTATTCAGAAAAGGAGAAATGTATGACAAAACGCGTTTTTAAAATTTGCTTGACTGCTTCTGTGATTACATTTTTGATCTTCCTGTTTTTTAGAGACTACAGCCAACAGACTCTGTATACCTTAGTCGGTGAAATCACTAATGAGACAGAAAAGAAAATTGAGTTCTACCTTTCGCTTAGAACAGCTTCCGATTATGAGATGGTATTGACTGCCTCATTAACATTCTTTGCCTTCGCCTTAAATGCAATAAAAAAACATTCCATCCCATTATTGTCAGCTGCAGCTGGAATCCTGCTGGTTGAAATTGGAATAGCTGCTTTAGTCTCGTTATGGAGAATAAATTCCCCGATGATCTATTCAGAGGTCTTTATCTTCAGCAGCTGGTTCTGGGTTTTTGCAGGAATTACATTTTCTGCAGCTCTAGTCTGTATTTTGCTGAAACATCCTCAAACTGGCAAAGCTAAAATGTAAAACTGTTTTTCTGCTTTTAAAGGCGCCAGTGATGGCGTCTTTTTCTTTAGCTCTCACTTCTTTGGATTTCTTTCACTTGTTTATTTTTTTCTCCGTATGTTCGTTCTGTTATACTCCTATTCATTCTGTTAACTTCACTAAAACAGATTTCAGATATTTCAAACGACAAAATGAAAATATTATTCCATCTTTCAGTAACTTTTAGATACCTGCATAAATGATGTCTTATTGGCTGATAGGCTGATCTTGCAGAGGAGGAGGGAGTTAAATGAATCCTTATATGGCAGTCCTGGATCAGGAACTGTCACAATCAACTGATCGAAGGTATGTGATTATTGATCCGATCACAAATGAAATTCTGGACGATTCGCAAGGATTTGGCTACAAATCAATACAGAAAGCCTATGAAGGTTTTGAGTACAGATGCCAATCGAAAACTGAACGCGACAGACAAATTCAAATTCGAAACAGAATCAGTCAGCTTCTATTGGAAAGAAACGATTTGTCACTTCAGCTTGAACAACTCTGTTTTGAAAAGATGCCAGCTAAAGTTTTGATTCAGGCAGAGGACATCACTGGTATTCTTGAAGAGCTTCGAATTAATCTGAAGGATTATTCGATTGAATTGTCAGATTTGATTCGTTATTTGTAACGATCAGACCTTCGAAAAAAAACGGGCAATCCTCTCTGATTAGACGGGATTGCCGGTTTTATTAGAAATTGTATAAATTCCTTTTGTCGATTGTATAAGTCTTTAAAAAAGTGATGCTTCGTCAAAGAAGTTCGTAATTTCCTGGTATGGGCAGAGACTAAGCGTTTTTCCCCTGATTGGCAAAACTGATTACTTCTTCCATAGACATTTCACCTTCATGCTCAAGGACCACTTTTTTGTTATTGATAAAGAATAATGTTGGGGTTGCCTCAACATTAAAGTCGCTAGCGAGCTGCTGCAGACGATCAACGTCACATTGAGCTACGATAACACCTTCATTTGCTAACTGATCGGATGCTTCGCTTAATACAGGTTCAAAAGCCTGGCAATGCGGACACCAGGTGGCAAAAAACTCTACAAGAACATACTGATTCTGATCGATGATATTTTCAAAGTCAGCCTGATTTTCAACATATTTGATTGACATACAATCACCTCCGTGAGTATTTCATGAATATATTGTCAATCTATTCATCTTTTTACACAAGTAAACTGACTTTGCCAAAATCAAGCATGGTTTGAATAGACAGCTGAATAGAAAAGAAAAAAGGATTGACTGATCCATTATTGATCAGTCAATCCGATAAATTTTTCCTTCAGGATTGAAGATGACTGGTTTGAATATTCAGTCAGCTATTACAAGTCAATACTAAACATTAATTGCTGCATGAATATTCTTCGTTTCCGGATGTTTTGCCAGAATCGGATCAATATACTCTGCAAAAAATTCTTCAGTCTGCGCAGGTGCCCGGCCTACATATCTTGATGGATCAAGAATGGTTTCAAGCTGCTCATCCGTGATATTAAAGCGGGGATCGTTTTTGATGCGCTCAAGCAGGTCGTTTTCCTTGCCCTCCATTTTAACCTGACGTCCAGCTTCCATGGAGTGTTCGCGAATGGCTTCATGAAGTTCCTGGCGATCACCACCGGCTTTAACGGCATCCATCATGATGTTTTCCGTCGCCATAAATGGAAGTTCTTTTCTCAGGTCAGCTTCCACCACTTTGGGATAAACGACCAATCCATCGGTAATATTCAGATAGAGGTCAAGAATTCCATCAGCTGCCAGAAAAGCTTCAGCCATGGCAATACGCTTATTGGCGGAGTCATCCAGAGTTCTTTCAAACCATTGCGTAGAAGCAGTGATTGCCGGGTTGATTGAATCGGCAATCAGATAATTGGCTAAGGCAGCCATCCGTTCAGAACGCATGGGATTGCGTTTGTAAGCCATGGCGGAAGATCCAATCTGTCCTTTTTCAAAGGGTTCTTCCATCTCCTTTTTATGCTGAAGAAGACGGATGTCGTTGGAGAACTTATGAGCCGACTGAGCGATTCCTAAAAGTACGTTCATAACCTGGGAATCATATTTACGAGAATAGGTCTGTCCGGAAACCGCAAAGTAATCGTCATAGCCCATCTTTTTACAGATCAGTCCATCGATCTGTCTGGCTTTATCTTCATCATTGTCAAAAAGTTCCATAAAGGAAGCCTGAGTTCCAGTTGTTCCTTTCTGACCGAGTAATTTTTTATTGTCTAGAAGATGCTGGATTTCATCATAATCCATCATCAGATCCTGTGCCCATAAAGCCGCGCGCTTGCCAACGGTTGTTGGCTGAGCCGGCTGAAAATGGGTAAAGGCAAGGCAGGGCATATCTTTATATTCCAGCGCAAATTTTTTCAGGTTGGCAAGAACTGCCGCAATCTTGCTTTGCAGAAGCTCGAGACCTTCATGCATGATGATCAGATCGGTATTATCTCCAACATAGCAGCTGGTGGCTCCAAGATGGATAATTCCCTTGGCATTGGGACACTGCAGTCCATAGGCATAAACATGAGACATGACATCATGACGGACGATGGCTTCTCTTGCTTTTGCTTCTTCATAGTTAATATCATCCGCATGGTCTTTGAGTTCCTGAATCTGTTCGTCCGTAATATCGAGCCCAAGTTCCTGTTCAGCTTCAGCTAATGCAATCCAGAGCTTTCTCCAGGTCCGGAATTTTTTCTCATTGGAAAATAGATGCTGCATTTCCTTAGAGGCATAGCGAGCCGAAAATGGGGATTGAAAAATGGTATTATCACTCATTATGCACCAAATCCCAGTCTGGCAAAGACTTCTTTATAGGCACCTTCCGGATCGCCCAGATCGCGGCGGAAACGGTCTTTATCCAGTTTTTCACCGGTTTTCATATCCCAGAAACGGCAGGTGTCTGGTGAAATTTCATCGGCAAGAACAATTGTGCCGTCAGCTGTTTTACCAAATTCAAGTTTGAAGTCGATTAATTCAATGCCAATTCCGGCAAAGAATTCCTTCAGTACATCATTGACCTTAAAAGCGTACTGGCTGATCAGGTCGATTTCTTCCTGAGTGGCTGCGCCGATGGCCTTTGCCATATAGCTGTTGATCAGCGGATCGCCCAGATCGTCATCTTTATAGGAAAATTCGAGGGTGGAGCATTTCAGATCACTGCCTTCAGGAATTCCAAGACGTTTGGAAAAAGAGCCGGCGGCTCGGTTGCGGATGATGACTTCAAGCGGAACGATATCCACTTTTTTCACAGCAGTTCTGCGATCATCGATCTCTTTTACAAGGTGTGTCGGAACGCCCTGTTCTTCTAAAACTTTCATCAGGTAGTTCGTCATCCGGTTATTGATGGCTCCCTTACCGGCGATGGTTCCTTTTTTTAACCCGTTAAAAGCTGTCGCGTCATCTTTATAATCGACAATCACAATTTCAGGATTGTCTGTGTTGAAGACTTTTTTGGCTTTGCCTTCATAAATCATATCCTTTTGTTCCATTAGAATGATTTCCTCCCGTTTTCACTTGCATTATAGGCGATAAAAAACATCTTTGAAGAGAAAAACGAAATTGTGTCTGAAAAGTGGTGTACATTGTTTTCTGAAAACGATATTCAAAACAATGCAAAAACAACGAAAACGTCTTTCCTGATGAAATAATCCCATAATTTTCACGAATATTTTATCAATTCTTGAAAATGAGAGTTCAGCTTTAGTAGGATGAGAATGCAAGCAGCTTCACTTCTTTTGGAGGTCTTAGGTATGGTCTTATCTTTGCTCACTCAAAAGCTAATCTGTCAAAAGCCTTTTTCAGCGTGCCTTCATCACAGGGGACGCTTTTTTCATTGCTAAAACGAATATAAAAAATGGAATGAAAACGATATCAGGCTTTAAAGCTGCTGCTTTATAAGACCGAATGATGGAAATATAAAATTTTGAGTTGATTTTAGAAAGCCATTCCGAATTCAACCTTCCGGCTTTGCAGGAATCAACGAATTGATGGCGTAATTGAATCAGCAATAAAGAAGAGAATGTAAAGGAAACATTTGGAGGATATTATGGAAAATTCAAAAGTCCTGATTGTTATGGGCAGCCGTTCTGACCTTCCGGCCATGGAAGGATGCATGAAACAGCTGGATGAATTCAAAATTGGATATACCGTTCGAATTCTTTCAGCGCACCGTACTCCGGAAGCTGTGATTGAACTTTCAGAAAATGCCAGAAAATCTGGCTATGAAGTGATTATCGCCGCAGCAGGCGGAGCCGCTCATCTGGCAGGAGTTCTTGCCAGCTCAACCATCCTTCCGGTCATTGGCATTCCAATTCAGACCAGTGCGTTAGGCGGAATGGATTCACTGCTTTCCACTGTTCAGATGCCTGGTGGAGTTCCGGTAGCTACTGTAGCTATCGGGAAGGCGGGTCCAAAAAATGCAGCGATTTTAGCCGCTCAGATTATGGCTTTGCAGGATCCAAAGCTGGCTGACACATTAACTGCCTTTAAAAAAGCTCAGGCAAAAGCGGTATTAGATGACTCTTATCTAAACTGAATAAAAAGACGGATAAATCGTTTTAAATCGCTGCCAAAAAGAATCAAAAAGACTTAGAAGTGAAGCCCAGCCTGATCAAAAATCTGACGATGGATTTGTAAAAAAAAACAAAAATCAGGCAAAACCAATGATAACAATCAGCCATTCAAGCTTATGAGCAACAAAAATCATCAGGTTTTTTGAGCGATAAAATCTTGCAGAGATTAAGCAAGGTTTTTATAGAGCGTTTTGATCCATGAGCCCTGAATGGAATTAAAGATAGAACAGAGAAAAGGAATTCTACTTTCATGGATATTCGTTTATTTGTACGAAAGAAAAAAGATTATCAGGTTGAAAGTCAGTCACTGGCTGAAAACCTCAGAAACTCTTTTGGACTGGATGATGATTTTAATCTGATCCAGTACAACATTTACGATATTTACAATGCAGACCAGGAAGATATTGATCTTCTGAAACAGAATGTTATTGCAGAAGCAGTGACCGATGAAATTTTTGAAGAGCTGCCTGTGGGCGAAGAACAGAAGGTTCTAGCCTATGAATATCTGCCAGGTCAGTACGATCAGCGCGCTGACTCAGCACAACAGTGTCTGATGCTTTTCAACAATAAAAATGACATTCGAATCCATTCAGGGACCGCTCTGGTGATGGATCATGTCAGTGATGAAGATCTTAAAAAAATTGAACACTATCAGATCAACCCGGTTGAAGCCCGCAAAAAGGATTTAACCATTCTTGATGATTCACAATCCGCACAGATTAAGGATGTTCCAGTTCTGGAAGGCTTTATTGATCTTAACGAAGATGAGATTGAAAAAATGGTCAGTGAACTGGGTCTTGCGATGAGCAAACTCGATCTTTTATTCATTCAGGACTATTTCAAAAATACCGAAAAAAGAAATCCGACAATGACAGAAATCCGCGTTCTGGATACCTATTGGTCAGATCATTGTCGTCATACCACCTTTGAAACCGTTCTTGAAAAAGTAACGTTTAATGACGAACGCTTCAAGGAACAGATGGAAGAAGCCTGGAAGCTTTACCTCGATTTACGAAATGAAAATGGCCGCAGCGAAAAACCGATCACACTGATGGATCTGGCAACCATTGCTGGACGGACCATGAGAAATCGTCATCAGCTTGATGATGAAGAAGTCAGCGATGAAATCAATGCCTGCTCAATCGAAATTGAAGTAGATGTGGATGGAAAAAAAGAACCCTGGCTTTTGATGTTCAAAAACGAAACACACAACCATCCAACCGAAATCGAACCATTCGGTGGGGCTGCGACCTGCATTGGCGGGGCTATCCGGGATCCGCTTTCCGGACGAAGCTATGTTTATCAGGCAGTTCGTATTTCCGGGGCTGGAGACATTACAGCTCCACTTGAAAAGACGATGGAACATAAACTTCCACAGTCAAAGATTTCCAAAACGGCTGCCCATGGCTATTCCTCTTATGGAAACCAGATTGGTCTGGCTACGACATTTGTCGAAGAAATCTTTGATGAAGGATATACCGCTAAACGCATGGAACTTGGAGGAGTGGTTGGTGCCGCTCCAAAATCCAATGTAAAAAGAGAAAACCCACAGCCAGGCGATCTGATTGTTCTGATCGGAGGAGCCACAGGACGTGATGGTATTGGAGGAGCCACTGGTTCAAGTAAGGAACATAATGATTCATCTCTTGAAGAATGCTCTTCTGAAGTACAAAAGGGAAATGCCTTAACTGAAAGAAAACTTCAAAGACTGTTCAGAAACCCTGAAGTAACCACATTGATTAAAAAGGCAAATGACTTTGGAGCCGGAGGAGTATCCGTAGCCGTTGGAGAACTCGCTGATGGTCTGAAAATTAACCTGGATGTCGTTCCCGTTAAATATGAAGGACTTGATGGGACAGAACTGGCCATCTCAGAATCACAGGAACGCATGGCTGCCTGCATTGCACCTGAAGACCTGGAGAAATTCAAGGAAGAATGCGCCAGGGAAAATCTTGGATGTGTGGTCGTGGCTGAAGTCAGTGATGAAAACCGCCTGGTGATGAACTGGCGAAATCAGACGATTGTGGATATGAGCCGCGATTTCTTAAATACCAATGGAGTTCGGATGCATGTGGATGTTGACGTTGAAACCACCGATTATCCGGACAGACCTTTTGAAGAAACCGATCAGCCGCTCACTGAAGTTCTGCAGCAGGCCAATGTGGCTTCTCAGATTGGTCTTGCCGAAATGTTTGACGCATCCATCGGTAAGAGCACCGTCCTGATGCCTTTTGGTGGAAAAACACAGCATACTCCTGAACAGGGATCCGTACAGAAACTTCCTGTAGATGGCTTTACTGAAACGGTCTCCTATATGACTTATGGATACAATCCATCCTTATCCAAATATTCACCATGGCTTGGTGCTCAATATTCAGTCATTGAAGCCCTTGCCAAACTGGTCAGCATGGGCGGAGATCCAAAAAAGGCCCGCCTGACCAATCAGGAATACTTTGAACGCTTAGGCCTTGATTCAAAAAAATGGGGAGCTCCATTACAGGCTCTGCTTGGATTGCTCAAAGCGCAGATGGAAATGGGAACACCTTCGATTGGAGGTAAGGATTCAATGTCTGGAACCTTCAATCAGATTCACGTTCCGCCAACGTTGGTCACTTTTGCGGTCGTTTCCGGAAACATGAATTCGGTCATCTCCTCAGCCTTTAAAGAAGCCAATCATCCGGTTTATCTGGTCGAACATCATTTAAAAGAAAACCATGAACCGGATTATGAAGAAATCAGAAACAATTTTGAATCCATCGTTGAAGAAAATCAGGCCGGCAATATTGCAGCCGCTAGAGCTCTTCGCCAGGGTGGACTTTCGGCTGCTGCAGCACTGATGGCTTTTGGAAACGAAATTGGTGTTGAGATTGAAGATGAACATCCAACGCTTTATCGTCCTGGATCCATTCTGGTAGAGACAAACAAACCAGTCGACCATGAGAATTGGAAACTGGTTGGACATACCTGCACTGATAAGGAAATTATCATCAACGGAAAATCCCATCCAATTGATGAAGCATTTAAAGCCTGGACAAAGAGGTATTCTTCACTTTATCCGTTAAGCGTCAATGAAGACAATCATGAAACCATCGATACGAAGCTTTCGAAAGGTGAAAAGGAATACTCCAAAGTTCAGATTGATAAACCAGTTGTCGTTATTCCAGTTTTCCCAGGACAGAACTGTGAAATTGATACAAAGATTCAGTTTGAACGGGCTAAAGCCGAAGTTCATACCGTAGTTTTCAATAACCAGAGCGTTGAAAACATTCAGAAATCCATCCAGAGACTTGCCGATGAGATTTCCAAAGCACAGATCCTGATGATTGTCGGTGGATTCTCTTCAGGGGATGAGCCCGATGGATCCGGTAAATTCATTGCCAGCGTTCTGAAAAATCCGATCATCGCCAAAGCCATTGATGAAATGAGAGAAAACGATGGTCTGATTCTGGGCATCTGCAATGGATTCCAGGCTCTTGTAAAGAGTGGTCTGCTTCCATATGCCGATACGACTGCACTCAACGAAAACTCACCAACTCTGTTCAGAAACGATATCAACCGTCACGTTTCCCATATCGTGAAGACCCGGGTTACTTCCACCAAATCACCATGGCTTCAGAATTTCGAACCAGGACAGACTCATTCCATTGCCGTCAGTCATGGAGAAGGCAAGTTCATGGCCAGTGAAGAAATGCTCGATGAACTCGAGAAGAATGGGCAGATTGCTTTCCAGTATGTCGACGAAGAAGGAACTCCTACCATGAACGGAAACCATAATATTAACGGAAGTGCCAGGGCGATCGAAGGAATCCTGTCCGCTGATGGTCGAATTCTTGGCAAGATGGGTCATTCCGAACGGTATGAGGAAGGACTGTTCCAGAATATTTCCGGTGATCGAAACCAGAATATTTTCGAAAACGGTGTTCGCTTCTTCACTCACCGTTAATGGGATCAGAACAATGGAGAGAAAAATAATTGTTCAGAATGCTTCTGGCATTGCCGGAATTGTGATTCCAGAAAATGAATCAGCCAGCAGTCAGATTTATTACATGCTTCACTGCATCCAGCATCGAGGTCCGGATGCCTGCGGTATTGCCAGTGCCAATGGAGAGCGAATCTTCAATGAAAAAGGCCTGGGGATGCTCTCAGAAATTTTTAAACCCGATCATTTGGAAGAACTCAAAGGCTTTCAGGCAATTGGCCAAGTTCGAATGAAAACTCCGGATGACAGGCAGGAAGAAAATCTGCAGCCAGTCAATGTCCGGGCACATCAGGGACCTTTTTCCCTGGTGTGCTCTGGCATGCTGTTAAATAATGCGAAGCTTCGATCCGAAATGATGGAAAGCGGACTGATCTTTCAGGGGACCAGCGATGCGGAGATTCTGGCTCATCTGATTCAGAATTCCGAAGGAAGACTGATTGAACGGATTGAACAGACAGTTGGGCGAATTCAGGGAAGTATTACTTTTCTGGTGATGACCAAAAATACCATGTACGCCTATCGAAGCCTGGATGGCATCAGAAGTCTGTATCTTGCAAAACTGACGGATGGCGGGTATGCCTTCTGTTCTGAAAGCGCAGGATTTGGTCTTCTTGAATGTGAAGAGATCAGAGAGGTTCGTCCTGGCGAACTGATTATTCTGGGAAAAGAAGGCTATGAATCAAGAAGGGCGGGAATCAGTGCCGGCAGACCGTGTGCCATGGAAACTGTGTATTACTCCAGAGCTGATTCAGATTTCGGAAATCTTTCCGTCTATGAAATTCGAAAACGGGCTGGAGAAAAACTGGCAGAACGTGAAGATATCGATGCGGATATCGTGATTGGAGTTCCTGATACGGCGACTTCTGCTGCCGCTGGTTTTGCTGAAAAACTGAAAAAGCCATACGAGATGGGAATCATTAAGAATCGGTACATCGGAAGTACTTTTGTCAGACCAACCAAAGCCCAGCGCGATGCCGGGATGAGAGTCAGACTCAATGCAGTCAGCTCAGTTGTCAAAGGAAAATCGGTCTACCTGGTGGATGACTCGATTCAAAAAGGCGATACGGCCAGACGCCTTTGTCAGTTGTTAAGAGAAGCTGGAGCAAAAGAAGTTCATCTGCGGATTGCTTCTCCGATTATTACATCATCCTGTTTTCATGGAACAGAATTCATTGATGAAAAAGATTTATGCGGGTCCTCCTATTCAGAACAGGAAATGTGCCAACTTTTTCAGGCAGATTCCCTTCGCTTTCTGTCTGTTGAGGACTTCGAAGAACTTCTGCCAACAAAAGCCTGCCTGGAATGCTTTGGCAGAAAACAAAGAAGATTCAGAGGTTAGTCTTAAACGCCTGATTGCTTATGGATTGCTCTTTTGACTTGAGAGTCCTTTATGGTTTCGAATCAGCCAGATTAGCTGCTGGATAAAAGATCGATTCAAATCGAGAAAAAAGCATAAAGAAAACAGGTCGTAAGATGCAAATCAAAAGGCATAATTCAAAAGCAATCCGTCAAAAACTGAAGAAATTAGAATTTGCGAATAAGCAAAATCATCGAAAAATACGAAAAAAGTGATTCTGATTTTGATCAAACCTGAATACGGGATCAATCATCAGGAGCTTAAAGATAGAATGCTGCTGTCGAGGATGTAAAAAGGAAATAAAAGACAGATAGCAGGCAATCCGAAAGATTGCAGGAAAGGAATAGTTGAATGTCTGATCAGTATAAAGAAGCAGGGGTTTCTCTTGAAGCCGGATATGATTCAGTTCGTCGAATTAAATCTCATGTAGACAGAACCCGTGTCAAAGGAACCATGGATTCCATTGGTGCCTTTGGAGGAATGTTTGATCTTGAACAGGCTGGTTTTACGAATCCGGTTCTTGTCAGTGGAACCGATGGAGTCGGAACCAAACTGATGCTCGCATTTGAAATGGATAAGCACGACACCATTGGAATTGATGCCGTGGCTATGTGCGTCAATGATGTTCTGGTTCAGGGAGCAAGCCCATTGTTTTTCCTTGATTATATTGCGGTTGGAAAAAACCATCCGGAAGTCATCGAAGAAATCGTTAAAGGCGTAGCTGACGGTTGCGTTCTTTCTGATGCGGCATTAATTGGTGGAGAAACTGCTGAAATGCCGGATATGTATGATCCAGAACATTATGATTTAGCCGGTTTTTGTGTAGGAGCTGTCGATAAGGACCACCTGATTGTTCCAAAAACAGAAGTTGGAGATGTTTTAATCGGGCTTCCAAGTTCCGGAGTTCATTCCAATGGGTTCTCATTGGTCCGCAAAGTTCTTTTTAAGGACAATCATCTGGATCCTCATGAAACCTTTGAAGAACTCGGTAATAAGAAGCTGGGCGAAGTGCTGCTCGAACCAACCCGCATTTATGTCAAACCGGTAAAATCTCTGTTTAAAAAGGCAGATATTCATGGAATGGCTCATATTACCGGCGGCGGCTTCTTTGAAAATATTCCAAGAATGCTCAAGGAAGGTCAGGGTGTAGAAATACAGCTGGATTCATTTGAGAAACCGGCGATTTTTGATTTCATTCAGAAATATTCCAATATCCCAAATGACGAAATGTATAACGTCTTCAATATGGGAATTGGCTTTGTCATTGCAGCTCCTGAATCTGAAGCTGCCAAGATTCAGAAACTTCTTAGTGAAGCAGGACAGCCATCCAGTGTGATTGGTGTGATCACCGATTCCGGACAGGTGGTTCTCAAGTGAAAAACATCGCTGTCTTTGTCTCCGGATCCGGTACGAATCTTGAAGAAATTCTCAACCGGATTGAAGCCAATGAATTAAAGGTTAATTGTAAAGCCGTGATCTGTGATAAGGAAAACGCTTATGCAAGAGATAGGGCCAGAAATCATGGAGTGGATGAATTCTACTTTAATCCCAAGGCCTACCCTTCAAAGAAGGAATATGAAGAAGCCATCCTTGAAGTTCTGAAAGAAAAAGAGGTAGATTTTCTGGTCTTATCCGGATATATGCGTTTTATTGGAAAAACTCTGCTCGATGCCTATCCATCAAAGATCATTAATATTCATCCAGCCCTTCTTCCAAGCTTTCCTGGCGCTCATGCGATTCAGGATGCCTATGAAGCCCAGGTTCCGTTTACAGGTGTAACTGTTCATTATGTGGATGAAGGTGTAGATACCGGTCCGGTAATTCGTCAGGAAAAAGTCGAACTGGATCCTTCATGGAGCCTTGAACAGACTGAACAGGCCGTTCATGCCAAGGAATATGATCTGTTCTACCGCGTAATTCAGGAAGTTGCAGACCTTCTTGAAAAATCTGATAGGGATTGCGCTTAAGAAATAGAAATCAAGAAATAGAAGTGAATTAATAGAAATCAAGTAATAAAAACAGGAATAGACGCAAAGACTGTATACTCAGTCAACCTGAAATCTCAACATCTGTTCATTAACAATTAAGAAAAGAAATCATCAAAGAATTCATACAGGAAATGAACCGTATGGGTTCATATTCAGAAAGGAATAAAGAATGAAAAGAGCACTAATCAGCGTTTCCGATAAAACGGGACTAAGCGATTTCGCTAAAGGCCTGCAGGAAAACGGTTATGAAATTATCTCAACTGGCGGAACCAAAAAAGCCCTTGAAGATTCTGGAGTCAATTGCATTTCGATCTCGGACATTACCGGATTTCCAGAAATTATGGATGGGCGGGTAAAAACACTTCATCCAAATGTTCATGGCGCACTTCTCTGCGTTCGCGATAATCCAGAACATGTGGCAGCCATCCGCGATCTTGGTATTGAAGACATTGACCTGGTTTGTGTCAATCTGTATCCATTTAGGGAAACTGTACAAAAAGAAGGCGTAAGTCATGCCGAAATCATTGAAAACATCGATATTGGCGGACCAAGCATGCTGCGTTCGGCTTCTAAAAACTACCGCTATATTCCAGTTCTCTGCGATCCTTCAGATTATGAAAAAGTACTGACTGAAATCAGAGAAAATGGCGAAACATCATTAGATACCCGTGAAAAACTCGCGGCTAAGGTTTTCCGTCATACAGCCCGTTATGATGCTATGATTGCTGACTATCTGACAAAGAAAACCAATGAAGAATTCCCGGAAAGCATGACCATTACCTTTGATAAGGTTCAGGATCTTCGTTATGGAGAAAATCCGCACCAGCATGCTGCTTTTTATGCAGGCATGAATCCTCAGTATTCTTTAGCCAATGCAAAACAGCTTCATGGGAAGGAGCTTTCCTACAATAACATTCAGGATGGAAATGCAGCCATTGAAGTCTTGAAGGATTTTGAAGGCACACCAGCCGCTGTCGGCCTTAAACATATGAATCCATGTGGAGTGGGTATTGGAAATACAATCAATGAAGCCTGGGATAAGGCCTATGATGCTGATCCAGTATCCATCTTTGGCGGAATCGTCGCTTTAAATGAGCCAGTAGATGCGGAACTTGCTGAAAAATTATCGAAGATTTTCCTGGAAATCATCATTGCCCCTGGATTTACGCCAGAAGCCATGGAAATTCTGACCCGTAAGAAAAATATCCGCCTGCTAGAACTGGATACGACTCTGGCTCCAAACAATACACTGAAATACACCAACGTTAACGATGGTCTTCTCGTTCAGGATATGGACAGAGCTTCGGCCTCAGCAGAAGATCTCGTATGTGTAACAAACCGCAAACCAACCGATGAAGAACTCAAACAGCTTCTGTTTGGCTGGAAAGTGGTCAAGCATGTTAAATCCAATGCGATTGTCCTCGTCAAGGATGATCAGACAATCGGTGTCGGAGCGGGTCAGATGAACCGTGTAGGAGCAGCAAAAATTGCAATAGAACAGGCTGCTGATAAGGCTGCTGGATCTGTTATGGCTTCGGATGCTTTCTTCCCAATGCCTGATACGGTTGAAGAAGCTGCAAAAGCAGGTATCACTGCGATTATTCAGCCAGGGGGAAGCATTAAGGATCAGCTTTCCATTGATGAATGCAACAAACATGGTATTGCGATGGTCTTCACTGGAACCCGACATTTCAAACACTAATCGTTGAATAAGGAATCTGAAACAGAAAAATCAGAATCAAAGCTTAAGAATAAAATCGTAAGAACAAAAACTAAGAATTAAGAAATGAAGAAATGAAGCAGTTCAGGCAGGATTCAATTGGATCCTGCCTGGCCTGATTAAAGAGGAAAAATAATGAATATTCTCGTAGTAGGAAAGGGCGGAAGAGAACACGCTTTAGCGCTGGCTCTGTCCAAATCTGCAAAGTGCAGCAAGCTGTATTGTGCTCCAGGAAATCCTGGTATGGCTAAAATTGCTGAATGCGTCAATATTTCAGATGAAGATATCGAAGGGCTTAAAAATTTTGCCAAAGACCACGACATTGATCTGACAGTGGTCGGACCGGAATCTTCTCTTGCCGCCGGGATTGCCAATGCATTTGAAGAAGAAGGATTAAAAATCTTTGCGCCGACAAAAGAAGCGGCTCAGGTTGAGTCTTCCAAGGACTTCGCCAAGGGATTAATGAAGAAATACGATATACCAACCGCAGGCTATGAAACTTTCGATCAGTTTGAAGCTGCAGTTAGTTATGTCAAGGAACATGGTGCGCCCATCGTCATCAAGGAAAATGGGTTAAAGGCAGGCAAGGGTGTTACGGTGGCCATGACCGAAGATGAAGCCATCGATGCTTTAAAAATCGCTTTTAGCATTGAAGGAAACAAAGTCGTCATCGAAGACTATCTGGAAGGATTTGAATTTTCATTAATCGCTCTGGTCAATGGTTCACTGGTTGTCCCTTTAGAATGCGCTCAGGATCATAAACGGGTAGCCGATAACGATCAGGGACCAAATACTGGCGGAATGGGAAGTTATTCCCCAGTACGGGCAATTACAGAGGAAATGGTCAATACGACCATGGAAACCATCATGATTCCAATGGCAAAAGCTTTAGAAAATGAAGGCGTTCCTTTTAAAGGATTCCTGTATGGCGGTCTGATGGTCACAAAAGATGGCATCAAGACCATTGAATTCAATGCCCGCTTTGGCGATCCGGAAGCAGAAGTCATTCTGGCCAGACTCGAAAGTGATTTTGTCGATGCCATTGAAGATGTCATGGTAAACAGAAAACCAAAGCTGAAATGGACAGATCAAGTTGCTCATGGAGTTGTTATGGCAAGCACCAATTATCCAGCTTCCTCTACTAAAGGAGCCTTAATTGAAGGACTCGATGATCTTGATGATGATATGCTTGTCTATCATATGGGAACCAAAGAAACTAATAAAGGTCTGGTAACGGACGGTGGACGTGTCTTAATGATCGTCAGCCTGGAAGATACGCTGCCTCAGGCAATGAAAAAGACCTATGATGAGCTTTCCAAAGTAAAGAGTGATGAACTCTTCTACCGCACCGATATCGGAAGAAAGGATCTCGAAGAATGGCATTAACTGATCTTGAAATTGCTCAGGCGACTGAAATGGAGCCGATTGAAAAAGTGGCTGCAAAAATAAATATTTCTAAAGACGCTCTAGAACGATATGGAAAATACAAGGCAAAAATCGGCTTCGATACTTTGAATGCTTTAAAAGATGAAGATGATGGAAAACTGATCCTTGTTACTGCAATTAATCCAACCAAGGCTGGTGAAGGAAAGTCGACCACCACAGTAGGACTGGGTGATGCCTTGAATCTGCTGAATAAAAAAACGATGATCGCTTTGCGTGAACCATCTTTAGGACCTGTATTCGGCTTAAAAGGTGGAGCTGCCGGTGGAGGATATGCCCAGGTTGTTCCGATGGAAGATATCAATCTTCACTTCACAGGAGATATGCATGCGATTACTACCGCAAACAACCTGTTAAGCGCAATGATCGATAACCACATGTATCAGGGCAATGAATTAAACCTCGATCCAGAACGAATCACCTTTAAACGCTGTCTGGATATGAATGACCGTACCCTGCGCAGAGTAGATATTGGAAAAGGAGCCAGAGTCAATGGGATCGAACGTGAAGATGGCTTCAATATTACTGTGGCTTCAGAAATCATGGCCGCCTTATGCCTGGCAGAAGATCTGATGGATCTGAAAAAGCGCTTTGGCCAAATGCTGATAGGCTATTCAAAAGATGGAAAACCTGTTTATGTAAAGGATCTGAAATGTGAAGGGGCTATGGCTATGGTCATGAAAGATGCCATTTTGCCAAACCTGGTTCAGACTCTTGAACACAATCCAGTTCTGATCCATGGCGGACCGTTTGCCAATATCGCTCATGGCTGCAACTCGGCCATTGCAACAAAAGCGGCCTTGAAAATGGCGGATTACGTTGTGACGGAAGCAGGATTCGGCGCTGATTTAGGTGCTGAAAAGTTCCTTGATATTAAATGCCGGAAAGCTGGTCTTCATCCAAGTGCGGTTGTTATTGTAGCGACGATCCGCGCTTTGAAGCAGCATGGAAATGTAGCTTATGAAGATCTCAAAGAAGAAAACGTTCAGGCAATGCTTGATGGATGCGCCAACCTGGCCAAGCACATCGATACGATCGAACAGTTTGGACTTCCATATATCGTAGCGATCAACCAGTTTGAATCAGATACGGATGCAGAAATCGAAGCGCTGCAGAACTGGTGTAAAGAAAATAATCATCCAATGTCCCTTTCTCAGGTTTGGGCTAAAGGCGGCAAGGGTGCGCTGGACCTGGCTGAAAAAGTTATTGAACTGACCGATCAGCCCAACCAGTTTGCTCCTTTATATGATGAAAAGGATTCAATTGAAAATAAGATCGAAGCCATTGCCACAAAAGTATATGGTGCCAAAGGGGTTGAATTTTCTCAGGAAGCTAAAGAACAGATTGAAGAATTCAAGCAGCATGGCTGGGACAAGCTTCCAGTCTGCATGGCAAAAACGCAGATGTCCTTATCGGATGATCCCAAAGTTATGGGAAGACCAGAGGATTTTGTGATTACGGTTCGTGAACTTCGACCTTCATTAGGGGCTGGATTTGTCGTAGCCCTGACTGGATCGATCTTAACGATGCCGGGTCTTCCTAAACATCCTTCTGCTTTGGATATGGATATTGATGAAAACAACCGGATTACAGGACTGTTCTAAAGTTTATGTTTGATGAAATCCATGAAGAGTGCGGTGTCTTTGGGGCTTATCGGCTCAAAGATGCGGCTGCACTGACTTATTATGGTCTGCATTCCCTTCAGCATCGAGGACAGGAAGCAAGCGGAATCGCCGTTTGCAATGATCATGTGATTGAGGTAATCAAGGGAAAAGGTCTGACCATTGATGTTTTTAACAAGCAGAAACTCGAATTACTCAAAGGAGACTGCGCCATTGGACATGTTCGCTATTCAACTGCAGGCGGACAGGAATATCAGAATATTCAGCCGATTGCCGCAACCGGGCCACTGGGTGAAATCGCAGTCGTACACAATGGTCAGATCGTCAATGATCTCGAGCTTCGCAGACAGCTTGAAGAAGAAGGATGTATTTTTCAGGGAACCAGTGATTCAGAAATTATTCTCCATCTGATCAATCAGGAAAGCGGAGATCTTCTTGAAAGAGCCATGAAGACAGCCCGTAAGCTGGTTGGAGCATACTCCATATTAATTATGCAGGATGATCATCTCATCGCTTTTCGTGACCGGCATGGGCTCAGACCACTCAGCTATACGCGTGATCGAGACGGCTATCTGATTTCTTCAGAAACCTGTGCTTTTGAAATCATGGGAATTTACGATTCGATTACGATTGCTCCAGGAGAGCTCGTCGAATTTAAAAAAGGCCTCGCAAAAGCCTATCAGTATATCGATCCAAAGGAATGCTCGTCGAATATGTGTGGAATGGAGTATATCTATTTTGCAAGACCTGATTCTGTTATTGAAGGACAGAATGTTCATTCCGTTCGAAAGGAAACAGGACGGCAGCTGGCCAGAAAAGATCAGGATTTAAATGCAGATATTGTCATTGGGGTTCCTGATTCTTCTTTATCTGCTGCGATGGGGTATGCCGAAGAAGCAGACATCCCTCTGGAAACTGGATTGGTAAAAAACCGATTTGTCACCCGTACGTTTATTCAGCCAACTCAGTCGATGCGTGATCGTGGAGTTCGAATGAAGCTTTCTCCGATTCCTTCAGTCGTTAAGGATAAATCCGTAGTGATGATAGATGATTCAATTGTCCGGGGAACAACCAGCCGGCGCATTGTCAAACTGATCCGGGAAGCAGGGGCGAAGGAAGTTCATGTTCGTATTGCTTCTCCAGTGATTCAGTGGCCATGCTTTTATGGAGTTGACACTTCAACCCGTAAGGAACTCATCGGCGCGAATCTTTCTGTCGATGAGATCTGTGAGTATATTGGCGCTGATTCATTGAAGTTTCTTGAAACAGACGAAGTCAGACAGGCTGCCTGCCCGGTAGGACTATGCATGGCCTGTTTCGATGGCAAATACTGCACATCCTTATTCAGCCATCAGAAATCTCTGGATGAAGATCTTGCAGATGTCTGAAAATGAAACAATAAACTGAAATTAAATAACAAACTAACCGGCAGACTCTTTAAGAAGTCTGCCGGTTTTATGTATTTGCTTATCTTTCCTGCATGAATGTGGCCAGGATATCTGATATAACAGGACATCAGTACCGGCATCAGTCAATTGTATTAAAGAGACTTTCCGGAAATTTTGCTGAATGTAAAGTCATCGAGATCACATTTGAATCTGGATCCTGATACGCTTCTTCAAAGTATTCAAAGAATTCTCCAGGAGAAACAATTCCTTTCGATACTGGAATATTTAAAGAGATTTCGTTTAGCTTTGCGCAGGCAAAGTTAGAGCAGTTATTTCCGAGCAGGGAATACCAGGCCCATTCTCCATCTTCATATTTTCGAAATTCTGCTCCTGTCCGATACCATAGACGGCTGGCATAATCCTTTTCATAATCCTTTTCATAATCCTTGAATTTCAAATCGACCTGATCCATAGGAATTTCTTCAAGAGGGCATTTCCACGGAACAGTCGAATTTAAAATCCCGGAAACCATGTTATCGAATTTTTTCTTCTGAGCTTCACTTAACCGGATTCCAAACTCAAACTGAGGAGAATGTTCGACGACAGAACAGTTGTTTGAATAGATTTCAGATCCTGCGGTAAAGAAAATGCCTGGACCAATGGTATGAAACCATTTTTCAGCGCTGACATCATAATTCCCATAGGAATAAGCCACATGGTTTCTCGAAAAAGTCATATGACCATACAGCCTGGCTCCATAGGTACCTGAATGAATAAAGACAGATAGATCTGGTGGATTCTGATCACTGCTTTTCTGAAGATGAAGAACTGGATTTTTGTCGTCCAGTCTTTGTCTTAACAGATGGTCATAGTATAAAGCTGGTAAAATACCGACAATAAAAGCGGGCAGGGCCATCCAGTTTCGAAAGGCATAATATCTGGCATTATATGGATTGGAAAAAAAGAACATCTCCATAAATCCCTGGATCGCCTGAAGGAGCAGATAACAGCCAATCAGACGCGATACCAGAATCAGATGATCTCCTGAAAGATAGATTGCCAATCCGCCATTGAGCAGATATAAAATCCCCATCATCAATTCAGCTTTCCAATCGGCACAGTTCGATTTCAGATCAAGGACCATCTGGATCAAAAAGACCAGAGCACAGGCGACCAGATAGATTCCCAAAGCATCGATCAAAAAGTGGTATCCATATTCATAGCTGAATAATCCTACCGCGATGAGTAAGATTAAAATCAGCGATGCCAACAGATCGAGCGATCGATGAAGTCTGAATCCATCGATCAGAAATTTGAGGGCACTGATTCCCATCATCAGGATAAAAAAACATAAACTCGCTTTTGCAAAGAACGATGGCAATAGAATGATGAGAATTGCCAGCACCAGAAAGAGAAAATTGGATATTTTCTGGGCTCGAGTGATTTGGTTCATACTTATTTCGTCTATGAAATCCGAAGGCTATTCCATTTCTGAAGAAGCTGACATACTACCTTCCTGAAATCCCTGCGTAAATCCATTCTGAAAGCAGTCGTTGGCAAATACAGAAAGCTGCTTTTTCAGTTGTTCTTTATATTCAGCTGGAGCAGAATCAATGATTTTATCCATTTCTGCATTTTGCTGGCGCTGCATTTCCCTGAATTCATCGGTTCCATCTACCTTATCCATCCAGGCGTTAAAACCTTTCTTCGCATTATCTAAATCTTCTTCGATCTTCTTTAAAAATCCGTTCATATTCGTTCTTTCCTTTCTGCATTTTCATACACTTTGAATTGAAAATGCCTTACTAACCAAATTAAAGCATGTTTACAAAGCAGACTATGCTTTTCTGACCATGGAATTGCTGGGGTATTAGTGAAGACAAAAGCATTGCGTCAATGAGTTGAAGCCAATAGAGGAAAAAAGTAAACTGAAAACGAAAGAGTTAGAATCATTTAACCGTTAGTAGTATCGTCTGGAATGCGTTTGACTCAACCGACCATTTTCTTTTGAAACTTTCAATTTCAACAAAAGATTCAGTTTTTGAAGAAGTCTGAATTGCTCAACCTTATCGAAACCGAATATAGATCATAAGAAAATAGATTACAGAGAAAACCGATAGAAAATTCGTTACTGAAAGAAAAATCGTTATAGGAGGGTTTATGAATTTGACGGATATAGTCATTCTGATTGTTGTGGTGGCTTTCTTTATTCTGGCTATTCTTCAGATCAGAAAGAAGGGAACCTGCAGCTCAGGTGATTGTTCTTCATGCTCTGCTCATTGTCATTCAAGAAAGAATGAACCACACAAGAGTCTGGTGGAACGCTATTATGAGGACCATCCAAGATCAGAGAATTCCAAAAGGTAAAAGCTCCTGTTATTTCTTTTGATCGAATCGATCAATCAAAGAAATACAGGAGCTTTTGTAGTTTTAAAGTATAAATTTTTCAATGTCATTAAGTTAAGCAGATAGAAGCGCGAGTTGCTCCGCACTTCATCGTGGTGTTCAGAATCTACCAGAAATTTTTATCTGGAATCAGCCATTTTTCGGCTTCAAGCCTCACGAATACGATAAAAACTGAGTGATTTTCCGCAATTTATCGCCTCTTTTTCAAAATTAAGGCATACTGAAAACAGCGATAATGTTCTGTTATCGCTTCGGGATTATTTCTAATCTTGGAAACAGGCTATTTCCAGTGCGAGGTTGAAGCGCTTGAACTTTT
>NZ_MPJW01000246.1 GCF_001945525.1 Ileibacterium valens
ACTCAAGCGAATCAATAGAAATTTAAGTGCTTTACCTGCCCGATAAACTTGGGTCACTATCTAAGAATGAGCATTTTTGAAATGTTTAGATATTGGAGAATGTGACATACAAGGAGGGCATTCCAATGAGTAAATCTAAAGCACAAATGAATAGAATTCGAGGAGAAATAATTCAAATGAAAGAAAACTGTATGGGGCTAAAACCCAACTTCAGTGCAGTAGGCCGTCAGCTGGGTATAACCAGACAGACTGCAGCTAAGCTCTGGAACGATCCAGTTGCTCCATCCAAACCAAGACAGAAGAAGAAATCAAAATTTGATCCCTATTATAACGAGATTCGCGAAATGTTTGAATCGAACTCAACGGCAACGATAAAGGCAATATACAAATTCTTTGAAAATAAATATCCTGCTGTATTCACCAGTTACAACTCATTTAAAGCTTATATTCGAGCCAATAAGCTTAAAGACGCTGCTGAGCAGAATCGCCTCGTTCATATTCGTTATGAAACCGAGCCAGGAAAAGAAGTTCAATTTGACTGGAAAGAAAACTTGCGAATGACTCTGACAACTGGTGAAGTCATCGAATTCAATCTCTTTGGGGCTGTGTATGGTTATTCCAGATTTACAAAATTCATATTTTCAAAAACAAAGACAACAGTAGATGTCCTCAGGTGTCTGATTGATTTAATGGTTTCAGCGGGAGGCTGTCCTTCGGAGTTTAAAACCGACAATATGAGTGCAGTGGTCACT
>NZ_MPJW01000161.1 GCF_001945525.1 Ileibacterium valens
GAACTGGTGATGAACAGATTCCAGAAATGGCGCGGTTCAGTTATACCGGCTGATGTCATTGACAGCGTTCTTCCCTGGAATGATGAAATCAGAGAACTCTGTGCTCTGTCAGTCTGAATCAATAATACTTCAATGTAAAAAAGGCGAAGTTCTTTGCGTCCTGCAGCTTTCCTGAGAGGAAAGTTTCAGAATCCATAAGATTCTTCGCCTTTAATGGTATATAGGCAATTTCGTTTCGGGCAACCCGTCAAATATAAAGAAGTTACTATAACTCGATTCAGGGCCGTTTGCCACTGCTCCATTCTCTCTTCCCTCATATTGAGATGGATTCTGTCTTCACTACTGTCAGTTCCTTTGTCGATGATTATCTCGACCTTGCCCTTTATCCTTCTTTTGCCTCCTGGCCAGCCTGCCATTTCCCAGCAGACGCCATGCTCAAAGCCGCTCTGATTTCTTTTACTCTTTATGGCTACTGCTCTTTGCGGCAGCAGGAAGAACTTTATTCTCACGACATCCGTCTGCTCTGCCTTTTCAATGGCGAAACTCCTTCTTACGGTACAATTTCCCGCTTTCAGAAGGAATGCCTTACTCCATGCATGGAGGATCTCTTTACGGAATTCAACCGCTATGCCGAACAGAATGATCCTCAGATAGACTCTTCTGTCCTTTATCTGGATGGAACAAAAATTGAAGCCAACGCCAACAAGATGACATTCGTCTGGACAAAGGCCACTCAGAAATATCTGG
>NZ_MPJW01000104.1 GCF_001945525.1 Ileibacterium valens
AACAGAATGATCCTCAGATAGACTCTTCTGTCCTTTATCTGGATGGAACAAAAATTGAAGCCAACGCCAACAAGATGACATTCGTCTGGACAAAGGCCACTCAGAAATATCTGGCCTCCGCATGGAAATCCCTCATCGAGATCTGCGAGAAGCTGAACGCCTGGCTTGCATCCAATGGCTTTCCGGAACGGGTATCTGTTCTCAGAAAACCGGATCCATCTTATCTTCTCGAGCTGGACGCACTGTTTGCTCAGCTTGAAGAGCGCGCAGCCGTTAAAATCGTCACTGGAAAAGGGCACAGAAAACATCCTCTTCAGAAACTGCACGATGATTTTGCGCAGGTATCTGTCCGGCTGCTTCGATATGCCGTCTACGAAGATCTCGCTGACGGACGCAACAGCTTTTCAAAAACGGATCCGGATGCGACCTTCATGCACATGAAATATGACTACTATAACCACACCAATGTTTTCAAACCCGGCTACAATATTCAGCTTGGAGTCAGCAGCGGCTATATCCGGACAGTGTATGTTTCCCAGAACTGCAACGATATCCATGACTTCATTCCTGCCATCGAGACCTACTGTGAGCAGTATGGAAAATACCCGAAAATGGTTCCGGCAGATGCGGGATACGGAAGCTTTGAGAATTATTCCTGGTGCGAAGAGCATGGCATCGAACTGATGATGAAATATTCCGGACAGAACAAGGAGCAGCAGAAGATTACAGACA
>NZ_MPJW01000248.1 GCF_001945525.1 Ileibacterium valens
GCAGCCAATACAACGATCGCTTCTCTGACTGAGCAGATCACTCTGATGGCGGCTCAGCGCTACGCAAAGAAATCGGAGAAACGTTCCAGTGACAACAAGAAGAAAGATGATGACGACAGTAATGATTCTGACTCCACTCCTTCTTCTGGTTCCGCTCCTGAATCCGACTCTTCCAAAAAGCTGAACACTCATCGGCCTGTTAAGAAGAACCGAACCAGAAAGCCCAAATCGACGCTGAAAGAAATGATTGAACGCATGGGTATTGATGTGGAAAAGGTTGTAAGAGAACTCGATGAGGACAAAAGGTTCTGCGAATACTGTGGTCATGAGCTCATTCCGTTTGGAGAAAAGCATCTGCGTTACGAGCTTAAGGTTGAACTTCCCAGACTCAGAGTCATTGAGTATGTGGGTGTGACTTACGGCTGCCCTGACTGTCATGCAAAAGCTGCTGACAGTGACACTCCGCTCAGTGAATGCGGACTGTCTCCCGTTCAGGCCGAGGCTCCAAAGCCGCTTCTGCCCGGAAGCTGGGCTTCCTCCTCATTTCTTGCCATGGCGATCGCCTTCAAGATTCTCTATCAGATTCCCACCAATCTTCTGATTACGATGTTCAGAGAAATGGGAATGTTCAGCGTTTCTTCAGGAACTCTGTGCAGCTGGATCATTTCAGTTTCGCAGGTTTACTTTGCTCCTCTGTTTGACAGACTCAGACACAGACGAGCAAA
>NZ_MPJW01000249.1 GCF_001945525.1 Ileibacterium valens
AAGTTCAAGCGCTTCAACCTCGCACTGGAAATAGCCTGTTTCCAAGATTAGAAATAATCCCGAAGCGATAACAGAACATTATCGCTGTTTTCAGTATGCCTTAATTTTGAAAAAGAGGCGATAAAGTTCGGAAAATCACTCAGTTTTTATCGTATTCGTGAGGCTTGAAGCCGAAAAATGGCTGATTCCAGATAAAAATTTCTGGTAGATTCTGAACACCACTATGAAGTGCGGAGCAATTCGCGCTTCTATCTGCTTAACTTAATGACATTGCAGATTTTCCCAAAATGAAAAAAGGGGCTGTTAAATTTCGACTGATTTTTCATCAGCGAGATTTACAGCCCCTTTTTCTATGCTTTTTATCTGATTCAATCCTGTTTTATGATGTGTTTTTCCACTCAAGTCAATTTTTGAACGCACTGAAAAGAGCCAAAACTCAAAAAGACTGTTTATAATCTTTTTCAGATTTCGCTTTTCTGCTCCTTTAATTTTCCATAACGTTCGAGTTCTGGGCAACTCATCCGATTTCTGTTGTTTAATTTTCTGATATTGTGTCCCATGGCCACAATAAGCACCTCAAATTTTACGTTTTCCAGTCCCCGGCGTCTCAATCGGCTGTATCTGTAGTTTTCTTTAAGATCTCCGAAGGTTCCTTCCGCCTGAATGCTCCGGCTGACCATAATCTCATGTCCTGCATCTGAAGACATGTTCTCCCG
>NZ_MPJW01000168.1 GCF_001945525.1 Ileibacterium valens
ATCAATCTGAGATAGTCATCCAGATTGATTTCTATTCCACGCAGTCCCAATCGGTTTAAGTTCTCCTTGAGACGTTCATATTTCATCTGTTCCGTCATCATAATCAATAATTACTTCACTGATCCTTTCAACTCATTCATCAGCTCCAATGACTTCAGAGCTTTCTTGCGAATTCTGTCTTCATAGTTTTCTACATCTTCGTTTTCTTTTGGTTTAATCGTATCCTTTAAAGCTTCTACATAATGATCCTGGTGATAATTGATTGGAGTTTCGCGAATGGGATGAGTACAGATGAGCTGGTTGTTATAATAGATCTGAACTTCATCGCTCATTCGAGTAATCTTCACTCGTTTATCGATGAATTTTTTAGGTACTGAGTATCCGTGGCCCTGATAATAGACCAGCAGTGTTGGTGGCACTGTCTGGGTTTCCACATCCTTGAGATACGACTCGAGAAGTGGAACTCTAGTCAATGGCTTCAGATGCTCTTTTTCTTTTTGGAACATGACGACTCTGGGAATACCAGTTGTTCTGCATGGTTCCTTGTTAATCTGCCTGTTTAACAGATGAATTTTTTCGATTAATTCTTCTTCACTATTCAGCTTTCCGTTATAAACCATCAACCATTCCACGAATCGGTTAGCTGATTCAACCTTTCCCTTGCTTTGTGGGGAATGGATCTTGCAGAGTTTTATTTTTGTATCGGTATC
>NZ_MPJW01000100.1 GCF_001945525.1 Ileibacterium valens
TGCCTGAGTTCAACAGAATCACAAAAGGCGGAAATCTTCCGTTTCCGACTTTCCTGAGAGGAAAGCTGGAGCACAGAGAAGATTTCCGCCTTTGATGGTATTCAGGGATAACCGGGAATAAAAGCCCATGCAAATTTCAAAAGGTTACGGTTCTTTCCCAAACAGTCTCTTAGCTGCGATATCCGACTTGATTTCGCCATTTTCCATTAGATTGATTTATCCATTAACTATGACTTTTCATTCGATATTGACAGTCTAACAAAACAATGTGGCTTATTAATGAATTAATAATAATTTTAAGTTTTAATGGATATTGTTTCTGCTCTTTGAGATACATTTCTAGTTCTATAAAAACATAGCATTGATTCTAACTTTTGGGATTTCAGAAAACAGGATCTAAAATAGAAAATAGATCTGAATCACAGCAGAAGTTTCAATATCTTGATTTACAAACACAAATCTAAATAGCTTATTTTCCCGCTAAGCTATTATCCAGGAGACTTTATTATGTGCGGTCGTTTTTTAATGAATGAAGAAGCTCTGGCAGCAGTAGAAAACTTTGTAAAAATACCTCGATTGATTCAGGGCCAGCTTGACCTTGGAATGATCTTTCCCAGTAATCCCTCTTTAGTTATTTATGAAGATGGAAATGATTTCAAAGCAGGCATAAAACACTTCGGATTTTTATCTGAAAAACTGAAAAAACGAATTATTAATGCCAGGGCAGAGACAATAGAAGAAAAATGGATGTTCAAAAATGCTTTCCATCATCAACGCTGCGTCATCCCCTGTGCTCTGTTTTATGAATGGAATTCAGCAAAAGAAAGAATTTCATTTACAGAAAATGGGCATCCAGTGATGTATCTTGCCGGAATCTGGATGAAAGATGATTTTGTAATCTTAACCACAGAAGCTAATTCATCCATGGAGCGATTTCATCATCGAATGCCTTTAATTCTTACTAAAGAGCAGTCTGAAGAATGGATTTTGAATTATTCTGAAGCTTCAAAACTTCTTGGTATAATCCCTCCGGCTCTACGGTATCATATTGATACGCCAAAACAGGCCACCCTGTTTTGAAATTTCGTTTTTCTGATCTTAGATAAAAGTTCCTTTTCCTGTCGATCAGTAGAGTGGATTTGAGCTTTAGCATCTATTGATCATTACCGGAATTGAAATAGATAGGCCTGATTATTCGGGCAGGGGGTACCTAAAATGAATAAAGAACTGATTAAAGAATTGCTGAACCTGGATAATGTTAAGCTGGTTGCAGTTTCAAAAAAACACTCTAAAGAAGAAATTGATGAAATGGCCCGTCTAGGGGTTAAAACTTTCGGAGAAAACCGTGTTCAGGAATTTCTGGAAAAGTATGATCCATCCTATTCCTGGCATATCATCGGTCATTTGCAAACCAATAAAGTGAAGTATCTGATTGGTAAGGTAGATCTGATTGAATCAGTGGACTCCTTAAAACTGGCTAAAGAAATTAATAAACAGGCTGCTAAACATGATGTCATTCAGAATATCCTTGTTGAACTTCATGTTTCCAGGTCTGATCTGAATAAAACCGGACTTGATCCCAAAGAACTTCCCGAACTGCTCAGTCAGATTGCTGAAATGAAAAACCTGAATCTGAAAGGGCTGATGTGTATTGCTTCGAATACAGACGATCGAAAGATAATTGAAAATGAATTTGACCGGATGAAAGCTTGGTTTGATACCTATTCCAGAATGTATCCAAGTATGGATACCTTAAGCATGGGGATGTCTTCTGATTATCCAGTTGCGATTGAACATGGATCAAATCAGATCCGTGTAGGAACCGCTCTATTTGCTTAAATTAAAAATCGATCATATAAGATCAGTTCTTACATTTAATCGATTTATCTCGGTTTTTGTCCTGAAATTTATGGTTCATTTGCCAATATGCAGCTTTTCAGAATCGCAAATTTGATTTTTTGACTTGATGTTTCTAAGATGTTACAAGTAATTCAGGATTTCAGCAGATTAGAAATCCTGTTTCTTTCCGGAAATCCGCTGTTCATCAAGATTTCCTCGATGCAGGCGGATTGCATGCTAACAATAGGAGAACGAATGAGTAATAACCCAAACGAAAACCTAAATCTTCCAAATGAAGAACAGAATAAGCAGCCGGATGCTTTACAGTATGAAAATGTTAATCCGAGTACACAGATTGCAGGCCAACCTGAACAGATAACTGACACTGAAGATCAGAGAATCGTTCATCGCGATCCCAATCTGGCTGATGGATATGAACCCAAGCCCCTTACAGAGCCCGTTCAGAGTGCTCCAACAGTTCGGACTGTACGTAAGAAAAAGAAGAAAAGAAAAAGAAGGCTGCGCAAATCGATTCGCTATGCGCTTTTAGCCATCTGTGCAGGTCTTTGTGCCTGGCTATTATACTTTCTGCTTTTTCAGGTCACTGGATCGCATTTAAAATCCGGAAATAACTCTGTCATCAGTTCCACCCCAAATCAGAAAGAAGAATCCTATACCGTATTGATCGATGCCGGACATGGAGGATTTGATGGTGGAAACGTCAGCGAAGATGGTCTTTACCTTGAAAAGGATATTAATCTTCAAATTGCTTTAAAAGTCAAAGCAGCAATGGCTGAGATTAATCCAAAGGCTAACGTGCTGCTAACCCGTGATGATGACAATGTCGAATGGGCCTTCGATGAAATCAGTGATCTGATCGGTCGCACGACTCAACAAAAAGAAAGCAATGCGGATTTCTTTGTCTCTTTGCATTGCAACGCGTTTCTTGGCGATTCTACCGTTCAGGGATATACGCTGTTCATCAACTCGTATGATCCTTTTATGAAAGCTTTCGCGAACAATCTCAATGACGACTTCACAGAAGTAGGTTGGTCAAAGCTTGATTCTATCACTGAAGACTATCTGCTTCAGCTGGTTTCATTAGCTCCTATTCCATCCATTCTGGTTGAACTGGGTTATATGACCAATCCATCCGATATGGCTGGTCTGGTGGATGAGAATATGCAAAATCAGATTGCTTATGCAATCGCCAAGGCAATCAATGATACTTATACTGAAAATGAATCCTTGCTTGAGCAGTCTAAGACTGTTTACAAGGGAATGCAGGCTGAAAAAGATAAGACAATTGCGGAAAATGCTCCTGGATATATGCAGGATGCCATTCAC
Organism: Ileibacterium valens; assembly: GCF_001945525.1. Taxonomy (GTDB): domain Bacteria; phylum Bacillota_I; class Bacilli_A; order Erysipelotrichales; family Erysipelotrichaceae; genus Ileibacterium; species Ileibacterium valens. Next base: position 3,187 of record NZ_MPJW01000100.1, read on the forward strand.
GGTGATAATTCAGCCATCCAGAATGAAACGAATCCAGCTCAGGCTGAACACAATGATCAGACTCCCCAGGATCCGAATGCCGAGCAAAATTCAGAACAAAATACTGAAAATCAAGATCAAAATGCTGAAAACCATGATCTAAGTGCTCAGTCTTCCGAAAATCCGGAAGATCCGCAGTCTTCAAATCCGGAAGATCCAAATTCCGCTGAACAGTAATTCTTATATTTTCAGGATGTTTTAAAGTCGATGTAAACCAATCTTAAAAATAAAGCAGGTCATTTGAAGGATTTCCTTCATAATGATCTGCTTATTTTTTCATTCTCTTTGATTTCCAGGTTTGATTCATTCTGGGATTCCTTATCCTGATTTATCAACGTTGTTTTTATAAATTCAGATTCCTTTACTCAGAAATTAGAACTCGATCCGCTTTTTCATAGGGCTTTAAGGAAGCAATATACTTTTCTTCGAGAGGAATCCATCGATCTCTGAACTGTTTGGCTTTCATTTCACCATTTCTCTGAATAATACGCTGCATCTGAGTCTCTGGACCAATATCCAAAAACAAAGAAACATCGTAATAATCAAATAATGATGGATGAAAGCTGTAGGAGCCTTCAATGATCATAACTTGACTCGGACTGTAAATTTTAGGCTCATCCAGGATCAGGTCCGGGCACAGCATGATCTGCGAAATATAATCCTGATTCTGACTGGCAGGAATCAGAACCTGTTCCAAAAAGCGTTCATGATCTACATTTTCTCCGGGAGCGGCATAACGCTCTGGCGTTCTTTGTTCCATGCGAAGATAATAGTCATCCATATGCAAAAGCGTGACTCGATCTTTAAAGTGATTCATCAATGAAGCGGCCAGGGTGGTTTTTCCGGAAGCGCAGCGTCCATCAATGGCAATGAAGAATGGAGAGTTCTTTTTCGCCTCTATTTTCGATTCAAGCCATTGGATCAGTTCATTCTCCTGTTCTTTGATCAGATTGTTCATATCGAATTTCTTTTCAATCAGGTACGCGTTGATGCTGCCTTTCGATAAGGAACCAGACCTGTTTTATCTAACATCACCATAATGGCTGGAATCAATGTCAGCTGCAGGATTATCCCTGGAATTGCTGAAAGCAGCGCACCTGAAATAAAAGCATTCCAGGTAAACATCTCGCCAGACATTGAAAGAAGAAAAAACATAACTATTCCCCAGACGGTTCGTCCAGCCATCATCGCCGAGATCAGAGAAATATATAAAGTTTTCAGACAGTGCCATTTAGAACTTCCATACAGATAACCAATAACCAGACCATAAGTTCCCAGTTCAAAAGCCATGGCAATCGCAGTTGGAAACAGTACTGGCATTCCAAATATCGCACTTCGAATTAATGGGGTCAGAATCCCCACCATCAATCCATATCTCCATCCACAGATCAGACCGCATAACAGAACCGGTAAATGCATTGGGGAAAGCATAATTCCAATCTGTGGGATCTGGCCAGTTAAAAACGGCAGAATCAGCCCCAGCGCCAGAAACATCGCAGCAAGAGTCAGATTCTTAATATGATTCTTTTTTTTGGACATCTCTTCACATCCTTCCATCTGTACTTTCAAACCTATTTTCTATCCTCAACAAAATTACAGGTTTCAATCTCATCATAATTAGAAATTGTTTATTTACACAATATAATTTGAGCAATTTAATGGTTTTTTTCGGTTTTTTGTTCTTTACTTCTCTGTTTCAATTCTTTCATTAACAGTTAAAGGAAATTTTTACCATTCAATGACTCTATCTCCAAAAGAAAAAGAGAAAAAGTATGAATTCTCTTTCTCTTCTGAAATATTTATTCGATTGTATGAATCAGATCTTTTATATCCAGTTTGTAACTGAATCAAATCGCATGACTTTTCAGATCAAATTTGAAATGACAAGGAATCAATCGGATCTATTTAGGATTTATGAGGCTTTCTTTGATTCTGAATTCGAAGAATCTTTTGAATTTCCTGATTCAGGATCGTTTAAATCTTCTTCTGTCTTTTTAACAGGAATATCAATCTGAACTTCTTCAATTCGATTTTTATTCAGTTTGGATACGCGAAGTGTCACCCCATTATCAAGCAGAATCGATTCGCCCAAATGAGGCAGATGACCAAGCTGTTCAATAACAAGACCGCCAATCGAATCAAAATCTTCAGAGTCTAAATCCAGACCGAGTTCATCATTTAAATCATGAAGGGAAAGATACCCTTTTACCTGCCAGGTATGATCTGCGATGCGTGAAATGTTGTCGTTTTCATTGGCATCATATTCGTCCTGAACCTCTCCAACGATTTCTTCAATAATATCTTCTACAGTCAGAATTCCAGCGAGTTCTCCATATTCATCCAGAACAATTGCCATGTTGTACTGATCCTTCTGCATTTCCTGCATCAGATCAGAGATACTTTTATTTTCGACGGTAAAAACTGGTTTTCTCAGGAAGGAATGAATATCAAAAGGTTCCTTGCCATCAAAGAGAATCAGATCTTTCATATTGATCAAACCGACGACATTATCGATGGTTCCATCGTAAACTGGCATTCTGGTGAAATGATCCTGACGGAACAATTCGAGCAGATCTTCATAACTTGAATGAATATCGGCAGCTGTCACGTGAACGCGGGGGACCATTATCTCTCTGGCTTTTGCATCCGTGAATTCAAATACGTTGCGGATCATATCGCGTTCTTCAGCTTCAATGACGCTTTCTTCATGGGCTACGTCAAGAATCGTATAAAGCTCACTTTCAGTAATGGATGCGTTTTTTGCATCAGAACGGACACCAAGTAATCGAAGAATCATGGTTGAAAACAGGTTGATAAACCAGATCACAGGCGTTAAAACCTTCATCAGAATCGAAATAGTTGGTGCATAGGCTAAAGCAAGCTTCTCAGCTGAACGAGTTGCAAGGGTCTTTGGAGTAATTTCTCCAAAGACAAGAATCAGAAATGTGATCAGAAAGGTCGCAATCGATACAGCTGCTCCGCCAAAATTGTAGGCGATCATACTGGCTAAAGAAGCCATGAATGTATTGACCAGGTTATTTCCGATCAGAATTGCGGAAAGCATCTTCGATTCATGATCAAAAATTTTCAACACCAGGGCAGCCTTTTTATTTCCCTGTTCAGCCAATGAACGAATTCTCATTCTGGATACCGATACCATCGCGGTTTCAGCACTTGAGAAGTAAGCCGATAACATCAGCAAGACAATTAAGATTAAAATTTGTATTCCAGTTTCACTGCTCATATTTTTTATTTTTTCACTTTCTGCCGTCCTTGTTTCAGGATCGAACTCGGGCTCATTCTTCTGCATTGAAGAAAAATGAGCGATAGCGCGCACTTATGCGCAACATTATGACTGAACTTCGTTCAAAATCAATTTAGAATGCATGCAAAATTTTATCTAATGGGAGGACCTGTGTAATTTTCCAAATATTTTTAACATATTTTTTAAGGCAGGATTTATTGTCTGTACGCTTAGTCTTCAAGCAATTTCATCACAGCATAATTTGCCATCAACAACCCTGCCGTGGCTGGAACAAAAATCGCAGATGGAAGAACAGAACCCTGTTCCATATCCATTGGTTTTTCCTTCGAACTGGCCACCATGATTTTTTTTCGAATCTTATTCTTTCTTTTCCAGATCCGGATATTTTTTGCGATTGGATCATATGAAGTCTTTTCAACTTCGCAAACTTCAATTTGTGAAGGATCCTTCTTTCGAGCCATCCCCATACTTGAAATGATTGGTATTTCTTCATTCAGGGCCAATTGAATCAGATCTTTTTTGGATTTGATCGAATCGATACAATCCAGAATAAAATCTGGATGAAGCTCACGAATCCGCTCATTCATGTTTTCATCATAAAATTCTGCAATAGGGATCACTTCAATTTCCGGATTCAGATTGGCTACATGTTCTTTTAAAACATGAACTTTTTTTTTGCCGATAGTATCAAGTCTTGCAGGAAGCTGACGATTGATATTGCTTGCTTCAACCACATCCTTATCAATAAGAATCAGAGATCCGATTCCTGTTCTTGCCAGAGCTTCAACCGCAAAGGAACCCACACCTCCCGTGCCGCAAACCAGTATTCGAGCATTCTTTAATTTTTCAAGTCCTTCTTCAGAGAGAAGAAGAGCTGTTCTTTGGGCGCTTTCACTCAAATAAGTCCCTCCTTTGATGGATAAAATCTCCTGCAGCCACAATTGCCTGATCTAAAGAATTCAGATCATACCAGTAAACATTCATCTGATTTCGAAACCAGGTCATCTGTCTTTTTGCATATTGTCTTGAATGGACGATAATTGCCTGCCGGATTTCTTCCAGCGTTTTTTCCTTTGTAAACCAGTCTTTAAACTCTTTATATCCAATTCCCTGAAAGCTTGTAAACTCCCATGACTCTGGATCAGAAAACAGATTTTCCACTTCTCGAACAAGCCCTTGTTCAAACATCAGATCCACACGTTTTTCAATTCTTTCATCCACAATTTTTTTGTCTGCCTTCAGGCCGATAAAGAAAACATCATAAATCGGTTCATGATTCTGTTTGTTTTCCCTTTCTGTTTTCTTTTCACCAGAACAGGCCATCATACAGGCTCGTATAAGCCGTTTGCGATTATTCGGATGAATCTTTTCAAGGCTTTGCGGATCATTGTTTTTTAAAAATGATACAAGGGCTTCATTGGTTAAAGATTCGAATCTGGTTTTTAATTCAGGATCTTCCTGCTCGTCTGTAAATTCATAATCATATAAAGCCGCCTTGATATAGAGGCCGGTCCCTCCACATATAATTGGCACTTTATTGCGACTAACAATATCATCTATCGACTGCCGACATTTTTCCTGAAATATTTTGACGTTATAAGGCTGATCATACTCCTGGATATCAATCAGATGGTGAACAGCTGCTTTTTGCTCCTGGGGAGTTGCTTTTGCGGTTCCAATATCCATCTTTCGATAAACCTGCATGGAATCTCCTGAAATTATTTCTCCATTTAACTTTTGAGCCAGTTCAATAGCGAGTCTGGTCTTTCCAGTTCCAGTCGGTCCAACAATAGCGATGACTGGAACTTTTGATGTCTTTGCAGGATTCGAATCTTCTAATTTTATTTGATCCCTCATCTTCCTTTCACCTTTCCAATTGAGTCTTCTTGTTAAACCGGTCAGGTTCTTTCAAATTGTTTTCTTAAAAATGGTTCAGAAAGCTTCAGAACAGTCGGTCTGCCGTGAGGACAATGATAGGGATGATCGCATTGTTGAAGATCCCAGATCACTTTTTCCATCTCATCCCGGTTTAATGGCCGGTTAAAACGGATGGAAGAATGACAGGCCATCGTCGCAATCATATGTCTTCGCATATAAGCAATATCAATGGATCTTGTATTCTGAAAACCGGATAACATATCATCAATGAATTTCATCTGATCGACCTGAGAAAACCACAGAGGTTCCTCCCGTAGGATCAGCTGTGACTGACCAAATGCTTCAAAGCTTAAGCCAAAAGGCTCAGTCAATTCATTAATGTGATCAAGCTGAACAAACAGATCTGGAGTAACCGGAATTAAAAGGGGAACCATTCTTGGCTGCATAGCTCTTGTCGGCTTCAGTAATTCTTTTTGAAGCTTTTCAAAATTACATCTTTCCTGAGCAGCATGCTGATCAATAATCACTAATCCCTGTGGATTTTCACAAAGGATATAAGATTCATGAAGCTGACCAATCACAGTTAAATGATCAAAGAATTCCTTACCTACCGCACTCGCATTCAGTTCTCTGGCCTTCTCTTCACTGATCTCTCCAGGAATAAACTCTTCACTTTGAGCGAGTTTGCCTGCAAGCTGAATAATCGGATGGTCGGCTTCAAATAAAGACTCCTGCAGATTTTGAGAATTTTCTCCATTCGAAGATTGTGAATCTTTTACCAGGTCACTTCTTTCTTCGTCCTGAATTGAATTTTTTGTCATTTCAAAATCAGTGGTTTCAGAAGATAACGATTCTTCATGAACGGGTTTCATCACAACAGAAGAATCTTCCTGTGTGTAATCGCGTAAATTCCGATTTTCGCTGATTTGGTGATCCATATCTCCTGAATTTACAGAATTTTGATCATTATCAGACTTGAAGTTCTGTTTATCAAAGTTCTGGTATTCATCACTTTTTCTAAAACTCTGATTTCTAAAATTCTGATTATTATCGGCTTCAGGAAGTTTCTGATGATTTTTCTTTGTGTTGTAAGGATTTCCAGATGGAATAGCTCCATTGAACTGAGCTCTTACTTCCTTTAATAATGCTGAACGTGGAGCCTCCTGATCTTCCTGCCATTTCTGATTAATGGATCCGCTTTTTACTCCGTAATTATCAAAATGAGGATTTCCTCTCAGACTGTCCATTTTTTCCTGATTTGGATTCATCATTTGCACCAGATCCGACTGAGCCTCTATGGGTCTGGACCGGTTTGGATAGGAGAGCTCAAGTTTTCCCTGAGTCGAAGGATCAGACTTTTGTTTTTTTCTTTCATAGGAGTCATCGATTGAGGGGGTGTCGAGTTGATCATAAAATAAATTTTCAATGGTATTGATGATCAGCTGACTTAAAAATTCTTCTTTCGACAACCTTACTTCAAGTTTATTCGGATGCACATTCACATCGACTAATTGCGGATCCACTTCAATATTGATTAAGAAGATCGGATAGCGGTCTTTCGGCAGATATTCCCGATATCCTTCAACGACCGCATTGGTAATCGGCCAGGAACGGATAATTCGTGAATTAATGGAGACATAGATGGAGTTTTTACTGGCCCGGCTGATCTTTGGTTGTATGGCATACCCATCAATCTGAAAATCATCACTCGATGCAGAAAACGGCAGACAGTTTTCTGCCGCTTCGCGCCCATACATCTGATAAAGAACTTCTTTCTGATTTCCTTTCCCTGATGTCTGAAAAATGGTTCGCCCATCATGCTTTAATAAAAAGCGAATATTCGGATGCGATAAAGCCAGTTTATTTACAGCTTCAGCAATCACCGAAAATTCATAATTCGCTTTTTTCAGATATTTCAGCCGCGCTGGAGTTCTTGAAAACAATCCTCGAACTTCAATTCTGGTTCCTTTCGGACAGGCGTACTCTTCATGAAGGGTATTCGATCCATATTCAAATTTGATGTGCGTTCCCTGATTTCCGTCATTGGTCTGCAAATCGACACTCGCCACTGCTCCAATTGAAGCCAGTGCTTCTCCTCGAAATCCCATTGTCATGATCTTAAACAAATCATCTTCTGTTTTTAATTTTGAAGTCGCATGATTCGAAAATGCCAGCAAAGCATCCTCTGGATCCATTCCATCCCCATCATCGGTGATGATGACGCCGCTGATTCCACCTTCAAAAACTTCAATTTCAATGGAGTTTGCATGAGCATCCAGAGAATTTTCTATGCATTCCTTTACAATATTCATCGGACGGCTGACCACTTCACCTGCTGCAATCAGATTGCTCAGATGATCAGACATCACCTGGATTTTTGCCATGGGTATTCCCCCTTTCCTTATAAACATTGAAAGACAGAGAATTTCCTCTGTCTTTTGCATTGGTATCGGTATCTTTAGGTTATTTTATTCAATTCCGAATGATTCAGCAGATCTTCAGATTTTCATAATTCATTGATGGCATGAATATCTTTGATTACCTGAATACACTTATATGAATACACAGGGCTGAACAGATCCTGAATCATCACTTTTCTGTGACCGCTTCATTAGCAAGATTTTTCAGCTGATACAGACAATCAAGAGCCTGTCTGGGTGATAGAGCATCTACATCGAGTTCTTCCATTCGTCTTAACAGTTCATTTCTGGCTGGATTACTTTTTTCCATGACAAAGAACGATGGCTGAAATGTTTTTCCTTCATCCTGCTCTTCATATGTTTTTAGCAGATCTTCAGCCCTCGTAATAACCATATCCGGAAGTTTAGCCAGTTCAGCCACATGAATTCCATAGGATTTATCCGATTTACCTTCTGTAATTCGATAGCGAAATTCAATCTGACCATCTTTTTCCTTCACGTCCGCATGAACGTTTTTAATTCCTTCTCTCTGGTTTTCAAGATCAGTCAGTTCATGATAATGCGTGGAAAATAATGTTTTGGCTTTTATGGCGTCTTCAAAATATTCAATCATCGCCTGAGCCAGAGCCATTCCATCATAGGTGGATGTTCCCCGACCGATTTCATCAAAAAGGATCAGAGAGTTTTCATCGGCAAACTGCAAAGCCTCATTGGCTTCCATCATCTCCACCATAAAGGTCGATTTACCTTTCATCAGGTCATCATTGGCTCCAATTCGGGTAAAGATGCGTTTAAAGATTGGAAATTCAGCTTTTCTCGCAGGAACAAAACTTCCCATTTGAGCCATGATCACAAGTAAGGCATTCTGACGAAGCCAGGTCGATTTACCACCCATGTTGGGTCCGGTGATGATCTGAATATGATTTTCTGTATCCATTTTCCAATTGTTTGAAATATACCCGGAAATCATCTGCTCTAAGACCGGATGCTTTCCTTCTTCAACATCCACCCTGTGTTCTGAATTGAAGATTGGACGTACATATCCATAATCATTGGCGATTGAAGCTAATGAAACACTGACATCAATCAAAGCCATTGCTTTGGCCAGTGTATGAAGATCATTCAGTCTTTTGCGGATCGTATTCAGAAGTTGATCAAAAAGTTCCTGCTCGAGGGCAACTTTTTGTTCCTGAGCCGACAAAATTCGGCTTTCAAGATCCTTCAGTTCGTCTGTCACAAATCGAGTCGAGTTGCTGAGGGTCTGTCTGGGTGTATAACCATATTCATCTTTGACCATAGATACAGAGTTCTGACGAATATCGATGTAATACCCAAAGACCCGGTTATATCCAATTTTTAAGTTTTTAATCCCGGTACGTTCCCGCTCACGCATTTCCATATTTAAAATCGCCTGAGAGGATTCATCCGCTAAAACTCGAAGTTCATCCAATTTCTCGTTATAACCTTTGGCAAAAACATTTCCTTCTTTAAGAGTCAATGGAGGATCTTCCTGAATTGCCGTATGGATTTCATGATACAGATCACTGCAGTCATCAACCGTTTGCAGGAATGGATAACAGGAATGCAGATCTTTTGAAAGTTCAAGAATAGGGGCAGCATGTTCAATTGATTCAATCAGCTGCAAAACATCTCTTGGACTGGCAGAACCATAGGAAATTCTGGCAGCGAGCCTTTCCATATCATAGACAAAATCCAGATGGTCTCTTAACTGATCACGAAGCAAAAATTGATCGAGTAAAATCTGGACAGCTTCCTGACGATGCCTGATTCGTTCAACGTTTGTTAGTGGAGATTCAATCCAGTTTTTCAGCATTCGGCTGCCCATACTGGTCAGAGTACGGTCCATGAATTCCCATAAGGATTTGGCTTTTGAACTGGTGGATTGAGTTCTTATCAGTTCAAGATGACTTCTGGTATCTGCATCCATAACCAGCTCTTCTGGATCATGAAGCAGTTCAAGTTTCATCAGATGATCTGCATGCTGCATCTGTGTCTTTTGAATGTAACCAATTAAGATCTGCAGCGTATTCTCCAGAAGTTCGTCCTGCATTGGCAGCAGGGATTCATCTTCCAGAGATAATGGCATCGCTTTTTGTAAAGATAAGACAAAATCCTCTCTTGAGCCTAATGCCTTAATCCAGGATTTATCCACGCTTCGATCATAAACCAGCTCGCTGATCTTCATTTCAGCAAGCGCCTGATTTAAAACACTTAACGATTTTTCCAGGATTTCATATTTTAGCTTACCTGTTGATAGGTCGCAGAAAATAAGGCACATCTGCCATGGATTGGTGTGCAAAACAGCCATATAGTTTTCGCTGCGGTCATTCAGATTTTCTTCCATCCATGTCCCGGGGGTAATAATTCGTACAATTCCGCGTTCAACCAGGCCTTTTGCTTTTGAAGGGTCTTCGAGCTGTTCACAAATCGCTACTTTGTAGCCTTTTTTGATTAATCTTGATATATAGGATTGAACAGAATGATGCGGAACTCCACACATGGGCGCTTTTTCTTTTCCAGCTGCCCGACCGGTTAATACTAAGTCGAGTTCGCGAGAACAGATTTTTGCGTCTTCAAAAAACATCTCGTAGAAATCACCGAGACGATACATCAGAATGGGTTCTGGATTTTCCTCCTTGAGCTGCAGGTAATGCTGCATCATTGGAGAGTACTGTGATTTTTCAGTCGACATAGAGCAATTATAACAAATTTTCCAAGTCCAAAATTTCGCGGTTCAGGTTTGTTATAATTGGAAATTGCTTATCCTGAAGGGGGGATTGCCTTGAAACAGACGATTCAGTTAGGAAAACGGATTATTCGCATGGATTTTGGCTTTATCGCCATTTTATTACTTCTATTTGCGACGAGCTGTTTTGCCTTATATAACGCTTTTAATCTGATCAGTGTAGGGTCAGGGGTTTATTATCTCAACCGTCAGATCATGTGGTATGGTATCAGTTTTCTGGTGATGGCCGTGATTTGCCATTTCTCAAATCGTGAGCTATTCAAGTACGTAGATACCATCTATAAGGTCCTGCTGGCTATTCTGATTTATCATGTTTGCAGCCGCTTTCTCGATCGTTTGATCGGTCATTCCCTGCCGCTTGCTGGAAACATCAATGGAGCCTATTCCTGGTTATCCATTCCTTTTTTAGGAAGCTTTCAGGCATCGGAATTCATGAAGGTCATTTTGATTATTAAAACAAGCATGACCATCTCGCATTTTCAGAAAATACATCCGGATCCAACACCAAAGGATGATATGCGCTTATTCATTGAAATTATTCGCTGGTGTCTGCTTCCACTGATTCTGATCCTACTGCAGCCAGATACCGGAGTATGCATGATGATTGGCTTCACCTTGTTAATTCTGGTGATGTGTTCTGGAATTCGAAAACAGTATTGCATCGCTATATTTGCCATCATCGCATTTGCGATTGGTTTATTCGCTGTTTTATATCTTTACTATCCAAGTGTGCTTTCCGCAGTTACCTCGCAGTATCAGCTCAACCGAATTGAAGCCTGGCTTCATCCGGATGATTACATCTTAGGATCAAGCAACCAGCTCTATACAGCGCTGCTTTCATTGGGAAGTGCAGGATTAACAGGGCATGGAATGCAGGCCAACATCATTGCTATTCCTGAGGCCCACACCGATTTTATCTTTGCCGCTTTTGGACAATGCTTTGGACTGATCGGTACTGTCTTCATCCTTGTTGTTTGCGCTCTGCTCGATCTTTATTTGTGTAAGATGGCTTACAATACCAAAAAGAAAACAGACCGTCTGATTATTATTGGAACGATCGCCATGCTCTTTTATCAGCAGGCACAGAATATCAGCATGATTGTCGGACTGCTTCCAATTACAGGAATCACACTACCATTAATCTCTTATGGCGGTTCTTCGACACTTTCCTATTTCATATTGTTTGGATTGATCATGAACATGTCTCCTGCCAGCAAGACACATATTCGTTTAAAAAATCCTGTTGTTGAAGTTGAAAAACGAATCAGACGCTCGCAGAGAAATAAAGCTCTTGCAATTGAAAACAATCAGAATCAGGTATCTGAACAAAAAGGCGATAACAAAGGATTTTCCCATCGAATTCGTTCAGGAATTAAAACCATCAATCTGAAAACCCATATCCGTTCTCGTGCAGTGAACCCGGATCTTGAAATCGAATCTCAGGACTCTATGAAGAAGGAGAAGAAGGAAAAGAAAGACACTAAATTTTCGAGATTTAAAAATCGCCTGACTAAGAAAAAGGCCGAAACAACCAAACAGGAAGAACCTGTTAAGAAAGCTGTTTTCTTTAGTATCGATTCAGTAACAAAGTCGGATCCAGATCCAATTGTAAACACGCATCCAAAGACTGAATTAGAAGAAAACCAGGAGCTGTTTTCCAACATTCCAGATCAGCTGGACATCATGAAGGGAGTTGCTATATCAACTCCAAACCATCTGAATGATTTGATCCACATCGTTGATGGTGAAGAAAATGATGAAAATGGCGATTTCATTAACAACAGAGACAACTTTGAAATGACAGATCTTTTTGAATCGGTTCGCGCCATTCAAAAAGACCAGCCTGAGTTTAAGATTAAAACTTCTGATCATACGATTGAACAGGAAGATCAATTTTCTTTTCAAACTCAAAAGAATACTAAAATGCGCGATCAGGACTAAACTTATAATAAGAAATACATGAAAAATCACTTAACATCTGATTTTCATACTATAATTCAGATTTTATTCATCTCCTATTTATGCTCAGATTGATTTCAATTCTATGAATACTTTTCAATATTTCTGGATTTGAATCGGATAATGGAAAAGGCTCGGTAACTTAAAAAAGGTTACCGAGCCTTTTTAAATAGGAATAGGGCCTGAATCTTGCAAAATATACTTTTTTCGGTGAAGTCCTGATTTCCAGTTTCTTGGCATGAGGAAAATGATATTCAAGATAGTCAGCACAGATTGCGCTGTCCTTTAAAGAATCTCCTTCAATCTGCAAAATCCGATCGCTTTTCATAATGTATGGATTTCTCAGGGAGTGATGATTCTTGTGGAATACTGGCATAATTTCATTGAGCTGAATGATATCTAACCCATTATCGACCACGGCGCCCATTAAACCGCGATTTGCGCCTGTACTTCCAGCCTGGGTAGCAACGCAGATACCGCTGCCTGTAGTCTGTTCAAAGAATTCTCCATCAATACTTATGTCATAGGTCACTGTATTGTGAAAATTACCAATTCTGAACTCATTGAAGGCATAGGTCACCTCATCTTCATCATTCACTCGCATTTCGAGTAAAGGAGAAGCTTCGATCTCAGCTTTTCCCGTTAGAACATCTTTGACAAAGCCTTCAAATTCCTTGGAAGTGTAATCTGTAAAGAAACCTAAAGTTCCGGTATGAATTCCTACAAAAGCCAAATGATCCAATTGATCAACATAATAATGAATAGCTCTCAGAATGGTTCCATCTCCCCCCACGCAGATCACAAGATCAGGGAAGTGATCGTCGAATATATAGCCTAACCGGATATCAAAAAGTTCATGAATCTTCTTGCATAACTCATTCGAAAATTCATCCTCGCGACTAAAAAGGGTATATCTCATAAAAGCCTCCAGAATCTCACTATATTTCTACTGTCAGGATGCTTCTGATTGAATCAGAAACGAATTTTAGTTTGATTCAAAATCAGTTTAGCACTATTCGGATAATTACTTTTCATTCATATTTTCTTAAAAGTATAAAGTTCCAGGATCTAAGTTGTCCCTCAGCAAAAATCAGTCAAAATAGAATCAGATGAACTATTTATCTTTTTTGCAAAGGAGAAATCTATGTTGAATAATCAGGAAAGAGAATTGAAAGTTTTATTGACCAGAGAACAATATGAAAAACTTCTGAATTCATATGATTTTAATTCTCCAGTCTTACAGAAGAATACCTATTATGATTCTGCAGATGAAGAATTAAAGAACAAGAAAATTGGGTTGCGGATCCGTATGATTGGAAATCAGAATATCCTGACTGTGAAAAAACCAAAAGATGCAATCACAAAATATGAATATGAATTTCCAATTTCTGATGAATCGATTTCTATAGAAAATCTTCATCCATCGGAAAGAGATCATCTCGAATCAATCATTCATGTTGATCAGCCAGTTTATCCGACTGTTGTCTTTGAAACTGTTCGATATAATCTTCAGACTCAGGATGCAACAATTTCACTTGATCAGACTGATTTTGATGGCCATAGAGATTATGAACTAGAATATGAATATCTTGAGGATCATGACGGGATCTCAAAGCTCAATGAGTTCTTAAAGCCAATAGGAATTCAATACGAAAAAAATGGCCCGAGCAAACTAGCCAGGGCCTTCCAATACAAAAATCAGGATAAAGAAAATTTGTGAGTTAAACGATAGAAGAAGGATTTTGAATTGTATTCTTCTTCTTTTCTTTTGTATTCTTCCGCTTTAAGTCGAAGTTCTTCTATTTCCTGCTGAACCTGATCTGTCTTTTCAGTTCCTAGTTTCAGATCTTCCTGTAGTTTAGTATTCTGATTTTCAAGTTCAGATTTCTTCACATTCAACAGATTGATTTCAGATTCCTTTTTCTGAATTTCTAATGCCTGGGCATCTTTTAATTTCTGATTTTCAGATGTTAATTCAGCAATCTTTTCATCCTTGTTCTTCTGCTCAAGAAGGAAGGTTTGCTGGGATTTCTCTATTTCAAGTCTTAGCTTTTCAGTATACAGATGTTCAAGTGCAGCGATTGTCTTCTCTTTTTCAGATAGGATCGCTTGAAGCTTCTCATTTTCAAATCGAAGCTCCATCTCGACTGTGGATATTTCGTGCTTTTCTTTCCTGAAATAAGTCGAAAGTTTTTCTACACCTTCTGCTTTTATAGTAATTCTGCGCGTTTCTGGATTTTTATATTTCCAATGCTTGTCAGGATAATCCTTAACCAGCTTTGCAACAGCCTTATCCACTGTATTTCTGGACTTGGAGAAGTGCTGGCATATCTGCGCGATATCCATATCATAAAAGACATCGATGGCCTGGTCTGTCATACTTACTCCTTCCTATGATTATCTTATGATCACTCAGTAAATGAACTTTTAATTCAAATTATCATCTGCACATGAGGACCACTCTATCAGTCTGCTTCACAACAAGTGACGGTTTTCAGACTCCTGTAATAATGATAATCACAAAATCATAAAAATCAACTGAAATTCATTCATATGAAATACGAAAAATCAAGTCTTGTAATTACCGATTTTCCTATGAAGTAAATATTCATTTATTATTTGCTTTACAGGAAAGTTTCATAATCGATTTCAAAAATCACATGAAATCATATATCGATTTATTGAACTCAGAAATGATTTAGTTTTTTCATTTCCCTTATTGAACAGTACATAAAGTAAAAATATGAACAAGTTTTGAAAATTCATCTCGAATTCCTAAATCAACTTTAACATCTTATGAAAATCCTATATCAGAATTCTCGTCATTAATATTAATTTCATTTTTGTCTAAAAAAATCATCTATTTAAAATCAGCACAGATAATCTGATTTATTATTTATATTTCATATTCTTTTCATCTGATCAGTAGATTTAGTTCTTTTATCTGATCATACCATTCAGATTAATTTCCAAAATCAGAAAAATAAATATGATTGAGATTATTTGAAATCGAATATTAAATCTTTTCTTATCATATGATTAATATGATTAAATTATACAAGATATGAATGTGGATATGATTTATTAATTATAGATAATTTACAAATTCTTTAATCATGTAAGATTCATATAATTCGTATTATCCTTTTTCATTAACCTTTCTGATTTTCAGAATTGAATTCAGAATTTTCCATTATACTATCCATTCTTAGTACATCTATTTAAAAAATCTTTCGAAAATTCATATTCCCATCACATGAACACTCATAAATTGAAAGTTTTATAAATGATCTTAATCATTTTAATTTGAATATTTTTTATTACATGGCTTTGCGCTAAATATGATTTCAAAAGGTTTTGTTCATAATAAATTCTTTTTTTTCATATACGAAATCAGATATTTTGTATTTTTTTTTGGTTATCTATCATTCTTCTTTGCTTTTCATATCTTATTTCCTATGATTAGAAGAAAATATATCTTATCTTTTATCTAAATCATATTGTAATCCTAAATTATTCTCCAAGTTCTTCTACATAAGTATTTCACCCAAATAAAACAACGTGAATAGTCAGGTGATAATCATCTGCTTATTCACGTTGTTTTATTTTTTTTCTTCTACTAATTTATTTTGATTTCTATCATCTCTTACTTCCGGTAGATAGAACTAATAAATCATATGAAAATAAACGTTAAGGATAGTATCATTATTGATTTTGTTAGATGTTTAATTAAAATTTCTAATTTTTTAATTACCGACTTTTTAAAGTCAGATTAATTTCAGTTCTCGGAGAATCGCTGAATTGATACACCAATATTGTCAATTTGAAAATCATATCTGAATCAGCTGATCACTCAGATTTGCTCTTTCTTCTGCCTTCAAATGCTCTAGCCAGTGTTCTTCGATCTGCATATTCAAGATGTGATCCGACAGGTATACCAGATGCTAGCTGACTTACTTCTACTTTATCCTCTAGTAATTTTGATAGATACAATGAGGTAGTTTCACCTTCTATATTCGGATCCAACGCGAGAATTACCTCGTTTACAGTACCATCGATTCGATTCATTAAAGAATCAATATTCAGTTGATCTGGAAGAATTCCTTTTGCGGTATTAATCACTCCGTTCAGAACATGATATGTTCCATCATATGACTGCATATTTTCAATTGCACTTATATCTTTTGAATTCGCCACCACGCAGATCTGGGCATGATTCCTATGATCATCAGAACATATGCTGCAAATATCCTGATCACTCAGATTTCCGCAGATCTTGCAGCGTTTTACTTTTTTAATTCCATTTAATGCTTTCAGAAACTGGTCTAAAACCTCAGGTTCCCAGTTCATGACTTCATATGCATAACGTTCTGCAGTCTTCATACCGACTCCAGGCAATCGATGAAAAGCATACATTACATCTTCAAATTTATCTGGATACATATTTTTCCCTCTTTCTTATTTTTTGTTTATCAAATCTTAGAAGTTGATTTATTAAATTGATTAAAGAGCAGAATCTATCTTCAGTACTAACAACTTGCGGATTTCCAATTAGTAATTATTCATGTTTACAGAAACTGCATTCTGATAATCATTGGATTGTCATATTCTGATTCACGTCACATTTATGACTTAAGTATTTTGTTCATAGGAACATGAGTCATTTCTCATGAGTTCATTGTGAATAATCATATTTTTAATTTCCATAGTATTTTGTTTATCTTGAATTAATGAGCAGAACTAAATAAAATATTCGAGTTTTTAATAACCAAAAGTCAAACCGATTCTTCTATACAGTATTTCTTCATTCTGGTTGAAGAAGAGTAGATATTCATTTCGTTATCCATGAGTCTACAGATGTTTTACAAAACAACTACAAATTGTTCTACTTCTGAGAATACAAATTTGAATCATCGCCTATGGTAATTCCCATCATTCATTTACAGAAAATATCCCAATTCATATTATTTATCTGATATTCAGGTTGAAGTCATTCTTTCTGCATCAGATTCTATGAAATGAAATCCTGATTTTCAGAGGAAATTTAAATGTTCATACATAAAAATTCCTTGTTTTAATTTTATTGGATCACTAAGGCAGGGTATTGTAGATCTTGCTTTCTGTTTTTCAATTGATTCTCTTTTACTTATATTTTCTTCGATTCCATCTGGTCAATCATCAATTATCTCTATGTCAGGAAATATTTTTTTGAGATGCTTTTCAACATCAAAGTTCTCTTCTTCTTTTTTTGGCTTCAATTCAATTTGAACTGGAGAGGGAAGTGAACCCTGTTTCTGTCTTAATACAAATTCCTTTATCAGGTTCTTTCGCTCTGAAGTCGTTATGGCAAATACTTTCTTACGAACTCCGAGGACACTTTCGGTATAGTCTTCAAAACCATATTGGTCTTCCAGATTGTTAGCCTCGTCGCTTAACAAGTCTGAGTTAAGTTCGATTAAAATAAAATTGACACCACTGGCGACAGGTTTGTAATTACGAATAGAAGCAGCAAAACGACCAAATTTCAGATCATTCAGATCATTTCCAACATGAGATCTGAATAGTTCATCTTTCTGCTTTTCTTCTTTCGAAGCCTGAACCAATAAGCCCAGAAGCATCTCTTTGTCAAATTTTTCCTTTTCAGATTCACTTTTTTTCTCGCCTGATGTTTCACGTGAAACATCAGATTTCCAAAATATCTCTGAAAGCTTATGATTTTCCTTTATTTTTGGACTTCCAGGCCTGTTTTGACTCTCTTTTTCTGACTGATCATATCCTTTTTTCTGCGAAACCTGAATGGATTGGCGGCTTTCATATCCAGAATTCTGAATAGGAATAACTGGTTTCAGAAGCGTTTTAAGCAGTGCCACCTGAATATAATCAAGAACATTCGAAGAATAATTCAGCTTACTGTAAGTCTCCATAAGATCGGATAGAAGATTCGATCTTTTCTGAATATCTGAATTTACGAAATACTTCTGAAGCACTGTTTTCTGTGCCTCTGAAATTAAAGTTGTATTTTCAGAGAGAGTAAACAGCATTGAATTCTTCAATAATCGAATGAAGTCTGATACGAACCTTCGCAGATCCATTCCCTGATCAGAGAATTGATTTAGCATGTCAATCATTTCTTCTGCATTTCCATTATGAACTTTCTCAAATAACTGACCGATATCATCATCAGTGATCACGCCATAAATATCTCTCACATCATCTCCATTCAAGGATTCTGGTGAAAAGGCGATACACTGATCAAGAATCGAAAGAGAGTCTCTCATTCCTCCCTGCGCAAGAGAAGCAATCAATTGAAGAGCTTCATCATCAGCTGAGTAATTTTCGTATTCGCAAATTTGTTTGAGTCTTCCTTTAATATCTGGATCAGATACTTTGGAGAAATCAAAGCGTTGGCATCGTGAAAGAATAGTTGGAATAACTTTGGCAGGTTCGGTAGTAGCCAAGATGAAAACTACATTTTCTGGCGGCTCTTCAATCGTTTTAAGCAGGGCATTAAAAGCCCCTGTCGTCATCATATGTACCTCATCGATAATGTAGACTTTATACTTTCCGAGAATCGGTGCGTAATAAACTTTATCAATTAAAGATCGCACTTCATCAACTCCATTATTGGAGGCAGCATCGATCTCCACAATATCTGGATGGTTACCAGCCAGGGAAGCCTTGCAGTTATCACATTCTTCACAAGGAATTTTATCTTTGTCGGTCGTACAGTTCAGAGCACGGGCAAAGATTTTTGCAATCGAAGTCTTTCCAGTTCCTCGTGGTCCAGTGAACAAATAAGCATGAGCTATTCGATCTTTATCAATGGCATTTTTTAAAGTCTGAACAATATGCTTTTGTCCAACGACTGAATCAAAATCAGTTGGTCGGTATTTCCTGTAAAGTGCTTGGTAGGCCATTTCTTTTTTCTCCTTTCTCATCCTGTTCAAAATCTGCCAGCTCAGAAATCAAAGCCTTTTCTGATATTTGAGAGTCAATACAATCTTTTTGTGATTTTATACTTGTTTTCAGTTTTTCCGCTTTTTTCAGTTTTCTCTTATTCCTAAAAAAATCAGATAATAACTGTCCGCATTCTTGTTCAAGAATTCCTCCCAGATAATTGGGATGATGATTATATGCTGAGACTTCAAAAAGATTTACAACCGATCCACAACTTCCACCTTTCGGATCATAGGCACCAAAATAAACATTTCTGATTCTGGATTGGATTATGGCTCCAGCACACATAGGACAAGGTTCTAGAGTAACGTAGAGATCGCAATCATCTAATCTCCAGAATCCAGTCTGCTTACAGGCTTGCTCAATAGCGATAATTTCAGAATGAGCTGTAGACTTCTGAAGAACTTCTCTTTCATTAAATCCTCTGCCAATGATCTGATTCTCTTTGACAATTACGCAGCCAATCGGGACTTCATCCAATGATGCCGCTTTTCTGGCTAGCCTCAGTGCTTCATTCATAAATTTCTCATGAACGCTTAATTCTATATCCTGATTCAATTTTTCTGAACAATTCGCCACAACAATCCTCTTTCTTCTCAAAAATTAAACGATAAATAGTAAACCTGTAAGTATTATAATCGACATTTAATCGTTGATTGTCTGATCTCAACCTTCTCAACATAATTTATTGTGGTCTGAATTCTCATGTTAAATTCATTTGAAAGATTCCAATGTTCATTCAATAATTCGAGATTAAAACTTTATTCCTGCGCAATGAATAATCTGTCCAGAAGATATTTCGACGTGAATCAGACCAATCTATAGGTTAATTAACAGCTCACATAATCTGCTTTAATATCTGATTGTTGAATCAAATTGAAACGATATTAAATTTATGAAAGTTATCAATGTCATTAAGTTAAGCAGATAGAAGCGCGAATTGCTCCGCACTTCATCGTGGTGTTCAGAATCTACCAGAAATTTTTATCTGGAATCAGCCATTTTTCGGCTTCAAGCCTCACGAATACGATAA
>NZ_MPJW01000256.1 GCF_001945525.1 Ileibacterium valens
AAGCCCCTTCGGGGTCCTGTGGACCCTGGACAGAACAGACCAGGCATGTAGTGTTTGAATCAGGCAGTGAACTGGTCCAGTAAACTAACGGCTGTAAAACTACTTACACAGTTTAGTTGACAGATCCAATGATTTGGATCAAGAACGCCTCTTAAGGATGTTTATACAGAATTTTCTACGGGAATGCTTCCACCTTTGCCGTTACAGAAGGTTCTTCGCAACCTTTTAATCGCATCAGGAGTTTTATTGCTTATTTATACGGTGCTTTTCTATCCGATACTCTGGACTTTTTCATTGTTATTCTTTGTGCTTGCTTATTATTACAATCGATCGCTCGTAACCTTTTGAAATTTGCACGGGCTTAGATCCTCCGGTTCCAGTCGATATTCTGTATTCGACTAGAACTGGAGGATTTTATGCATAATTATCTGTTTTCCAAATCCCGTGAACTGAATCAGGAACAGTGGATGAACCTGGTTGATCAATATCAGGTGTCAGGTCTGACTCAGGCTGGCTTCTGCGTCCAAAACGGCCTGGCTTTATCCACCTTCCAGTACTGGCGCAGAAAAGCTGCCGCCGTATCGCCTGCTTCAGCGGCTCTTGAATTCGTAGAAATTGACAGGACGGTCTTCCTGGATTTGGAAGGATCAGACGAGAGTCCAAAGCCGGTGATTGAAATCACTGACAGCGACCGAACGATCCGT
>NZ_MPJW01000137.1 GCF_001945525.1 Ileibacterium valens
CATGTAATTGATCACCTTTCCGGTACCTCCTGTTCTCCTCAGATTAAGGAGCAGAAGATACAAAAATAGTGGCAACTTTTCAACCGATATTCGTCAAAAAGTAGCCACTTTTAAACTAACAAATACGACACTCCCGGCAATGGCTGCATCCATAGTAATCTGTCTTCCGCTGATAAAGTCCTGCATTCGATACGCCTGTCCGTTTCCATTCCATGATATGACCGGCAGGACAGACTGGCACACCTTCTTCGGTACGGCCGAAAGCCCAGGATCTGAACCTGTTTTTGTCTGTAATCTTCTGCTGCTCCTTGTTCTGTCCGGAATATTTCATCATCAGTTCGATGCCATGCTCTTCGCACCAGGAATAATTCTCAAAGCTTCCGTATCCCGCATCTGCCGGAACCATTTTCGGGTATTTTCCATACTGCTCACAGTAGGTCTCGATGGCAGGAATGAAGTCATGGATATCGTTGCAGTTCTGGGAAACATACACTGTCCGGATATAGCCGCTGCTGACTCCAAGCTGAATATTGTAGCCGGGTTTGAAAACATTGGTGTGGTTATAGTAGTCATATTTCATGTGCATGAAGGTCGCATCCGGATCCGTTTTTGAAAAGCTGTTGCGTCCGTCAGCGAGATCTTCGTAGACGGCATATCGAAGCAGCCGGACAGATACCTGCGCAAAATCATCGTGCAGT
>NZ_MPJW01000250.1 GCF_001945525.1 Ileibacterium valens
TTGAGTATTGAAACTCATAATTCCCTAATGTGAAGTGGCTTATATCAATAATTTCAACTAATGAAGTTGAAAAGTTGAGGTCGGTATCGGATAGAACAATTTGTTTGCTTACTGAATCGTAGGCTTCAAACATATAATGGTGATCCTCCGAAACACCTTTATATAAAACCGCTCCATTAAGTTCATTGTTTCTGATTCTTAAGATCGTTTCTTCAATCATTTCAATTCTGTTTTCGTGTTCCTGAATCATTTGTTCGAGTACTGAAAATCCGAGGTTCTGGCTTTTAAGCAGTTGAAGAATGTCAATATAAATCTTCTCTTTTTTCATAAAAAATCTCCTTTATTTATCGATTGACAAATGATATTTAGTTGTTTAAGTTATCGAACTAAATACCAAATTTGTTAAAGAAAAAGCACCCAGAGCGTTAAGCTGAAATAACCAAGTGTTAATCAACTTGACGCCCAAAATGGGTGCTTTTATATAACCACGAACAACTGGCAGTAATCCTGTATAGTTTTTCCCGATATCAAAAGTCTGTTCAACCTGCTGTCTTGTGTAATAAACAGGCAAGATCTCTTCGATGGCTAACTCATTTGAAGAAGCAAGGATGAAAAATCCTTCGGATTCAAGTTTTTCAAACAACTCAGTTGAGGTTCCTGAATCTGGATCCAGATGATTGAGCA
>NZ_MPJW01000252.1 GCF_001945525.1 Ileibacterium valens
GATTTATAAGTTAACAGTTTGGGTGATCAAAATGGGGGCTGAAAGGCTCAGGAACAGACATAAGATAGAGTAGCCAATGTCTGTTTCTGAGCCTGCAAGCCCCCATTTTCGGCTCCCCTCATTCCCCCTCGATCAGGCGGATCTTATCTTTGATTCGATACGAATCTCCGATAATTTTGATGATTTCACTGTGATGCAGCAGCCGGTCCAGGATCGCGTTCGCCAGGACCGGATCTCCAAACATATCTCCCCACCTCGACAGTTCTATGTTTGAAGTGATGATGGTTGAATTCTTCTCATATCTTTTCGTGATCAGCTGGAAAAACAGTTTGGAGTCCTCCACATCAATCGGCAGAAATCCAACTTCATCAATGATCAGCAGCTTGTAGCGGCTGTAAAACTTCAGCCTCTGCTCCAGTCTGTTCTCTGCTTTGGCTTTCTTCAGATTCTGCAGCAGATCGTTACAGTTGATGAAATACGTCGATTTTCTGTTTTTCGCTGCTTCGATTCCGATAGACACTGACAGGTGGGTTTTTCCCACTCCTGATGAGCCGATAAAAAGGATATTCTGCTTCTGCTCAAGGAATTTCAGATTCTCAAAGCCGCGGATCTGGCCTTCATTGATGGAAGGCTGAAATGAAAAGTCGAAGTCCTTCATCTCCTTCAGAAACGGAAAGTTGGC
>NZ_MPJW01000253.1 GCF_001945525.1 Ileibacterium valens
ACCCGGTGGACGGGCAGCTGATACAGTGCCTTGAGGGTGATGACAAGCGCCATCAGAGAGGGAGAAACCCATTTTCCAAAAAGGAGTGATTCGGGAGCCTTTGCCATGACCGGGTGAATATCAAACTCGCCTGGAAGATAACGCGGATCCCGGCTCTTCCTTTTACATTCGGGACAGCCGTAAGAAACAGAATAGTGCCGGATGATTTCCAGTTTTCCTGGAATGTATCTGACTTCATGACGGACCAGCTTTCTGCCGATCGGAGTGAGTTCCGTACCGCAGACGGAACAGATTCTCTGGTCTTCAGACAGTTCGTGAAGTTCATCTGTGACAGGAAGGTTCATCTTTTTAATAAGATCTTCCAGAGATTCCTTCGGCTTACGGGCTTTGGAACGAACAGGCCGTTTCCTTGCGGAAGCTCCGGGAGCAGGGGTTTTGGCAGAAGGACCGGATGGCTGGTCATGATCGTCCTTTTTATCTGGCTTTCTCTTTTCAGAACTCCTGCCATACTTCTGAGCAGCCATCAGCCTGATCTGAGCAGACAGATCAAGGATCGTGGCATTTGCCTGATCCAGCTGCTCTGTGAGGCTCTTAATCAGTTTTCTGTTAGCTTCATTCTCTTCCTGGCTCTTCTCATACTGAATGGTCAGCTTGTTAATGAGAT
>NZ_MPJW01000286.1 GCF_001945525.1 Ileibacterium valens
ATGATCCGCTGGTTGCGGCCCATAACAACAGTTCGGAAGAAGCGTTTGTCTCTATCGCAAGAGGCCGTCATAACTGGCTGTTTGCGTACAGTGAAGACGGGGCCAGAGCGCTGACAGTGCTGTCTTCCATAACCAAGACAGCCAGGCGCTGCGGACTGAATGTCCTCAAGTATCTCGAACTGGTGATGAACAGGTTCCGGGAATGGCGTGAGTCAGCCATTCCGTCTGATGTCATCGAGAGCGTTCTTCCCTGGAATGATGAAATCAGAGAACTCTGCGGACTGTCAGTCTGAATCAATAATATTTCAATGTAAAAAAGGCGAAGATCTTTGCGTTCTGCAGCTTTCCTGAGAGGAAAGCTGCAGAATTCAAAAGATTCTTCGCCTTTAATGGTATATAGGCAATTTCAATTCGGGCAACCCATCAAATATAAAGAACTTACAATTAATCATAAATAAACTGAATGATCTGGTCAATAATGAAACCGATCCATCAAACGTAGAATGATTTTATAAGAACATATCGAGATGAGTGATCCGGCAATAGAAACGGACGATTTCTATCAAATGCTTCTGAGGAAGCAGCCCATTTTTTAATAGTTCGAGTATCGCAATCAGGTTGATGCTTTCTTTTTCATAACTGAATGCTGCACAGATGACAAGATCATCGGTGTGGATAAGAAACTGAGAATAATAGCAGTATCAGTCAGTAGGATAAAGAAAGCGGAAAGAAGAAACAGAGGGATTGCTGAAAATTTCTGTCTCCCACTTTTCTCTGACGTCTTTGTTTTCAAAATCCATCTGCAGACGGATGAGATATTCCTTTTTTCCATGTTTTTCAACTCTGTGCCAGCTCATAGATGACTGATTTTCCTGGATCAGCTGATTGAGAGCATCGATCGAATCACACGTGATCATATAGGAATCCTGTCTGTCTCTGTGGTTTTTCTCCAGCAGATGCAGAACGTTCGTTCCAATCACCAGCAGGATGGAAGCCAGGATAGCCAGCCAGTATAATCCCGCTCCGGCAGCCATCCCGATCGCAGCTGAGCACCAGATGGTTGCGGCATCGGTCAGACCTTCGATATTGGCATGCCGTTTGATAATAATGCCGGTTCCAAGAAATGAAATTCCACTGACAATCTGAGATGCAATTCTTGTAGGGTCAAAGTTCTGAGAATCCGCAAAACCGTATTTGGAGATCAGTATGAAGAGTGCGGAAGCAAAGGCGACCACCATATGAGTTTTGATCCCGGAAGGTTTGTTGCTTCGTTGCCTTCCGTATCCGACAATGATGCCGCAGATTCCGGCAAATACAATCCGAATCAGCATGACTCCTGTAGAAAGATCAGTCAGATTCATCCATTGTCTCCTTTCCGAAACAGCCGCATTTAGGGGCGCCTGTCCTTTTATACAAAGAATTTAGCATACAGAAACAAGATCTCTCTTTTAGATGCAATCAGTCAGGACAGTAAGTTTCAGTCTGAGATCTGATCATTAGACAATCGTCCTAGTTTTTTAGGTTCTTCAGTTCTGATTCTGAACAAAAAAACCGCCAGAAGGCGGTTTCTCAAAATTCAGAAGATCAGAATCCTGGCGGATCTCTGAATTCTTCAGAATGCTGATCAGAGATCCGGATAAGGTCCCACGGTATTGTTTGGAACAATACGGCTGCCAAAAGGCATGAAGGCCAGTTTCGCAAACTTGAAGCACTGCAGTCCGAACGGAATACCGATGATCGTGATGCAGAGCGCAACTCCGTTTACGATTGCACCAGCTGCAAGCACCCATCCTGACAGCAGAATCCAGATAATGTTGAGCAGAAAGCTTCCAGTTCCTCCGCCGTAAATGACGCGTTTTCCAAATGGGAAAAACGCGAGTCCAGCAAATTTGAAGCACTGAACGCCGACAGGGATGCCTACGATTGTAATGCACCATAAAACTCCAGCTACTGCCCAGAGAATCCCCTGCCAGAGACCGCAGCAGATAAACCACAATATATTCATCAGAATGTTCATTTCATTCCCCTCGAACTTAATCCATTCGCAGATCTTATTATAGGCTTTTTATTGTATATGGAGTTTTTTAGCAACAAAAGCGAATTTTGAAACTGTAAGAATTACGCACTGTGTTTTCTTCATCATAACCGGCTGGGCAGACTGTTCACTGAGAACTGAGCGATCTGATCCGGGCAGTATTTTTTTCTCTTCTATTCTGGAATTTCTCAGTTTTCGGGATAATTCCTGGTTTATTGTCAAATAAAAGCTGCTATATGATCCAGCAACACCTTCTATAACGCTTTGCAGTCACGTTTTCAGTCATATTTCTGATGTTGAAAGCGTAGTGCGCTATCGTTGATTTAAATTATGAGAGGCAATTTATACTACATATTCATTTAAGGAACAGGAAGGTAAAAAACCAATGAAATCCAACAAAGCAGCAATGACCGGTGTATGTCTGGCTCTTGCCCTGATACCATGTTTTGAAACACTCAATGTTTATGCCGCAGAACCGGATGTAGATGGCCAGGAATCTGCGGATGAAACTTAACTCCTGGATCCATCACAATCTGAAAACAGTCCAGATACATCTGCTCTGACAGATCCAGTCAGTGCAGATGCTCAGACTAATACGGCTGGCGAGCAGACTGATGCTCAGACAAAAGAGACTGAAAATACTGCACAGTCATCCGAAGAGCAGGCTTTGCCAGATTCAGAACAGCCTCAGAATTCTGAAGAAATACTGACAGAGTCTGACCCGGCTTCTGAACAGGAAAAAACAGAATCAGATGCAGAGTCTTCGTCGAGTGACAACTCTGATCAGCAATCAGAAGAACAGACAGACAAAGAAGAAAATCCGCAATCTGAAGAAACAGAAAATACAGATACGGATGATGAAACAAAAATAGATGATTCAAAACCGGAAGTAGAACTGACTCCGGAAGAAATTGATGCGAAAAACAAAGAAATTCAGGAACACAACGAAGAAGTCGACCGGATCAATGCTTCTCTGAAGGAAAAATATGAAGAAGACCTGAAAAAATATCAGGAGGACTATGAACGGTAGGCCTCTGAGAACAAAATCCAATCCAATGGCAATCTAACGATGATTGGCGAACTGGGCAAGCCGGGTAAAGACTATTATTCGGATATTTCTGTTCTGGTCACAAAAGATGAAGCCGATACAGACGATATCATCTGGCTTCAGGGCGTCAAATGGAATGAGGACACCGAAATTCTCGGTGATTCTGATCTGATTAAGACGGATACCCAAACCGGTCTTATGGGTGATGTGAGAATAAAGGGATCCGATTTCTGTGGAGTGCTTGACCGCAATACGTACTGGACAGGACAGAACAGCGCCTATTATTACCTGACAAAAGTCTGTCAGAATTCCGGATCAGTCACGTTTACCAATGTGACCACAGATTCCAATGGCCACAAAATTGACATGACAATCCGCTTCTCCCCTTTCAGTGTTCTTCCTGATACAGCAATCGGAGATGATGCCTCCAACCTGCTGATGCTTTTCAGAGCCCCAGACCAGTCCTTTGAATTCAACCAGAATTCCCGGATTGTAACAAAGCTCAATCTTTCTGAAATTTCTTTCAGCTACAACGATGACAAGGAACATAAGCCGATTCATGCGGGAGTTGTCATGATGGCCTCCGATATTGATGGAGGACAGTCCATCCATACAGACTTCGGCAATCAGATGACCTATGTGGACCCGGATTCCAATGTCTTCCAGGATGGAGATACTTTCGGAATTGTGGATCTGACCAGAAACAATCTGGATGGCCTGAACAGCTCTCCGGAAGGCACCGTCATTCTCGTTGGGATCGGTCAGAATTTCTTCTACAACTTCAATCAGGAGACTGTAGAAAACGCCAGGAAAAATGCCACCGGAGCCGGTGACTGGGATAATCAGCTGAATGTGTTCAGCCGGGGCTTCTGGCTTAATCTCTTCGGCAATACAACAACCATGAATATTGTTTCAAAGCCGGTCCCACCGCAGTATCTCGGGTATCTCCCGCTGATCGCGATGCCAAAACCCGATACCCCGAAAACACCGGACAAACCGAAAACACCAGATCATCAAAAGACTCCGGCAACGCCTAAAATACCAGAAGAACCGAAACAGACTCCTGAAGCGCAGACTCCAGTAATGATGACTTATAATACACCTCATACCGGAGTTGCTGTCGGTTCTATTGCAGCCTCGAGGCCTGAAGGATTCCTTTCCAGCTGAATCCATCGGGCCTTCTTTGTTCATTGGACCACTGAATTATCAGTTTGATCAGGAAAACAGCTTCTGATCTGTTCCTGCCGGCAGTCTGAAAACCAGAAGAAGAATGATCGCCACAATCATTACGGCTGCCAGAGCCAGGAAACAGGATGAATAGCCTAAGGCATCGATCATGTTTCCAGCCATACTGTTGAAAACAATCGCTGCAAGGTTTTTGACGGTGGCAGCGATGGCCAGAGCGGTGATCTGAGAACCGGAAGACACCAGAGAGTGGACTATCTTCAGGTTGACCATGATAAAGAGCATGCTTCCCTGCGTCTTCAGAAGCATAATTACAAATTCTTTCAGCCCGAGCATCGCAGGCAGACCATAAACCAGCATCTGTGTCAGCATAATGCCAAAAGCCGCCAGACTCAGTGTCTTGTTTTTCATTCTATCCATAAACTTATCCGCAAAATACACCATCGGCAGCTGCATCAGGACAGCGATACTGAGAATGGTTGAAGCCATGGAAGGCTCTACTCCTTCTGATGTCAGCATGCTTGGAACAAATGTATTCATCGCCTCATTGACACCATTGAACAGAGCGAATATGACAAGATAGAAAACGAATTTTCGGTTGAGCAGCAGGCTGCGGAAACTGACTTTTGCACGGCCTTCGACTGGCAGTGCAGCAGGAATACCAGTTTCAGTACGTTTCATCCTGAAAACAGATCTTGAATTTGCAGCCTGATCGTTTTCTGTCAGGTGCATTCCATAAATACAGAGAAGCATGCTTAAGACAAATGCGATGAAAATTGCTGCTGGACTGACATGCTGATAGAGAAAACCGGCGGCTCCATTAACCTGCTCGACTGGTGTGATGGAGTGCTTTCTTCCATTGGAATCGAATGGTACGCTAAAGCCATACCGAAGGGTATGATTCTGGATGGCCCGACATTCTTCGGAATGCAAAACGGCAAGCTGCGAGGCGGTGGAGAAGCCGGAAAAGAGGTTGTTATCGGAGCGCAGTCTCTTATGCAGATGATCGATTCCGATATCCGCAACGCCTTGAACCTGGCAGGGACCGAAAGCAGTGAACCCGTTATAATCGATTTTGGCCAGATGGAGAACAGCCTAAGACGGGCCATGGCAGACTCGAAAGTCGAAGTCAGCCTGGTCGTCGATGGAAGAATTTTGGCCAGACAAATTGTTAAGCCAATGGATCAGGAACTGGCTAATTTATCTAATACCCGATGAGAGGAATACAATTAATGACCTTCAGTTATAACTTTCCTTATGATTTTCAGAGTAAATTGGTCAGATTAATGAATAAGAATTTTGACTCTAAAATAGTCAGTGCGATTCAAAATTGTAATTATACTTACCAAGATATAGGATTCGCATACAATGTTGGTGTTACCGGAAACACTTGGGATAAACATAATTAGATTTTATTTTTGAGATAGATCGAGATTCAATTGACATATTAGTAAGAAATTAAATAAAGTTTTTACGTTATATAGATTTTGCCTTAGACAGTGATCGAACTGGGTATATTTCAAGAGGCGTTGAATTTCTTGAATCAGAGGATATCGCCCATATTGATTTACCTGAAAAGGATGAAGAAACGCTTTCTGTCTTAAAAGAAGATATTGAGATATCGATTGTCAATGGTACACCAACATTAGTCTTGGATCGACTCCATACGTACTCAACAAAATGTATTAGAGACTTATGTCAAAAATATGATCTGCCAATCAAAAAGGGAAACTCAGAGAATTATCTTCCCTATCGAGTCTCGCAGGAGAACTGGCTAAGTATTATGAAAATCTAGCGATTATTGATTCTAAGTTTTCCATAAGTTCGATGAAAATGGGAATGTCTATTCTTGAAGTTTTTAACAAAATCAGAAACGATCAAAGTTATGCTCTTGTCAACGAAGTCTTGAATAATATTGAAGCTACATATATGGCTAGAACGATTTCTGCATTACTTATATTTATCGATGATATCGAGAAATACTCTAATTGGTAAACTGCAAAAGTTCATTTTTTAATAACTTGGTATTTTGTTTGATACCCTTTTCCACACAGCCAAGGACTGGAAACTGCATTTCGTATCTCTCCAGATCGATCAACTTCAGTTCAGACCTTCCAGCTCAATGTCCCAGGACGCGATGGTGTCTTTGACCTGACGGATATGCTCTTTGGCCATACAGCCCACCTCAATAGGACGATCACTATGAAATTTTAAAGCGCCAAAACTCTTCAGCCAGCATTGCCAGCCGAAAGGATTCTTCAATTTTGAGTTTCAGTGACCGCATATCCCGCTGCCGCATTTTTCCATTTCCGGCTACATCAACCCTTTAGATTGGCTCGATGGTGATCTTCCCTCCATCGGTGTTGAATGATACGCTAAAGCCATACCAAAAGGCATGATCCTGAATAGCCCGACAATCTTTGGAATACAGAATGGAAGGATTCTCGGTGGTGGTGAATCCGGCAAGAACGTTGTTGGAGCTCAGTCTTTGATAAGTATGAACAATGAGGGAATTCGAATCGCCGTGAGTCTGATGGCTCCTGTCAGCCATGAACCTTCTGTGATTGAATTTGACTAGTCCGTCATGGAAAGAAGCTTGAAAAGTGCCATGACGGACTCGAAAGTCGAAGTGAGTCTTATCGTTGATGGAAGGATTCTGGCATACAGATTGTGAAGCCCTTGGATCAGGAACTGGCAAAAATGAGTAAGGTTCAATAAATAGGAATTTGCAGATGTGAATGATGAAAGCTTTATATATGATTGGTGGCACTATGGGGGTTGGAAAAACAACGGTATGCCAGCAGCTTAAACGAGATTTACAACATAGCGTATTTCTTGACGGAGATTGGTGCTGGGATGCAAGTCCCTTTCAAGTAACCGATGAAACCAAAGCAATAGTGATTGATAATATCTGCTATTTGTTAAATAACTTTTTAAAATGTTCTGCCTATGAAAATATAATTTTCTGCTGGGTTATGCATGAGCAGAGTATTATCAATTCTATTCTTGAAAAGTTAGATACAAAGAACTGTGCAGTGAAGTGTACCTCTCTTGTTGCAAATGAAAAGAGTCTACGGGACAGATTATCAAATGATGTTGAAAGAGGTATTCGTACTGCGGATGTTATTGAAAGAAGTGTTGCACGAATACCGCTATATCAAGTACTCAACACCATTAAAATTGATACCAATAAAAAGACTGTGGCTATGACTGTGGCTATGATTGTTAATGAAATTAAGCAACTCTGACATGTATAACTTCCGGTTTTATAGAAAGTTATCTGATCTTTATCAGCTGGACTTTTTCTTTCAGGAGATGATGGAATACCAGGCATTCAGTTTGACAATCTTTATGACACTTATCAGGACTGAAAGCTGCACTTCACTTCTCTTAAGATTAACGAGCCGGAAATCCAGGCTTACCAATCTTTGGAATGCAGAATGGAAAACTGTTCGATGGCGGTGAATCCGGCAAAGAAGCCGTTGTGGGTGCTCAGTCTTTGATGAGTATGCTCCATTCTGCTGTTCAAAGTAGTATAATGGACCGGACTTTTGAACAGCCACAAGCAATAGAAATCGATTATTCCAGAATTGGCCAGGAAATGAAAAATGCTGTTTTGGCTCTCAGCCTGAAAGCCAATCTTTCCATGGATGGGAGAGCTCTGGCTAGACAGTTGGTAAAACTGGTTGATCAGGAACTTGCAAAACTATTGAGAGGAAGATAAATTGGTTTTATTATTGACCAAATATCAATTTTAGCTTATTATGGAGTCACTAAGAACGACAAGGAATTCTACGGAACTTGTACGTGTAAGAAGGTCTCCATTTCGGAGGCCTTTT
Source organism: Ileibacterium valens (assembly GCF_001945525.1). Lineage (GTDB taxonomy): Bacteria > Bacillota_I > Bacilli_A > Erysipelotrichales > Erysipelotrichaceae > Ileibacterium > Ileibacterium valens. The sequence continues at coordinate 8,108 of NZ_MPJW01000286.1, forward strand.
TATGTTGGATAATGTAAATCAGAAACCATTCAAATCTGTGACAGAGCAGGTTTCGATTTTGAAGAGTCGGGGTTTAATCATAAAAGATAAGGGGGCCGCCGCCCGTTACCTTCTATTTAACAACTACTATAATGTTGTCAATCACTTTGGAAAGTTTTTTCAAGACGGATCTGACTGTTATATTAATGGTGCATCGTTCGATGAGATCCGTTACTTGTTTCAACTCGACAAAGAAATAAAATCACTTCTGTTTAGATCTTGCTTAGATATAGAAAAGAGTCTTAAAGCGCTGACTGCATATTATTACTCAGAACAATTTCGAGCTCCTTATTCCTATTTAGACCGGAATAACTACCAAAAACCGGAAAATGAATATACTCAAAAATGCATTAATAAGTTGCAAGATTTGCTCCAACAATACCAAGATTCAGGGCCCGATAATGCCATATCTCATTATGTAACAAATTATGGACACGTTCCATTATGGGTTCTTACCAATGTGATGGATTTTGGTACGATTAACAGTTTATATAAAAATATGCCATTCACAGTTCAAAATAATGTCGCTAAGTGTTTCTCAGATGGCATTTTTCGAGAATATCATACGAGGGTGCACTTACCGCCAAATTATTTTTGGAAATTTATGTACGCCATCCAGGAATTACGGAATACCTGCGGACATAACAATCGTCTATTGAACCACAACTTTAAATATTCTGTCCCTTTTATTAGTTTTTTATATTCCTCAGATTATGAAAGGTCGCTGGATAGATCACACGTTTATGATATTTATCTTGCTACCAAACTTTTTTTGCCAAAAAAGCAATTCGATGACTTGACCAGGGCTATCAAAAAGCGAATGAGGAATTATCTAAAAAGCAGAATAAAAAGTATTCCGTGCACTGTTATTCTTGATAGTTTAGGATTTCCATCTGATTGGATAGATTGAACCGCACATCTAATAACGATTCAAGAAAGTACCAGTTTGATTTTAGTCCAGCCTAACCAGCTGGGCTTTTTTCATGGAAAGGAGGTCTGCCTGTGAATCTTGGTGTCACTTTCGATAACCTCTACCACACCGTCAAAGACTGGATGCTGCGCTTTGCATCTCTTCAAATCGACGAACCCAGTATCCAGACCTATCAATTGACCGTTCCTGGTCGTGATGGAATTCTTGACTTGACGGATGCTCTATATGGGCGCACAACCTACCTGAACCGGACAATCACTATGAACTTCTGGACGGAGTTCGATCATGATGGCCATCTGCAATCCGAGCTGATGAACGCTCTGCACGGAAAGCGGATGACTTTTATCTTGGACAATGACCCGGAATATTGCTGGACAGGCCGTCTTTCCGTCCATGTTCAGAAGAACTGTCCTGCCATCACGGAAGTGATGATAACCGCGGATTGCGAACCCTATAAACAACCAGTCACTAAATTGGGTGCGCCCCTGGAAAGGAGTCTTTGATGTATACCGTTTATTCCAACACGACCTGCCTCATGGACCCTTCCATATCGCTGCTGCTGATTGACCCTGTGTTAGACCTTGCCATGAATGAAGCAGGGTCTTTTTCTTTCTCGATCCCTGCCTCTCATCCTGCTTATGAAGCCATTGAACACGGCATGCGGATCACCGTTTCCAAGGATGACGAACCAATCTTTTATGGACGCGTCAATCGCATCGAGACGGACTTCTACAAAACAAAGTCTGTAGAAATCCAGGGGGAGCTGTCTTATCTGGCAGACACGATTCAGCGTCCAGCCGAATATCATGACATGTCTGTTCGCGGATTTATCCAGACGCTGCTGGATAACCACAACGCCCAATCCGCAGAAACGTTCGAGCTGGGCGTGGTGAATATAACCGATCCCAATGACTCGCTCTATCGATATACCAACTATGAAGACACGCTGTTTTGTTTGATGGATAAAGTCATCAATCGTCTGGGCGGGATTATTCAGATTCGGCATGAAAACAATCACCGGTATCTGGATATCCTGAATAGCTACCCTCGTGTTTGTGGACAGCCGATCCACTTCAAGGAAAACCTGATGGATTACGTCTGTAACAGCGAATCGACGGAACTGGCAACAGTTGTCATTCCTCTAGGTGCAACTTTAGAAGACCGTCAGATTGAGGCCCTGGAAGAGAGAGTTTCCATTGCCGCCGTCAATAACCAGAAAGACTACCTGGAAGCACCAACAGCTATTGCCAAGTACGGACGAATCTGCAAAGTCGTCACATTCGAAGATATCCACACGCCTTCGCTACTGAAAACCAAAGGTCAGGAATGGCTGGGGCACAACCAGTACGAAGATCTGCAATTGGAGGTCAGCGCGGTCGATCTCTCGATGCTGGATGTGAATGTCGATGACTTCCGGCTGCTTGATCGCATCCGGGTGCAGTCCGACTATCACCAGATCAATGAAGTCTTCCCGCTGACCAGCATGACGATTCATCTGCTGCAGCCAGATCAGAATCTGTATCACCTTGGCGGAAAGCCTGTCTCCTTTACCAGCAGCTCCAGAGCCTCCCAGGTTTCCGTCACCCAGAAAGTACAGGCGCTTAGAACACCAAATTCTCTTCTGGAAGAGGCAAAAGAACAGGCGACACAGCTTTTGAACACATTCGGAAAGTACGGGCAAGTCGTTCAAGTCCAGGATGAGCAGGGACAGATCCAGGAGATCTGCATCATCGATACAGGAAATCTGGAGACCGCCCAGAACGTCTGGAGATGGAATATGGGCGGTCTTGGTTTCTCTTCCAATGGTTATGCCGGCCCATATCAGACCGCCATGACGATGGATGGAACCATTGCGGGAAATATGATTGCTGCAAACTCCATCGCAGCGGATAAGATCGACATATCCTATCGCACCAGTGTGGAGAAAAACATCTCCGATAGTCTGGAAGCTGCCAAAGCGGACACCTCCGAAAAGCTCAAAGCTTACTGGATACAGGTGGAGACAGAATCACGGATCTCCAACGCCATGGACTCCATCAGTCTTTCCGTTTATCAGCAGGCTAAAAACTATACCGATGGTCAATTCCAGGAAAAACTCTCGCAGTACTATTCCAAAAGCGAGATAGACCTGAAGACCGATTCGATTCAGCTGCAGGTTTATCAAGAGTATGCTTTGCCAAACAACCTGCTGCCGTATACAGCGGATTGGGGCAGCACATACACCTTGAAACGGCATGCCAATTGTGCGGTCTCCAATTCGTATGTGAGTGGAGCAAAGACGATGCAATTCGACGATTCCATCTCTGGAGATGTGGAGATCTTGACATCTCAGGGAATCAGCATTTCATTCAATCAGAATCACTACTACACCTTCAGCGCCTACATACGAGGAGCACAACCCTCACCGGTAACCCTTGAAATCCGTACTGGAAGAAAACTGCTGGAAGCTGTGAAAACAACCAACAGCAGCAGCACCATGACTCTTGAAGCAGATCAGACAACCGGTGTGATTGCCGCCACCATTAAACCGCCTTCCTATGATTACCGGATCTCGATCACTTTCCGCGTGGGGAGCAGCGCATCGCCCTCAACGTTCGGGATCACGCTCAAGAAGACTGGAGCACCTGGCACATCTAATTTCGTAACGTTCTCCCGTTTCAAACTGGAAGAAGGACAGAAAGCGACGGACTATCAGAAAAAGATGTCGGAATTGACCACTATGCAGGCATCAATTCAGATGAACTACGATTCCATCGTTTCGACCGTTTCCACCAAGGTTGGAACCAGCCAGATCGCTTCCTATATTCAACAGAATGCTGAAGCAGTTCGCATCGCCTGGAGCAATATTTCCAATTACATCGAATTCAGCGGCGGGACGATCAATATCTTCTCCGCCTCTTCAAAGACAGCTGCCAATCGGCTCATGCAGCTTGGTCAAAGCGGAATGACTTTCTGGCGCGACAGCTATAACCTGGGACGAATCGGTGTCAATTCTTTCACGGGCTATTCTTCAGCTCGAGGACTCGTATTCGATCTTGATCCTGATGGCGCTTATATGGCCTGGACGGCTAAAGTCAGCAGCTCTGGAAATTATATTGTCCAGATGCTCTATGCAAATAAGAGCTTTGGTGATTATGTTCGTGATCATCTCTACTTCAGCTGTGAAGTAGACTTTTTCGACAATGCCGACTTTCATTACCACCACCTGAAAAACTGCAATCTGCAGCAGCCGGATATTGTCAACAGCAGCGGGTATTCCGGTTTTGGCAGTTGGTCATCTCCCACCAGCATCAAACTGCCAATTTCCATCAATTCAGATGGAACCGTTCAGGAGTGGTACAACTGCAAAATCTCAGGAGGTGTGATCTATTGAGTGAATATATATTCCCGGCATGCAGCAAGGCAGATGAAGTCCAGCCAATGGACCATTCAGTTCAACAGCGGACGCAATCTGTCGTGACACAAGAGGAACTGAAAGGAGCTACCGATGAAATTAACCAACGCACAAATCTTCGACTTAGCCTGCTCGCTGGAAGGATTGATGGAACAGACTCTTCCTGTGAAACTGGCGTTTCAGCTCAGTCAGATCTTCTGAGTCTTGAAAGTCTGAGGCGTTCCATCGCACTGGTCATTGAGAAATTGCCCAAAGGTAAAAATGGAGTTCCGGAAGAAGAGCCATTCACGGAATTGTTGGCAATCGAAAATGAGGTGGCTATCAATCCGATTGATTCTGAAGAGCTTTTCAAGGCGATGGATACCATAACGCCAAGACAAGCCATGGCATTAGTACCGATTCTGAAAGGCGGTGGACAATGAGCATCCTGCAATTACAAGTCAGCCAGCGGGTACTGTCCGGGTCTGATCTCAATCCGATTTTTTCCGGAACCCAAAACGTGGATTCGATCAAGGTAACCTTTGATGCTGAGTGGAGCGGATTTGCCAAAACAGCAGTCTTTTCCAGAAATGGACTGGACTGCTATTTTTCTGATCTGGACAATTCTGGCCAGACCCTTATTCCTACAGCTGTCCTGGAAGAGTCCGGAACGATTTTCATTGGCATCATGGGCGAGAAAGGAAACCAGAGAATCACATCCTCCCTCGTTCGATACCGTGTTGGTGTGGGAGCCAGTGTAACGGATCTTCTTGATCCCGATACGGTTCATTCTTTGATGGATCTGGTGAACGAGGCTCTTGCGGATACTGGTGGTATTACCGGAAAGCGGACAGGAACAACCTTCACACCTTCCGTTTCTTCTGCTGGCGTCATCTCATGGACCAATGATGGTGGACTGGATAATCCAAGTCCGGTCAATATCAAAGGTGCACAAGGAGTCGGCGTACAGTCTGCGTCCGTCTATCTGGCCAGATCGTCAAGCAGCACTTCCGCTCCGACCAGCGGCTACTCAACAAGTGTTCCAACGCTTACGTCTAGCTACCGCTATCTTTGGGGCTATTTACGATTCACGCTGACCAATAACCAGACAACAGAAACAGCCAAAATGATCATGGGTGTTTACGGAAATACAGGAGCACAAGGTCCCTCCGGCGTTTCACCAACCTTGAGTGCAACAAAGGCGGATAAAACAACAACCATTACGATCACAGATGCTAACGGGACCAGAGAGCTCGCTCAAATCCTAGACGGAACCGATGGAAGTGATGTCACCAGCAAAATTTCCAGCATTGTCCAGTACTATTGCAGGTCTTCGTGCAATTCAACAGTTCCTACTGCCACTTCCGGATGGAGTACAACCCTTCCAACCCTGAACTCTTCTTATCCGACGATGTGGACGTATTTCAAAGTGAACTACGAGGACGGTTCAAGCGTAGACAGCCAACCCGTGCTGATTGGAAATTACAACGAACGGTTAAGCTCTGTGAGCGCCTATTTCCTAGTTACCTCGACTTCCGATACGCCCTCGAGCTCTGCTTCGGGATGGACAACATCGGTTCCAACCCTCACATCCGGCAGTCCTTATCTTTGGTGTCATTTGCGCTTTACGTTCTATGCCCATCGATCTTCTTCCACCCATGTTGTTTACTCGAATGTATTTCTGTTGCGAACTTACCAGGCCTCCGGATCAGCATCCGGTCTGATCTTGAACTACACCGGATATCAAAGCACGTTGGATACAACCCAAGGCGACGCAGCATTATCTGCTATCCAGATGGGAATCATGCCGGTGATCTTCACCAACAACAACTATTATCAAGTCATCTTTGTCGAGCCGTATGAGGTCTGTGGCCAAAAATGCTTGAAATTGTACTATTCATCCACATCGTGTTCGTCCACTTGCATTCTCAACTGTATTGAGTGGAGAACATCGGCCTAGGAGGTGATAAGGATGGTCGATATCAAAATTGTCGCTTCCCGCCAGCGTCAGGAAATGGCAGAAAACTTACGGGATACTCTAGAACTTACCGATCAGGATATTTTCTATGATGAAAGCTCTGAAACTGGAAATCCCTATCTTCCAGTCAAGCAAACCTGGCTGCTTCCTCACGCGGAAGGAATGACCCACAGAGTCGTATTGAACGATGATGTCCAGGTATGTAATGGATTCAAACAGATCATTGAACAAATGACGCAGTCACATCCTGATTGCGCTTTTTCGCTTTTCACCATGGCCTTTGACGGAGATTGTTACAACGACTTCATTAGCGGACTGGATAGCCCCTATATCCGGCACGACTGGTCGATGTGGGGATGCGCCATTCTGCTGCCAATTGGTATTGTCGAAGAATGCTTCAACTATATCGATGCCGTCTTTGGTGAAGATGCTCTGGAAAGCCATGGAATTCTCAGCTTTCTCAAACACAAGCAGATTCCGGTGCTTTCCACCATTCCAGTAACGGTTCAGCACATTGGGGACGACTCTTTGTATGATCCCAGTCTTCCGGTGCGTCGAACGACTCGCTTTGAAGAAAACCCAACAGCAGATTGGACGTCAACCAAAATTGAGAACCCACCGGTGTTGGAATGGTTCAAGCCCAGACAAATCGGCAAAGTGGAAGACCGGACAGATTGGATTCTGAATATCTTGAGAGGAGTGAATGTTGATGAATGAAGACGATAAACTGACCCGCTTTTTGCGAAGTCTGATTGTCTTTCTGACCAAAGAGGTCGTAAACGCTGGCGGTGATCCAACAGAGTTTGATCTTGGCTTTCCTGTGTACAAGCAGAACGCCTCTTACAAGGCTGGTGAGATCTTCCGGAATCGGGAATCTGACCAGCCTTTTGAATGCCTTGTCGACTACGACGGCAGCATTCATCCCGACTGGTATCAATCCGTCGCCACCATCTGGATACCGTATCACGGAAAAGACAAAGATCACGCCTATCCTTGGGCAGCGCCAAGCGGTGCTCATGATCTGTACAAGTCTGGAGAGTTCATGACCTTCACAGACGGAGAGATTTACAAGGCACTGAGCGATACAGCGTTCAGTCCCACGGATGCCCCACAGATGTGGGAGAAGCAAGCATGAAAGGAGATGTTACCATGAGCAACAAAACGAAAATCTGGATTAAAGCAGCAGCCGTCCGCGCAATCAAAACTGTAGCGCAGACGGCTGTTGGCGTTATTGGAGCTTCTGCTCTGATTACCGAGGTCGACTTTCTTGTCGTCCTTTCTGCCTCCGCACTGGCTGGTCTGGTCAGCCTTCTGACTTCTGTAGCCGGTCTTCCGGAGGTGGAGAATGCCTGAACTGGAAACAAGCATTGTCTGGCTTGGAGCCATTGCAGGAGCACTCTCTTCGATTGCAGCGCTTCTGTCTTTGGCTTTCAAGCCATTTTTAAAACTCAAAGAACGTGTGAAGGTCCTGGAAGATGAGATCCGCACCCTGAAAGAGGAGCTGGCGGAGCACCAGGACAAACTCAACAAAGACCATCACAGCTTTCTGCTGCAGCAGGATGTAAACCGGCTTCTTTTGGAATCCACATCCAACCTGCTCAAGCACAACGTGGATGGCAACAATACCAAACAGATGATGGACTGCGCCAGACGAATCGATGACCTCGTGTTCGCCCGTGGCAGCAGCATTAAGGAGGAACTATGACCTATTCGACACTGATCAATGGATCGACACCGATCTACAATAAATGCAATCCCAGAACTTCCAAAATCACCAAGATCACTCCTCACCACATGGCGGGAAATATGGGTGCAGCTGCTTGTGCTAAGTATCATCGGGACTGTGACCGCCAGGCGTCTGCCAACTATTACATCGGTACCGACGGCACGATCTGGGGCGGTGTTCCGGAAGAGTTCAGAGCCTGGACGTCCAGCTCCTGGGAGAATGACAATCAGGCCATCACAATCGAGGTGGCCAATTCCGCTACTGGTGGAAATTGGCCAGTCTCCGACACAGCTTTCATCGCCCTGATCAGACTTTGCAAAGACATCTGTACCCGCTACGGCATTCATCTGACCTGGACTGGTTCTCCGTCTGGAACGCTGACCTGCCATGACATGTTTGCAGCAACCAACTGTCCGGGACCGTATCTGAAGTCGAAGTTTCCTGAACTCGTCCGCCAGGTCAATGGTGGTGTAGTCCTCAACGAGCCAACAAGAAAATCCGTTGATGTGATCGCGAAGGAAGTCATCAACGGAAAATGGGGTAATGGAGACGATCGACGAAACCGGCTGACCACTGCCGGATACGACTACAATGCCGTTCAGGCCAAGGTCAATGCTCTGCTGGGACAGAAAGCTACACCCGCTGCTCCTGCAAGGAAGTCCAACGATGTGATTGCCCAGGAGGTCATCAATGGCAAGTGGGGCAACGGAAACGACCGAATCAACCGACTGAGAGCAGCTGGGTATGACCCTAATGCCATCCAGTCTCTGGTCAACCAGAAACTGGGAGCAGGAAGGAAGAGCGTCGATACAATTGCCAGAGAGGTCATTGCCGGAAAATGGGGTAATGGCCAGGACCGCGTTACCCGACTGAGAAATGCCGGGTATAATCCAGCAAGCGTACAGAAGCGTGTAAACGAAATTCTGAAATAGTGAAACAGCCAGCAGGCTTCACCGTCAGTGGTGAGGCTTGCTGGCTTATTTATTATTTCCTTAATCAAAACTACAATGCTTTAAATAAAATCTTCTTCTGATGTGTCAGCTGGAGGTTTAAGAGAGAAAAGGTCAAATCCCGGATCTGCAAAAGGATCAACTGGTTCAAGGCTCCTGAGCGGGAAAACCGAAGAAAATAAATATTGATTTTCGAAAATATCCTTTTGTACCGGATCCCAGTTTTCCCAGCTATCTGGATTAACAGCCAAATTATCCGTTGTTTCACAAATAAGAGTGTTAAGAAAGTTTTTCTTTTCATTCTCGGTGATCGTGCTGAATTTTCTTCGGAATGCTTTCAACTTTTCTGAGTCTTCTTTTAGCCAGGCAACCAGTGCGTAAGTTTTCTCTTCTTCAGGAAAAACAGAAAAGTATAAATGGTGAACAGTACTATTCGGATTTCCCAGATCCGTGATCTTTTTCTTGTCAGGACCGAAAGTCGGCGTATCAAAACCAGAGGCTGAAAAATAAATAGGACCATCGAATTCCCAAACAAAGCTTTCAAGACATGAATAATCTTTAGTGATTATCGCGTTATCAAATACCCTTTTATCTTTGTCAAAGTCACTAATTGCTAGATCAACTCCAGAAGCGTTAGCAAGTTTTATCGCCAATCTTTTATCTAACACATCGTTCATCTTGTGCATTTCTAGTTTCTTGTGATATTGGTAGGCAAAAGCTCTATAAATATGTAAAAAAATTTGCTCCTCTGTAGCAGTAAACGGCTTGTCTTCTATAGGTTGGAACAAAGTCTTGTCATGATAGCCGCAAAAGCCAGAAAATGTGGATACGATTTTGCACCCTTGCTTTTGAAATGGATTAAACCCATCTTTAAACTTTTTTACAAGAGGATTTATGACCAATCCATTTTTTGATATTTTCTTTAGTATCTTATTTTTCTGAATAGAATGCGCCTTGATGATTGCTTCTGAACATTCGTCATGGTTAGGATGCAGACATTGCATAATTTTGCTACCTTTAGACGCCTTGTCAAACTCCTCAATCATATCCTGGGCTCGCGGACGTGATTTTAGCTTCTCATTGATCTGTTCGTCAGAAAGCCCCCAGCAACATTTTTTGTATTTCCTCCCACTTCCACACGGGCATGGATCATTACGGCCAACTTTCAAACTGTTTATCTCCTCTCATCACTCACTATTGTGTTGATTATTACTAATATGGGCACTCAAATACTAAGCATTCCAATGCAATCTAGTCCACTTAGTATCACTTGTGAAGTTATTTAGCCTTCCTAGCGTAATCTAGGAAGTTTTTTATTTTTCCTGTCACAATCCTACCTTCCTCACGGCTACCCAGTGAAGGAGGTAATCACCATGGATGAATTCCAAAAAGAACTTCTCAATGTTCTGAACAGAATTGCCGACGCTCTTTGCAAATCGACGCCGGCTCCAGTGATTTCTACGCCACCCGAGCAGCCAAAGATGTCTCTCGAAGAAGTCCGTGCAATTCTCGCTGAAAAATCCCGAGCCGGTTTTACAGCGCAGATCCAGCAGCTTCTTGAAAAGTATGGCGCAAGCAGACTTTCCAAGATCGATGCAGCTCACTACCAGGCTCTTGTCAAAGATGTGGAGAAATTGAAATGAGTCACAGCATCCTCTCTCCATCCTCATCGCATCGTTGGCTTCATTGTACGCCATCCGCAAGGCTTGAAGAACCCTATCCGGATACTTCCGGTCTTGCAGCCAAAGAAGGAACAGCCGCTCATGCCCTGTGTGAGCACAAACTGAAGACCGCTCTTGGCACGGAGTCGGTCCGTCCGGAATCAGACTTCCAGGATGAAGCAATGGAACAGCACTCCGACGAGTACGTCTCCTGGATTCTGGAAACCATCAAGGATGAGGTCAAGCCAGTCATCATGATCGAACAGAAGCTGGATCTCTCTGAGTACGTTCCAGAAGGTTTTGGGACTGCCGATTGCATTATCGCCAGCGGAAATAAGCTGCATGTGATCGACTTCAAATACGGCCTGGGCGTGTTGGTCAATGCAGAAAACAACACCCAGATGATGCTGTATGCGCTGGGAGCACTGGAACTGCTCGACGGGATCTTCGACATTGAAACCATCGAAATGACGATCTTTCAGCCACGCAAAGAAAACATCAGCTCCTGGACCATCACACCCGATGAGCTGAAAACCTGGGCTCATGAGATTCTCAAGCCCAACGCGGAGCTTGCCTTTAACGGTGAGGGTGAACTTTGCAATGGTTCCTGGTGCCAGTTTTGCAAAGCCGCAGCCAAATGCAGAAAGCGAGCTGAAGCTGCGCTTGAACTGGCTAAGGATGAATTCAAAGATCCGACCAGCCTTTCCGATGAAGAAATCGAGCAGGTCCTTCCCAAACTGGACGATCTGATCAAATGGGCAGAAGAGATCAAAGAGTATGCCCAACAGAAAGCGCTGAAAGGCAAAAAGTGGAGTGGCTTTAAGCTCGTCGCTGGCCGTTCCAACCGCAAGTACGTGAGTGAAGCCAAAGTGATCGCTGCTTGTCAGGCAGCAGGCTTCACAGACATCTACAAGAAAAGTCTGAGAACCATCACAGATATGGAGAAAGTCATGACAAAGCCCGTCTTCCAGGAGATTCTTGGAAGCCTGGTCACGAAACCAGTCGGAAAACCAACCCTGGTTCCTGTCTCAGACAAACGAAAAGAAATCGAATTTACGGAGGAAACTGAAAATGAAAGCAAACACTAAAGTCGTAACTGGTAAAGAAACCCGCCTATCCTACTTCAACGGATGGAAACCCGTCTCCATCAATGGCGGAGATGAAAAATACTCTACCCAGATCCTGATCCCCAAGGATGACCTGGATACACTGGCTGCTATCGAAAAAGCAGTGGACGCAGCCATCGAAAATGGTCTGGCCAAATTTGGTGGCAAGAAGCCAAACAAGCAGGCCATTAAACTCCCTCTGCGTGATGGTGATATCGAACGAGATGACGATGTCTACAAAGGCCACTACTTTCTGAACGCTTCCAGCACGGAAGTGCCACAGATTGTTGACCGTCGTGTTCAGCCAATCCTTGACCAGAGCGAAGTCTACTCCGGCTGCTACGCCAGAGTTTCTCTGAACTTCTACGCGTTCAACACCAATGGCAACAAAGGTGTCGCCTGCGGTCTTGGCAACATTCAGAAGATCAAAGACGGTCCTCGTCTGGGCGGCAGAACAACCGCAAACGACGACTTCGTCAGCGAGGATGCCGACGATGACTTCCTCTCGTAGGCTGTTCATCGACATCGAGACCTCTTCTACTACCGACTTATCCAAAGCTGGTGTTTACCGCTATGCAGAGAGCGAGGATTTTCAAATCCTGCTCTTTGCATTTTCCTTTGATGGAGATCCCGTCGAAGTCATCGACATGAAGCACTTTGAAGCCCTGCCTGATTTCCTAATCGAAGCCATTCTCGATCCGGATGTGATCAAAGTAGCACATAACGCAGCCTTCGAAAGGATTTGTCTGTCCAGGTATTTCAGAGATCTTGGAATGCTCGACGATTACGAGTTTCTTGATCCGGAAGATTGGCAATGTTCTATGGTCCATGCAGCTACGCTTGGACTGCCGCTTTCATTGGACCAGCTCTCACAGGTATTAAACCTGGAACGGCCAAAGCTCAAGGAAGGCAGAGCGCTCATCAAGATGTTTTGCAGCGGTCACACCGAGCATGAAGATCCAGAGAAAGGGCAGCTTTTCAAGGAGTACAACAAGCGGGATGTGGAAGCAGAAATCGAGATCGAACAGCGGTTGATAAAGTTTCCGGTCAGAGCGTCTATATGGACGGAGTACCAGTTAGACCAGCGGATCAACGATTCTGGTGTTCTGGTCGACATCAACCTGGCCACCCACGCTCTGGAAATCAGTGAATCTGCCAAAGAATCCCTGCTCAAGCGTCTTCAAAAGATGACCGGATTGGAAAACCCCAACTCACCATCACAGATGAAGGAGTGGCTTCTACAGCAGAATCTGCCAACAGATACCCTCAACCAGAAAGCCATGAAGGCTCTGATGGAGAAAGCCTCGGACAAAGTGCGAACCGTTCTTGAACTGCGAAACCAGCTGGCCATGGCCTCGGTCAAAAAGTATGAAGCCATGCTCAACTCAGCCTGTTCTGATGGAAGAATCCGCGGAATGTTCCAATTCTACGGAGCTATTCGCACAGGCCGCTATTCTGGCCGTATTGTGCAGCTCCAGAATCTCCCCAGGAACAAAATGCCGGATCTCAAAGAAGCAAGAAGTCTTGTTGCTGATAAGAATATACAAGCCTTGGAAATACTTTATGATGATATTCCAGACACGCTTTCTCAGCTCATCAGAACCGCACTGATCGCTCCCGAGGGAAAAGACTTCATTGTCGCTGACTACTCTGCGATCGAGGCAAGAGTTCTCTCCTGGTTGGCGGAAGAAGAATGGCGGCAGGCGGTCTTCAAAGAGAACGGTGATATCTATTGCGAAACGGCCAGCCGAATGTTCAAGGTTCCCGTGGTCAAACACGGTGTGAACGGAGACTTGAGACAGAAGGGCAAGCAGGCGGAACTGGCGTGTATTGCCAAAGGTGAGCTTGTCTTGACAGACAAAGGACTGGTCCCGATTGAAGAGGTCCGTTTAGACCATCGTCTGTGGGACGGAGAAAACTGGGTTACACACGAAGGCGTGATTGATAAAGGTATTCGCAGGGTTATGACCTACAAAGGATTAACGGCCACTCCAGATCACCTTGTTCTTTATCGAGGATCTTGGGCACCGTTAGGAATTGTGTCTCTTCTTCAAACCGACGAACCTTACGACGAGTTTTTTGAAGCCCAAACCTACGACATCAAGAACGCAGGTCCCCACCATTGCTTTACCGTTTCCGGAAAGCTCGTCCACAACTGTGGCTATGGCGGCTCAGTAGGAGCGATGAAAGCCATGGGCGCTTTGGATTTTGGAATGAAGGAAGAAGAGCTCAAGCCGCTGGTTGATTCCTGGCGTCAAGCCAATCCGAAGATCGTCAAGTACTGGTGGGCAGTTGATGCTGCCATCAAGAAAGCACTCAGAACCAAGCAGCCAGTCTTTCTCAAGAACCTGGTCTTCTCATACACATCAGGCATCCTCTTCATTCAACTGCCGTCTGGAAGGTCCCTGGCTTATCCCAAGCCAAAGATCGAGACCAATGAATATGGAACAGAATCAGTGACCTACATGGGTCTGGGCTTGAACAAGAAATGGGAGCGGCTGGAAAGCTACGGTCCGAAGTTTGTCGAGAATATCACACAGGCGATTTCACGAGATCTTCTCATGAACGCCATGAACAACTGCCGGAAATACAAAATAGTCGCCCATGTCCACGATGAAATCATCGTCGAAGCCGATCCCAGCATGTCGGTGGAAACAATCTGCCAGAAGATGTGTGAGCTGCCGTCATGGGCCAACGGTCTGGTACTCAATGCCGAAGGGTACAGAACTCCCTTCTATTGCAAAGATTAGGAGAACAACATGGTCACCAAGGAAAACAAGAAAACAATCTATCGAAAGTAACCTTTTGAAATTTGCACGGGCTTAGATCCTCCGGTTCCAGTCGATATTCTGTATTCGACTAGAACTGGAGGATTTTATGCATAATTATCTGTTTTCCAAATCCCGTGAACTGAATCAGGAACAGTGGATGAACCTGGTTGATCAATATCAGGTGTCAGGTCTGACTCAGGCTGGCTTCTGCGTCCAAAACGGCCTGGCTTTATCCACCTTCCAGTACTGGCGCAGAAAAGCTGCCGCCGTATCGCCTGCTTCAGCGGCTCTTGAATTCGTAGAAATTGACAGGACGGTCTTCCTGGATTTGGAAGGATCAGACGAGAGTCCAAAGCCGGTGATTGAAATCACTGACAGCGACCGAACGATCCGT
>NZ_MPJW01000098.1 GCF_001945525.1 Ileibacterium valens
CGGGAGAACATGTCTTCAGATGCAGGACATGAGATTATGGTCAGCCTGACCTTTCAGGCTGAAGGAACCTTCGGAGATCTTAAAGAAAACTACAGATACAGCCGATTGAGACGCCGGGGACTGGAAAACGTAAAATTTGAGGTGCTTATTGTGGCCATGGGACACAATATCAGAAAATTAAACAACAGAAATCGGATGAGTTGCCCAGAACTCGAACGTTATGGAAAATTAAAGGAGCAGAAAAGCGAAATCTGAAAAAGATTATAAACAGTCTTTTTGAGTTTTGGCTCTTTTCAGTGCGTTCGAAAATTGACTTGAGCGGAAAAACACATCATAAAACAGGATTGAATCAGATAAAAAGCATAGAAAAAGGGGCTGTAAATCTCGCTGATGAAAAATCAGTCGAAATTTAACAGCCCCTTTTACATGGTCAAATCTTTGTATATGATCAAATATGGAGCATATTGATAAGAAAAATCCAGGCTAAACCATAATAAGTAACTACTCCGACTAGGTCATTCACAGTAGTAATTAATGGACCACTGGCAACCGCTGGATCAACTCCCACCTTTTTAAACAAAAGAGGAATGGTTGTACCTGTGATTGAAGAAATCAGCATGGCCAGCCATAAGGCCACGCCAATACATCCTGAGATCGCATAAGCATCAAACCAGCCATAGCCTTTTGCCAGATGAATATAGAGTCCAAGGAATATAAAGGAGACCAGACCGGTAATTAATCCATTGGTAAAGCCGACTTTGGCTTCCTTGAATATCAGATACGTTTTCTGTTTGGAAGTTAAGGAATCATCCATTAATACCCGAATGGTGACACCCAAAGACTGAGTCCCGGCATTACCGGCCATACCCAGGATCAGGGCCTGAAAAGCCATGACGATGGTCAGCTGAGCGACGACACCTTCAAACATGGATACAACACTGCTGACGACAAGGCCCAGGAACAGAAGAACAATCAGCCAGGGCAGACGTTTTTTCAAAGAATCAAACAGGGTTTCTTCAAGATCTTCTTCTGAAGAAAGACCAGCCAATCTCGCATAGTCTTCACCCATTTCTTCATCTAAAACTTCAAGTAAATCCTGAGCTGTGATAATTCCTAAAAGCATATTGTCGTTATTCAGAATTGGGATGGAGTCCTCATTATAGTCTTTCAGTTCTTCAACGACGCGGTCGATGGGTTCAGTCGCATACAGATAAGGATAGGAAGTGGTAATAATATCTTCAAGATCGGTATCAGGTCTTGCGATGATCAGATCTTTTAAAGTGATAGCTCCATAATACATGCCGTTTTCATCCTGAACATAAATTGTTGAGATGTTGTCATTTTCAGGAGCCTGATCAAGAAGATGACGCATCGCTTGTTTTACAGAAATTCCGCGGGGGACTTCGATGTAGTTGGTAGTCATCTTTGAACCAATTTCTTCATCATCATAAGAGAAGATAGTTGAAATGTTCTTTCGAACTTCTGGTTCAAGCAGTTCGAGAATGATATCCCGCTTTTCCTTATCGATCTCACGAAGCAAATCAGCCGCCTTATCCGGTTCCATCTCGTTGATAATCGAGATGACTTTTTTGATATTCATTTCGTTGAGATAACGAGCCTGATCTTCTTCATCAAGGTATTCGAGAATTTCAGTCAGCCGTTCCGTATCGAGCATTCGATACAGTTTTTCGCGCTCGAAATTCGTCAGCTTTTCAAACGTATCCGCAATATCATAGGCGTGGAAATCATCAAGCTTATTTCGTAAAACCTTTGGAGCGGTTATGGTTTTAATAATCTCGATGATCTGCTGCTCATAATCTGGTTTTTCGGGAGCACTTTCAGATTCACCCGGATTGGGATTTTTACTTCGATCACGGAGGATTTCGTCCTGGTTTTCAGCCATAAGGATTCTCCTTTCTTCTTTTAAATAATTTCATTACATACATAACAAGTATATGCATGATAAAGATGAATATCTAAAACTTTCATCTGAATTCATAATCTGGTCTCAGTTTATTAAATATGAAGAATCTGAATCAGGATCAACCAGCAAAGGGAATAGTAGGTGACCACTCCAATCAGATCATTGAGGGTCGTAATCAATGGTCCGCTGGCAGCTGCAGGATCTATGTGCAGGGCCTGAAAGAAGATTGGAATTCCTGTTCCGGTAAAGGATGAGATGACCATACTGATAATCATCGAAAGTGAGATGCATCCAGCAATGGAAAACGATGCCATCCATTCAAATCCATCGGCATAATGGATGAAAAAGGCACATATGAGCCCGCTTGCCAACCCCAGGATAATTCCGTTGACAAAACCCGTTCTGACTTCTTTAAAGACCAGATTTAACCGATCTTTTGTGGTTAAATCAGGATCAGCCAGAACTCGAATCGTAACAGAAAGGGATTGAGTTCCAACATTACCTGCCATATCGAGGATTAAGGACTGAAAAGCCATCAGGATGGTTAAGGAAGCTACAACCGTTTCAAACATGGATACAACGGCAGAAACCCCTAAGGCAAGTCCTAACAGCAGACAAAGCCATGGGAGTCGTTTTTTTACTGATTCAAACAGAGTTTCTTCCAGATCTTCTTCAGCACTGACCGCGGCAAAACGCATATAGTCTTCACCGCTTTCGCGGTCGAAAACTTTCAACAGATCCTGCGAAGTGACAATACCAAGCAGTCTGTTTTCATTGTTCAGCACAGGAATTGAATCTTCTGAATACTCTTTCAGATCATCAAGGACACTCTCTACTGGTTCGGTTGCATAAACAAAGGGAAAATTTGTTTCAGCCAGTTCTTCTAAATTATCATTGAGCCTGGCCCCAAACAGATCAGCAATTCGGATGACTCCATAATACTGATCAGAAGCATCCTTTAAATAAATAATTGAAATATTATCATTATCTTTTGCCTGCAGGCGAAGCTGACGCATTGCATCGGCAATTGAAAGATCTTTCGAAATTTCGATAAAATCCGTTGTCATATCCGATCCGATTAGGTCATCGGAGTATGAGATGATCAGATTTAATTCTCTGCGCCGCTCCGGTTCAAGCAGTTCGATAATGATGTCTTTTTTTGTTTTGGAAATCAGTCTTAACAGAGAAGCAGCTGCAGAAGGTTCCATCTCATTTAATAATGCGATGGCCTTGCGAATATGTACTTCGTTAAGACACTCGACCTGTTCTTTCTCATCAAGATATTCAAAAATATTAGCCAGGCGGGCAGTATCGAGTAATTTGTACAGTTTTTCGCGTTCAAAGGGTTCTAAGTCAAATAATGCATCTGCAATGGAAGAGGCGTGAAACTGCAGCAGTTCATCACGGAGAACCTTGGGTGAGGCGGCTGATCGAATGATCGATAATATTTTGCGATCATAGTCAGGATGGACTTTCTGAATGACATCCACCTTGTTTTCCGGATGAAGGATATTTTTTATCATAGCATCACCAATCAGGCTGCCTTCGAGAATCCTGGATCAATGGAATTCAGTACTATCCAAAAATATCAGGGGGTTAGTAAAAAAAAACTGTATCAAAGTGACTTCAGAATAAGAAATAATGCTTACCACTGACTTGTGCTTGAGGATGGTTCTTGATCCAGGGATTTATTAATGATTTTAAGAGGCGGCCTGCCTTTCTTCTGTTTAATTTCTCCGGACCGCTATCGTCATTATTCAGCATCAGACCACCTCCAATCGTTATTCATGAATTATTATAAATCCTTATTACTGAATTTCTTTGGCGGTTACAGGAAGTCATGCCAATTTAGTGATTCCAAAGAAGTGAAAAGAAGCAGAATAGGAGAGCAGTGATTGCAGTTGAAAAGGAATTCGATTTGGCGGATGTTCAGAGTGTGATTTTATATGGAAAAAGTCCTGCTTTGAGTTCTGATTATGAGGATGAAATCTGCAGAACGGTATAATGGAAAAGAACAGTGGAAATGAGGTTTTTTATGAAATGTCCTAAAGCGAAACTGTGCGGAGGCTGTCCTCTGATTTCAGTTCCATATAAACAACAGGCTCAGAAGAAACAAAAACAGGTTGAAGAACTTGTAAAAAAATCAGGATTAAAGATTACAGTCAATCCAGTGGTTATGGCCAAGGAACCTTTTGGCTATCGAAACAAAGTGATTGTCGGTTTTGCAAAAGACAGGGAGAAGAAAGTTTATTCCGGACTTTATGCTCCAAAAAGTCACCGGGTAATTAACACTTCCGGCTGTGCCATGCAGCCAGCCATTGTAAACAGAATTATTGATGCAATCACTCGGATGGTTGGATCGATGAAGATTCAGATCTATAACCCAAAAACGGGAACTGGCTTGCTTCGTCATGTCCTGATTCGATATGGCAAGGAAACTGATCAGGTAATGGTTGTCTTTGTCACAGCTGAAAAGAATTTTCCATCCCGAAAAAATCTGGTGAATGCTCTGAGAACAGAGTTTCCGCAGATTACAACGATTTTGCAGAACATTAACCCAAGAGATACATCGATCGTCTTACAGGATGAAACGCTGCTTCTTTATGGCAAAGGTATGATCGAAGACCAGCTGGGTCCAATCAAAATTGCCTTCTCGCCCAGTGCTTTTTATCAGATCAATCATGATCAGTGCCTGGTACTCTATGAGATGGCTAAGCAGAGTCTGGGCCTGACAAAAACAGAAGCTGTACTTGATACCTATTGCGGGGTTGGCAGCATTGGCCTGTTTATGGCGGATGCCTGCAAACGGGTCGTTGGGGTTGAAATCAACAAGGACGCCATCGTCAACGCCAGATATAATGCTCAGCTTAACCATATAGACAATATTCGCTTTGTCGCCGAAGATTCGACAAAATTCATGGTTGATGCGGCGAAGCGGCACAATTATTATGATGTGATCATTCTCGATCCGCCTCGCGCTGGAACCACCCCTGCGTTTATTGAAAGTGCCTGTGCCCTTAAACCAAAGAAAATTCTGTATATTTCCTGTGATCCAACGACACAGATTCGGGATTTACTGATATTTAGAAAACATGGTTATGTAACTCATCAGCTTTCATTAGTGGATATGTTTCCAAACACTGAACACGTCGAGAGTATATGTCTGCTGACTCCTTCCAAGAATGCGTCTAAGAAATTTGAGAAAAAAGGACCATCAAAGGGTGCTCAGAAGCCGAAAAAGGACCTGAATCCTTATGAAAAAGCCCTTCTTGAGCTTAAGCAGTCCAAAAAGAACAAGAAACGCTAAAAGCAAAGAACACCCGGGAATTCTAAGATTCCCGGGTGCATTTGTTTTAGAGATACAGTCCTTGTTCCCACTTGTGGGAAGGTTGACCTGACAAAATTGCGAAAAGGGCAGGGTCGAGTAGACAACTTTACTATTTTGGCTGGGTCGACCTGACAAAAATGCTATATGGGCAGGTTGAGTTGACAAGACTGTTAACAGGCGCTTGACTTGACAAGATTGCTACTTCATTACTTTCTGGATCAAATCATCATAACTGGAGACAACATCATACTTCACATTCTCAGAACTGATGGCCTTGAAATGCTGACGGGCACAGTCGATCTTAGCCTGCTCAGTTGGAGTGATGTGGTTAAGATTCAATGAATCCAGGGATCCTTTGGTCTCAGCAACAAAGTAGATGTGTTTGACGTTCCCTTCATAAAACGCAATCGCCCAGTCCGGATTGTATTTTCCAACAGGCGTAGAGATGAAGAAGCCGTCCGGCAGTTTGACGTAAACAGAAACTTCGTCACTGGTATCCAGCTCTTTAGCGAACTTCTCTTCATTGGTCGAATCATAACGGACATGGTCAAACAGATGTTTGTTCGCTTTCATTGCATTGACACCCAGCTTTCCTCGAATGGAAGCATCGGTGAAAATATCCGTGCCGTATTCATCATCCAGAACATCGTAGGTAATGTGCTGAATGATGGCTGTAGCTTTTTCATCATTGATGATATTTGAAGTCCGAATGATGAACTCTTCAGGATTGTCTTTAAACTGGTTGAATGTATCTTCCCGGATTCCTTTCAGAATACGGACAATTGTCTTTCTGGTCAGTCCTGTATTTTCCACCAGTTTGCCGATCAGGTCATATTTCACATGAGAACCAGCAGAAGGAGCGGAGACCATCGTTTTTGAGGTCTTGACAGTCATTGCATTTCCGCTTTCAAGATCTTCTTTCGACTTGATTGCATCCATCATTCCTGTTCGAACCTGGTAATAGATTTTCGGGACCCGCAGTTTGTTGTCGAGGCTGCGGATGCTGTTGGCAATCAGTTCTTCTGTATCAAAATCGACAACATAAACCGATTTCCTGTTGATCTGATTCCAGAGATTTCTGAATTCTTTTGCGTTCAGCTTCTCCTGATCAACCTTGAGTTCGACGTTATTTCCACGGGCGTCTTCTGGCTGAAGGACACGTGGGTCGTAAACAGAGTCAAGAATATCGAGAATAGAAGCAGAGTTCTGAATGACTTCTTCCGGAAACTGAACAGTCCCGTTAGCCTTGTCTTCATAGTACTTATCGGTTAAAGCACCTCTTCTGACATAGCCATTTTCGATCAGACTTTCGTAAATCGTTAATGCCATATCATCATCGATGCTGGACTCGTTTCCATCTATATCCTTGATTGTTTTTCCAGTGAAGAGAGACTTCTCAATCTTAACCGGTCTTTCCGCAATCGCTTCAGCCATTTCCGTCTGAAGGCCTTTGGCAAAGCTGTCGTAGCTCTCACTGGCAATGACCGTCAGCAGGTTTACGTTATGAACGTCTGCGCCCAGAACAGTTGAATCCATTCGATCCCCATTTTGATTCACGCAAAGGCGCAGGCCTCGTCCCACTTCCTGGCGTTTCCGGACTTCAGAATTGCTTTGCTTCAAGGTACAGATCTGGAAAACGTTTGGATTATCCCAGCCTTCTCGAAGTGCGGAATGAGAAAAGATAAACCGTACAGGTGAGCGCTTTGGATCCCGGTCAAGAAGCAGCTCTTTGTTTTTCATGATCAGATCGTAGGCATCAATATCGTCCGATCCGCCTTCAGCTTTTTTGACCTTTGAGTCGATCATTTTTCCTTTTTTGTCAATGGAGAAATAACCGGCATGCGTGTCATGAGCCGTGATGGACTTCAAATATTGGGAATACTCATCTTCCGGATTGTTTTTCAAATATTCATCGACAATCGACTGATATTCCTGCTCGAACATCTCCGCATACAGACCGTTTTTCTGATCGCCAGCTGCATCATATTGACGGTATTTATCCACTTCGTCGATGAAGAACAAAGACAGAACCTTGATACCTTTGTAGAAAAGATCCCGTTCGCGTTCCAGGTGAGACAGAATTGTTTCCCGGATCTGGATCCTCCGGAGCTGATCTTCACTGACATCGCCGATCACATCCCCGGCATAGATTTTCGTTCCATTTACAAACTCAATGGAATTGTCACGTCCATCAATGCGGCTGATGGTAAATCCCTTCCTGTATTCTTCCAGACCACCGGAATGCTCATAGAGGTTAAAGCCTTCAGAAACAATCCGGGTTGTTTTCCGAACAGAGTTTTTTCCTTTGGCTTCAAATTCTATGGTTGCCGTTGGTGCCGACTTGGAAAGATTGATTCCTTCTAAATAGACATACCCTTCCGAAGCAGAACTGGATTTCTGTTCAATGCCTTTTACAGCGATCTTTTTGACCAGATTCTTGTTATAGGCGTCCATGGCATCCAGGCGATAGACCATGTTGTAAATGCTGTCGGCTTTATGTGTCGCTGAGTAGCGAAGCGTCATCAAAGGATTGAACTTTTTCAGATTCTCCTTCGTTTTCTTACCTTCAACGGACTGCGGTTCATCGATGATGACGATTGGATTGGTTTTCGCAATGACATCAATCGGCTTTCTGGACTGGAATTCATCGAGTTCCATATAGATCCGGCGGGCATCTTTACCGGTCGCATTGAAAGCTTGCGAGTTGATGATCATCACGTTGATATTGGAATCCGAAGCGAACTGGTTGATCTCGGCCAGCTGGGATGAATTGTAGATGAAGAAGTGGATCTTCTTTCCATACTCTTCTGCAAAGTGATCCTGGGTCACTTCAAAGGATTTGTAGACCCCCTCACGAATGGCGATGCTGGGAACCACAATGATGAACTTGCTCCATCCGTAGAGCTTGTTGAGCTCGTAGATGGTCTTGATGTAGGTGTAGGTTTTTCCGACACCTGTTTCCATTTCAATCGTCAGATTGAACGTTCCTTCCAACTTGTCAGAAGGTTTGATCAGGTTGCTTCTTTGAATGTTTCGGATGTTATTGAGGATTTTCTCATTTGTAAGACCGGGAACAATCTTATGGTTTTTGAAGCCAGTGAAGTCGTCTGCAAATAAGGAGATCTGCCGATTTCCCCGTCCCTGATCGATCATATAGGTGGAAGTCTCATAAGGCTGACCAGCAAAAACATCAGTTACAGCTTTTGCGGCATCTGCCTGAAATTTCTGGTGCTTGAATTTAAGTTTCATGCCAGACCCCTAGATGACCTTGACTTGCGTCACTGGCTTATTGTTTTCGTCCACAGAAAGCACCTTAAAGATTTCAGATACGTTAATTTTTGAGGGGCTATCTTGAAAACTAGAATCTCTAAAAACAGCACGAAGCGGCTTCCGCTTTGCGATTTCCTTGATGACTGAATCAGAAATGTTTTCATCAAAGCAAGCAATCAAGTCTCCATCGTTGTAGTTGTGAACAGTAAACCCATCAATTTCCTCAGAAGTATAAGGCAGAGAAAGTGGCAATCCCCAATCAAGAAGGCAGCCAAACAAAAGATCCAAAGAAGTGCGGTCTTCCTTGATGTTGGATTCAAGATGATCAAGAAATCCCTGGTTGTAGTCATCGGGCGCATAGTAGACATCATTCATGTTTGAACTGTCAACTTTGAAAACGCGGAAACCCGGAGCTTTGGATTCAAATAGTGTATCTTCTTTGTAGATTTTATTTTCGGCTTTTTTGATTCGATCTATCCCAATATCACAAATCGTTCGATATCCAGCTTCATAGGCTTTGCTTTTGGGATCAATCGGTTCTGGTATCTGAACAAGTACGTATTGAATGTGCTTGTCACTTTCATAATTCACTTCCATTACCGCCTGCGCTATGGAAGCAGATCCAGAGAAGAAATCCAGCACAATCGAATCTTCTTTCAAATTAGCAAGCGTTAGTAAGCGTTTCAGAAGTCTAACAGGTTTTGGTCCGTCAAAATAGCCTCCGCCAAGGAGCGCGGAAACTTCTTTAGCACCTTCCTGGCTGTGTCCTACATCCTTGTAAAACATAATCGAGGTAGGAGCCATTCCATCGAACTTCAGTTCTGAGAGAAACCGTTTCATGCTCGGAACAGAGTCGCCATTCACACCAAACCAGATACGGTTATCCTGGAGTCTCTCCAAAAATTTATTTTTGGAGAGCCTCCAGCAGCGTCCTGCTGGAGGCTCTACCACCCTGCCGGAAGGCAGGGTGATAGGATAATCAGATGCAGCAGAGTATGTTTTTACAGACAGATCGCTAGATTTCCACGGTCCTCTAGGATCATTATCCGGATTTGAATAGCGTGCATTAGCCTCTTCTGTTCTTGGAAGTCGTCCTATTTTGAATACATCCAAATTTTTCGCATACATTAGTATGTAGTCATGGCTATTCGAAACGTGCTTTGCATCGTTTTTTGGAGCATAGGCTCTTTCCCAGATAAGTTGCGCAACAAAGTTGTGTTCTCCAAACACCTCATCGCAGATTTTCCGAAGGTTTTCCTGTTCGTTGTCATCGATGCTGATGAAAATCACGCCATCTTCTGTAAGAAGATTTCTTGACAGATGCAGCCTAGGATAAATCATGGAACACCAGTTCGAATGAAAGCGACCGTTGGTTTCTAAATTACGGATAAGTTGGACTCCATCATCTGATCTCACGTTATTCATTTCTTCAAATTCTGATTTTGAGGATTCAAAGGTATCTCTATATATAAAATCATTACCAGTGTTATATGGGGGATCAATATAGATCATTTTCACTTTTCCAAGATAGCTTTCCTGGAGAAGCTTTAAAACTTCGAGATTGTCTCCTTCGATGTACAGGTTTTCAGTGGTATCCCAGCTTTTACTTTCTTCTTTACAGGGTCTGAGTGTTTTTCGAATTGGGGAATTCGCTTCAATGATTGCTTCCTTTTTCCCAGGCCAGGTAAATTCATAGACTTCTTTGCCTTCTGTTACGGAATCAGAAAGCATCTGTTTTAACATGTCAAAGTTGATCAGTTTCTTGAGCTGACCGTTTTCATCTTTCCCTTCAGTTATACAATTTGGAAACAGTTCCGCTATCTTCTCGATGTTCTGGTCGGTAAGATTGGGAGTTTCCATCTTCATTTTTTCCATGGTTTATCCTCTTATAGTTTTTCGTATTCTTTTTTCAGTTTCTTCAATTTGCCATTAAGCTCGACCTGTTTATTGAATTGCTTTTCTTTTCTGACTTGAGCCTGGAGTTTTGCAATTTTCTTTTCCAGGTCTTTTTTCTTTTTGGACCTTTCGATCGAGTCCTTCAGATTGCTGCTGGTTTGACTGTCATCCTTCTCAATCGCATCTTTGGCAATCTGTCTGACTAAACCTTCATACAGCTCTCTCATTGTCAGACCGTTGATAGTCAGCTTCAGGTCATCTTCGTTCTGCCAGTCGGTATGGTAGTAGAGATCTGTCTTATAGCTGCCGTTTGCGCTCTTTTCTTTGTAAGGTATCCAGATTTGGTATTTTCCTTCGTACTCAAGAACGTAAAGAATGTGATAGGGAATCGACTTGTCAATCGTTCTTAGAATGGCTTCGTTGATTGTATTGGAGTTTAGCTGAATCTCAAATACTTCAAGTTCTTCAATTCCTTCGCTTGGCTGAAGGTTGATTGTTGCAGGTGAAAGTTTGTTTTTCCAGGTGATTTTCCTGATCTGGTCGACAAAGGCTCGCTTAATGGCAGGTGATAATTGGGCATTGTCGTAAAACTTCTGCTTTGGAATTCTTCGATTCAGTTCTGTTGATTTTGGAAATCCCGGCATGTTTTGGTGCCTTTCTTTACGACGAAGAAACATATCAGCTCAAAATCTTCCAGACCAGAAATATCGGACATTAAAGCCGTCGTTCCGCCCAATGTAAACAGGCTGTCCAAATCGCTTTCCTCCTTGGAGTTGATAATTGATGAAATCGCAAGATCCAGAAGCTCGGAAGCTTCGCTCATATCCTTGCCGTCTCTGGTTTCTTTATTGAAGCGGCTACAGAGTTCTTTAATAGGTTCAGTTTTGCCTTTACTTAGTTTTCTAATAGTATCCAGCATTGTTTTTGGGTTCAGGTAATCACAGACAATTTCACCATCAATTCCGACATAGACCATGTAGAAGGGGTGAATTCGATTCTGGTGATCCACATTCACTTCTTCGTTAATATTTTTCAGGACAAAGATAATACCTTCTGGATCATCTTTATCCGCAGGAACGATCGTGTGAAGGCCATGCGGAAGTTTATCGATATCCTTGTGGGTCTTGCTGTAGTCGATAAGATCCATCCGGAAATCATTCAGTCCAAGATCCATGATGGAAATCCCATCTGACATATCTTCAATATCGACGACTTCGCTCTGCAGCTTTTTCAGCTGCTGTTTTCTGTATTCCAGGTCTCCTTTTTCTTCCGGACTAATGAGATTGTCATCGCCTGTAGCAGTCAGGATGGTCGCTTTCATTCGCGTTTCAACCCGAGCTTTCAGATTGATATATTTGTCCAGATCCATGTTTGGCCAGAAGTTGACCAGCTGGATCTTTTCGTTTTTACTTCCTATACGATCGATACGACCAAATCGCTGGATAATCCGAACCGGATTCCAGTGAATATCGTAGTTGATCAGATAGTCGCAATCCTGGAGGTTCTGACCTTCAGAAATGCAGTCTGTCGCAATCAGAATATCAATGTTTTCTTTCACATCTGGAAGGAGCATGTCCTTTCCTTTTGAAATAGGGGAGAAGCAGGTCAGAATCTCATTCAGGTCAGGATGGAATTTTTTGTTCTTAATAGTTGAACGTCCTTCTTTGGTTCCGGTTACGATTGCTGTATGAAGCCCATATTTTTCCAGCATATATTTGCTGACATGCTCATAGAGGTAGTCTGCTGTATCAGCAAAGGCTGTGAAAATAATGACTTTCTTGTTACCAGGGTTGATCGGATAGTTGATTTTATGATCGAGAAGCTGTTTGAGTTCCTGGAGTTTTGTGTCGTGACGGTACGTAATATCCTCTATCATCGATTCCAGCAACTTCAGGTTTTCAGCATCGGCCTCCAATTCTTCTTTCCAGGATTTCCAGTCCATATCGGCTAAATCAATCTTGACTTTGTTGCCGACAGTGAAAAGAACCGAGTTTTCATCATCCAGATCTAAATCTGAGAAATCTCCAAACTCCTGAGTGAATAGACCCTTTCCGGATTTTTCAAACTGATTGATCATCTCGATTGTGCTGTCAATTTGCTTTTTTACCCTTTGCAGCGTCAGCCTGAACGAGTGGACAGAACTTTCTAGACGTTTGAGAAGATTTACTCGCATCAGCTTCATCTGGCCACGCTGTCGTCCAGAAATGCTCAGTCCTTTTTCCTTTCGGTTGTCATATTCTTCGTATTTATAGAGTTTGCTGTCCTGGATAAAATCGAATGGGGTATAGATGCTCAAATAGAGTTCGTTCAGAATGTCATTGATGTCTTCGAACGTTATAGCGGAAGGGAGGTCTGTCAGATCAGATCTTTCCGTTATCGGTTTAAGACGATTCGGGAATTTTCCAATTTTAGCTGTGTCATAGTATTTTTCGATATGCTTTCTGGATCGGGCAATCGTTACACTGTCCAGTACTTCAAAGAAGTCAAAATCAAGTGTTTTCAATAAAGCTTCTGTCGTTCTTTTTTCAGCCGGAAGATTGCTCCAGGCATTAAAAGCGGTCTGTGCCTGTCTGAAGATTTCGTCGATGGATTTTCTGGTTCCCAACTTGTCATCAATCAATGCAGCATCTCCCTCATAGGCAAGGGCAAGCTGATTCTTCAGATCATTGAACTTATTGTTGACTGGGGTGGCAGAAAGCATAAGCACTTTTGTTTTTACACCTGCACGAATGATTCGGTTCATCAGGCGCTGATAACGGTTTTCTTTTCCATCTTCGGTGGCTGTAGAATTTCCATTTCTAAAATTATGGGATTCATCAATAACTACAAGATCATAGTTGCCCCAGTTGAGGTTTGCTAAGTTCAGACCATTCGAGTAGCCTCGCTCCCTGGAAAGATCAGTATGAAAAAGAACATCATAGCGAAGCCTGTCATCTGCTAATGGGTTGTTTTTGTAGTTGCCTTTATAGGTGTTCCAGTTTTCTGAAAGCTTTTTTGGGCATAAAACAAGCACTGATTTGTTCCGGTTTTCGTAATACTTGATGACTGATAAGGCAGTGAATGTTTTACCCAGACCAACGCTGTCGGCTAGGATACAACCATTGTATTTTTCTAATTTGTTGATAATTGCAATTGCGGCATCTTTCTGAAAATCATAGAGCAGGTTCCAAACCTTGCTCTGCTTATATCCGGTGGCTTCGTTTGGAAAGGTGTCTTCGGATATATCAGAAAGAAATTCATGGAAGATATTGTATAGAGCCATAAAATAAATAGACTCTGGAGAATTTTCCTTATATACGGTTGAGATGCTGTCAATGACCATATCAGTCACGTCCTGCAGCATCTCATTGTTGTTCCATACAGACTCAAAACCGTCTAAAAGCTGTTTTGCAACCTGATCTTCGGTTTGGATGATCGGATTCAGAAAGCTGTTTCCTTTTTCCAGCCCTAAACCTACAGTTGTAAATTCTTGAATTGGATTGTATGCGATTTCTTTATTGTCAGATTGAATGCCAATCATACCTTGAATACTGCTATTTGTCGTATTGGTCTTGAATGTAGCCTTTGTCTTTATCCACTTCGCGCATTCTTGTGCAATTGCTTTCTGAGTTAATTCATTACGGAGCTTTATCTCGAAATCAGTACCATACAAGCTTGATTCGCGTTTCGCTTTGGGGATATAGAATTCGCGCTGTTCTTTCTCCTGTTTCTCTTTATTAAAGGTTGGAGACGTAAAAAGGAAGCAAAATTCAGCTGTGTTATCCAGTTCTTTTTTAAGAGCCTGGTAGGCATAAATTGAAAAGCAAGCCGCAGCAACTGAAACTTTATCCTTACTTTGAATATTGGCTTTTAAGTCATCCTGAAGAAGCACGCTAATGTTATCGATTATTTTCATTACAAAGTCTCATTTCCCCCTTTAAAGATTTGACTTTTTTACTCGATTCTTAGTCGGTTTTTCAGCATTGTCTGGAATAAGCCAGATTCGACTGATTTGAATAGCACCAGGAATCCGGTCAGATTTACATAAAATTTGTACTTGTCTGGGCGTAATATTCCACTTTTTCGCTGCTTCATTAGGAGTGATAAAGCCCTGCATCTGCGATCCTCATCTTTCTTTATGTTCATATTTTATTCGCTTGATCGAAATACGTAAATAATTTTCGGTCAAACGAAATTCTTTTAGGTTAAAATGAAGTGTATCTATAGAAAACGGTTATGGAAATTCACTTCTATGAAAATATATAATTAATCGCAAAAATTCGAAGATTGCCTGTTTAGAGGGAGGTGATAGCAGATGCTTCGGTTATGTTTAGCTACTATGATCAACCTTATCTTTCAGGCAAAGGTAAGTGGAACAACTGTTGAGAAAATTTGTGATGCTATATTCTCGGTCTACGGGCTTAATTTTCAGGATTGTGGTAGTACAAAAGACCATTTAAAAAATGGCCACGATGATGCAACACGAGATTTGAAAAATGCTGCTAATCCTATTAATACCCCCCTGAAAGTCACAAAAGCAAATTTCATTAAATACATTTGCCCTTTAATTCGTCCAGAGTACCAAGAAGCATTAATTAAAAGTATTCAGGAAATACTAAGAGCGGATGAGACAATCGACGATGAAGCGATCGTAGGCTATGGAAAGGGATATGAGAAAAGATCTCTAATAAACAAGAATACATTTTGCTTTTCTGAGACAATGGTGTCTGTTTTGACTTATGCCATTGTCAATAAAAGAAGTACAGACTGCCAGGATGCAGTTAAGCTCATTAGTAAGAATAAGAACTTTTTGAATGAAGTTAAAAATAATGGTCGAAAAATCTATCTCGAAGAAAAAGCTTTACTTTTAGGATTGCCAATAAAGGCTACTCTTCATGATCCTGACTTCGATAAAGCATTTATCAAACGGCATGAAGAAGTACTAGATACTACAAATCCAACCAGAGTATCTGTTTTCACAGTGGGAATGGGTAACAAACAATTCAAGTTTAAAAATGCAACTGAATTTATAATGGATAATCTTAGCTCTTATGTGATGTCTAGAGAGGTACTTAATCATCCAGAGAAACAAAAGAATCCTGCAAGATTGGGAATTGACGCTCTACGAAAACTCACGAAAGAAGCCAATCTGAGAAAGGATGAAGCTCTGGGAGATATTTTTCTCTATATTTTTTTAGAGCAAGTTCTGGGAGCTCCTAAAATAATGAGCAAATTAGAGCTTAATAGTGTGCCCGGGGAAAGTCATACAGATGGAATGCATCTAATGCAGTTAAAGAAAGAAGGATTACCTTTTAAACAGATTATTTTTGGTGCAGCCAAAATAGTGAACAGTTTAAATGATGCAATTAATAGCGTCTTCGATAAGGTAGTTAGAATTGAAAATCAATCAGATGACGAATTACAAATTCTTGATTACTCGATTGGATCCCGTTTATTTTCTCAAGAAGATTCTGAAGCAATTAGAGAATTTTTAATCCCACAAAAACAAACAGGGTTAGAGCCAGAAAGAGCGTATGCCTGTTTCATCGGGTACACTCTACAACTCGATCCTAGTGGAATGAGCAACGCACAATATATTGAAAAAGTTGTGGAGCAAACTAAGTCAGATATGAATATGGCGGTTAAGTTTATTAAAGAAAGAATTATCAAACTGGATTTGTCAGATTATGATTTTTATTTTTACTTTGTTCCTTTTAATAATGCTAACGACGAAAGAATCAGTATTATCAACGAAATTACTGCATCAGATAATTAAGGGAGGTTAATCATGCACACTCCTAGAGAAGAATATTTATCAGAAGCTATTAGCAGAGATCTAGAAACAAGTGATTATCTCAAAGAAATATTCAATGATTTACTTTATAACTATTCATTAAAATTGTTTCATATTAATACTTTAGAAAAAGAATTTAATATAAAACACGGTCTCAGATTTGCGGATTTATTATCAAAATCGTTATTACCCTCACTATCAGCAAAGCATAAATCTTGGGCTCAAGAAATTATTATTTTGCTTAATTTGCTTCACCCAGATGATCCAAATGTCAAATACTATTTAGGAAATATACTCTCCACGTTAGGTAACTTTAGAGGATTACAAACTGAAGTTGCAAAAGGTTTTCAAAGCTTAGACCCACTAGATAGCATTTATTTTGATTACGATAAACAGAATCATCAAATCCCAGGTGTAGAGAATGCGTATTTTTTTCATGATCAGAAGTTGGTTTATGATGGCCTTCAACGGAAATACTTTTCTTATTCAGGGCCTACCTCAATGGGAAAATCCTTTGTGGTTCAGACGTACATTGAAAATGAAATACGTATGGGTGAGAAACGAAATTTCGCAATTCTTGTTCCTACAAAAGCGTTGATTAATGAAATTAAGAGTAACTTAATTTCTTCATTAAAGGAAAAGCTTCAGGAATCAAATTATAAGATAGTCACTTCGGCAGAAGATATAGCTCTTAAAACGATGCATAATTTTATATTTGTTATGACTCCTGAACGCTTCTTGTACCTTTTATTATCTAAAAATAACGCCAATATAGATTTTCTTTTTATAGATGAAGCTCACAAAATATCTGAACGTGGCGGCCGAAGTACCTACTATTATAAGATTTTATCTATTCTGGCAGAACGTGACCAAAAGCCAAATATCGTTTTTGCCTCTCCAAATATTCCAAACCCAGAAGTCTATCTAAAGTTGATTCCAAAAAAAGACATAATTTCATCTGCTAAGGAAAACTATGGAATAGATAGACTATCAACTGAATATAGTCCTGTTTGCCAATTTAAGTTTTTGATTGACTTAATGGATCATACAGTTGCTTACTATGACGAATATTCAAAAACAAGTACGATAGTCAATTCGAATTTGAACAATTTATCTTTCAATGAAATTCTTTCTAAGCTAGGGGCAGCTAAACAGAACCTGGTTTACTGTAGTGCTAAGAATAAAGTTCTTCAAATGGCGGAACAGTATTCTAAAGATCTCCCATATCTAAATAATGAGGAACTAGATTCTCTCTCGAACGATATAGCAAATAGTGTGCATAAAGACTGTTATTTAGCTGATTTTGTTAAAAAAGGCGTTGCCTACCATGTCGGTTATTTACCTTCAACCATCCGGTTGCGCATAGAAAGATGCTTCGAAAAAGGAATATTAAAAACTATCTTTTGCACGAGTACTCTTATTGAGGGAATTAATCTTCCAGCAGATAACTTGTTTATTACCAGCTATAAAAACGGGCGATCTAATCTAGCAGAAGTTGAATTTAGAAATCTAATTGGTAGGGTTGGAAGGATCAAGTATGGTTTATTTGGTAACGTCTTCTTAGTCCGAAATGATGAAGCAACGAATAATGAAAAGTATCTAGAATTGTTAGAAACAAAAATTCCTAATCAACAAGTATCAATAGATTTAAAGCCAAACCAAAAGCTTCTGAATAGCATTGTAGAAGATTTAATGAGAGGCGATATCGAATTGTCAAAGACGCAGAAAAAAGCAAATGATAAAGAATTTGATGCGGCAAGGAAATTCTCCCTGATATTAATACGTGATATTGCTGTCGATCGACAATCGCCTACGATGCAAGCCTTTATTGAAGCAGGGGCCTTAAGTGAAGAACGCAAAAATGATATAAAAGAAAAATTTCCAGAGATTAAAACGGGCGATGATATAACGATTTCATTTGATCAACAGAACAACCTAAAAAAAGCCATTCAATCAGGATTGAAATATCCTGAAATTGATAGTGATGGAAAAGTAGACTATCAAAAAGTCGTCGTGTTTCTTGAAAAATTGAGCAACATTTTCAAGTGGAACATATATGAAAGATCGACTTTGGGTAAGGTTGGAAAGGATGGGTCTAATAGAGTACTAAGATGGTACGCGTTAATTTTAATCCGTTGGATTAGTGGCAACGGATTGAATACAATACTAGGACATATCCTTTCGTATAAATCAAAACATCCAGAAACTGGCGTATGGGTCGATGGAAATCCTATTGCAGATTTTTATAATGGAAGCATTGCTCATAGAAATTATGTAATGGCTAGCACGATGAGTGAAATTGAAGATGTTATTCTTTTTCGCTTATGCAACTATTTTAGAAAGTTTTCGTCTGAATACAAAGAAATAAACGGGGTAGATCATTTTGACAACGACTGGTATGAATTTATTGAATATGGAACTACCAATAAGGTCATGATTTACTTACAACAACTCGGTTTCTCCAGAGAGACGGCTCTCTACATAAAAAAAGGTGGAAAATATCATTTTTATGAATGGGAGGACGATATTGTTTTGGATAAAGACTTGTTAGAATCAACTAATATTGGAATAGCGACTGAAGCTAAGGATGTTAAATACAATTACCCAGATTTATTCCTTTAATCTATGAACGATGAGAAGTGTAAGGATGGCCTCTTGTTAATAAGACAAGAGGTCTTTTTTTATCCTTTCAGAAAAGCAAAATTAGTTTTCCCAGCTTTTTTCCCAGTCCTTCCCAGCTTTACTCCCATATTTTCCAATTCCCATCTTCGAGATAATGAGGCCACATAAAGCAAAGGAGGTGATTGTGATACCTCAGATGATCAAAAGAACATCCAACAGGGTTGCTTCTATTGCTGGTCGTATCTTGCAGGACAAAAAGTCCAGCAGATCGGCAAAGTCGGTCGCAGGCAGTGCATTGGCACAGGCAAAGCCTAAAGCAAATTCAAAAAAGAAACACTAGTGCCTCCAGCAGGACAGCGAAACGGTTTCACGAATCAACCTGTCCTGCTCCCCACTAGGGGAAATCAAAAACATAATCTCAAGCCTAATTACGTAATATGGCGAGAGGTACAAAATTGAGCTCTTTATCGCGCAAGCGGTACTGAGCGCAATCGAAGTACCTTTTTCGTCGTGCGCAACAGGCAGCAGAGTCGGTACTTCGAGTGTCGGCTCTTTTTTTGACCTCTCGTCCCTTACCCAGGCGGAAAGGAACGAGAAATGCTCGATTTAAAAATTCAAAACGAAGACAAAGAACAGGTAGTGAGACTGGATGCCAGTGAAGCAAACGGCTGGTTAAACATCTGGATGGAAGAGAACGAAAGTGAAGAACATTTCGGAACGCGGCTCCAGCAAGAGATTGAACTTCAAATCAATCGTCCCGACTACAACATCTGGCATCGAGAAACCAGACATCTAGGCTGCAGCAAAGCCAAACCGGATGAAAATGGCATCTATCCGGAAGAACCACTTATGAGTGAGCTTCGCGACCCGTCCATCTATATCAAAGAACAGTTGGACAGAGAGCAGCGGTGGGAATACGAAACCTGCTGTAAATGGTTCCGGGATAATTTCAAACCGGCCCAGGCAGACATGATGATTGCCATCATCCTTGATGACTGCTCCATTGAGGAATACGCGAGACGGATTGGGGACAATCCCAACAACGTCAGTCACCGATTTGTCAGAGCGAAAAAGAAATTGAAAAAAGTTTATGAGGAATGTCCTATTTCAGCTTCTCCCGTGGCTAACCAATGGGAGGGGCGCCACTCCCACAAACAGAAAGGTGGTAATTGAGATGCAATTACTGAAATTTGAAAATAACGAATTCGGTTCTATCAGAACCATCAGCATCGACAACCAGCCCTGGTTCGTCGGGAAAGACGTAGCGGAATGTCTGGGATATTCCAATCCGCGAAAAGCGATTATCGATCATGTAGATTTAGAAGACAAATGCGATGGGGTAACGATTCGTGACTCCATCGGTAGGGAACAGACTCCAATGCTGATCAGCGAATCCGGACTTTACTCACTGATCATGTCTAGCAAGCTTCCAAAAGCTAAAGAGTTCAAGCACTGGGTAACTTCCGAAGTTCTGCCATCCATCAGAAAGCATGGAGCCTATTTGACTCCAGATACTCTCGGTCAGGCAATTGCTGATCCAGATTTTGCAATCGGGCTTCTCTTTGCTCTTAAAGATGAGCAGACAAAGAACAAAGCTTTACAAGCTGATAACGATCGGATGAAACCCAAGGAAATCTTCAGTGATGCTGTTGCTACTAGCAAGACAAGCATCCTGATCGGTGACCTGGCTAAGCTGCTTAAGCAAAACGGTGTAGATACAGGACAGAAACGTCTGTTCGCATGGATGAGGGATAACGGATACCTGATCAAAAGAAAAGGCGCAGATTGGAATAGTCCGACCCAACGTTCGATGGAGATGGGATTGTTTGAAATCAAGGAAACAAGTATCAATCATCCTGATGGTTACGTGAAAATCGTCAAAACCACTAAGGTGACAGGCAAAGGTCAGATTTACTTCACGAATCTGTTCCTCGACCAGAACCGAATGAACCAGGAAATGGAGGTAACTGCCTAATGACTCACCAGTCTTATATGAACAAGAGAATGGCTGGCCAGGAAGATTGGCTGCCACTTACCTATATCTGTAGCCCGTACTCAGGCGATACTAGAACCAATGTTCATAAAGCAAAGCGGTACAGCCGCTTTGCAATGCTGGAAGATGTTATTCCGGTTACTCCGCATCTTCTGTATCCAAGGTTTATGGATGACAAGAATCCTGAAGAACATGAAAAGGCGATGCGCTTCAACTATGTCCTGCTTGGCAAGTGCGAAGAACTCTGGGTATTCGGAGGCGTGATCACCAGGGGTATGCAGGCTGAGATCAATCTGGCCAAAAAGCGGAACATGATGATCCGCTGGTTTAACAGCGAATGTGAGGAGGTTCCGGCTTATGCGTAGCTTTACCATATATACCGCGAACGTTACAGGCAGCAGTACAAACTGCCTGTATCCTCATGCGATGACAGTTGATTCCGAAGAAGCACTGATCGCGGCCACCTCGAAAGATCACGTGGCTGCCAGATATACGAATAATTACCGCAGCAGAGAGAACTTTGAATGCTCGGATGTCATTCCACTCGATTGCGACAACGATCACTCGGAAAATCCCGAAGACTGGATGACTCCCTACAAGCTTTCTCAGCTGATTCCGGGAGTCGGTTTTGCTGTTACCTTTTCCAAAAGCCATAACAAGCAGAAAGGGAATAAGTCGCCTAGACCGAGATTCCATGTATTTTTCCCGGTGGAGATGATCTGCGATGAGGAGAAATATACAAAGCTGAAGCAGCAGATTGCTTATGAGTTTCCGTTCTTTGATGCCAATGCCATGGATTCCGCTAGATTCCTCTTTGGCTTTGAGTCGGATGGAGTGATTTACCAAGGCGATCAAACGATTGTTGATTTTCTGGAAAATGATCCGTTTGCTGATTTGGACGCTCAGACGGAACAGATCGTTCAGGGACAGCGAAATGCCATCATGAGCCATATCGCTGGTCGTTTGATGAAGCGGTATGGAAATACAGAAGAGGCCCATAACATTTTTCTGGAGCAGGCGGAACGCTGCAATCCACCATTAGACGAAGAGGAACTGGATCATATCTGGAACAGCGCTGCCAAGTTTGGAAAAAAGGTAGCTGGCCAGAAAGGCTATATTCCACCGGAAGTATTCAACAGTGTCTGCGTTTTGAAACCAGCCGATTTTACCGATCTTGGTCAGGTAGAGATCCTGGTCAGTGAGTATGGTCGTAATCTGCGCTATTCGACGGCTACCGGTTTTCTTGTCTACAACGGTTCCTATTGGGAAGAAGACGATCCTGGCGCTCAGCGTCTGATCCAGGAATTGACGGATCGACAGCTGGAAGAGGCCCAGGCTGAAAAGCAGAAAGCCACTCTGGAATTGATCCAAAATGGAGCAATGGATCTGCTGGTGACTCAAGGAGCAAAAAAGGCAGCTCCGCTTTTCAACAAGAAGCAGAGGATCGCCTATGAACGTTTTCAGCAAGCAGATCTTTATGAAAAGTTCGTTTTGAAAAGACGGGACTCCAAATATATCAGTTCTGTCTTTAAGGAATGCAGGACAAAGATCACTGTCGATTCCAAGCTGCTAGACTCGCTGGAATTTCTCTTGAATACTCCCAGTCGCACTTATGATCTTCGACGCGGCTTGTCTTCTCCACTAGATCACAGCTCTGGCCATCTGATCTGTAAGCAGACCGCTGTTGACCCATCGAATGAAGGAACTGAAATCTGGAAAGAGGCATTGAATACCTTTTTCCAGCATGACCAGGAGCTTATTGACTACGTGCAAAAGATCGTAGGGTTGTCAGCAATTGGCAAGGTCTATGTTGAGGCTCTGATCATTGCTTATGGAGAAGGCCGAAACGGAAAATCCACTTTTTGGAATGTGATCTCAAGAGTCCTGGGCAGTTACAGCGGAAATATGTCGGCTGATGTTTTGACCATTGGATGGAGACGAAATGTGAAACCTGAAATGGCAGAAGCCAGAGGTAAACGCCTTCTGATTGCTGCTGAGTTGGAAGAAGGGATGCGGCTAAGTACATCTAATGTCAAACAGCTGTGCAGCACCGACGATATCTATGCGGAAAAGAAGTACAAGGATCCGTTTTCTTATACTCCAACACACACATTGGTGCTTTATACCAATCATCTGCCAAGGGTAGGATCGTTGGATAAAGGAACTTGGAGAAGGCTGATCGTGATCCCGTTTAATGCGGTTATTGACGGCAGTTCAGATATCAAAAACTATGCTGACTACCTGTATGAAAAAGCCGGTGGTGCCATCCTGTCCTGGATTATCGAAGGAGCCAGGAAGGTGATCGCCTGCGGATATAGAATCGAACCACCGACGAAGGTGGCCGATGCCATCCGAAATTACCGTGAGTCCAGCGATTGGTTCTCGGCTTTTCTAGAGGATTGCTGTGAGGTTGATCCATCCTATGTTGAGAAATCTGGACAGGTCTATGACGAATATCGGAATCATTCGATGAGAAGGAATGAGCACGTCCGAAATTGTGCTGATTTTTATCAGGCTTTGGATAGTGCCGGCTTTGAGCGTTTCAGGAATAAGAAGGGCCGTTACATCAGGGGATTAAGGCTGAAATCGGAGTTCGATTCCGAATAAAAGCCTATAGGGTGTCGTATTAGGACATGTCAATCCTTAACTTTCCTATAGGGGTTAAAAAATAAGCCTATATAGAGAAGTTAGAGAATCATACGTCCCGACACGACACCTCCTTTATTTAAAGGACTTCAAGAAAATGCTTGAAAAAGAGATTGAGCGAAAGCTCGTTAAAGAGGTCAGGAAAAAAGGCGGCCTATGTATCAAGTTTTCATCCCCTGGACTTGATGGTGTTCCTGATCGGATGGTATTGCTGCCGGATGGAATTCTGGCATTCATCGAACTCAAGGCCCCAGGCCAAAAACCAAGGAAGCAGCAAGTTCGAAGAATGCAGCAGTTTGAAAAACTGGGTTTTCGCTGCTTTGTCCTGGATAACATGGATGGGATTGGAGGAATGATCGATGCGATATGTTCCTCATGAATACCAGTCCTTTGCGACAAACTTCATTATTGACCATCCTTCCTCCGCTGTGTTTCTGGAATGCGGTCTTGGCAAAAGTGTGATCACTCTTTCTGCGATTGAGCAGCTGATGTTTGACTACTTCTCTGTAAATCGGGTTCTGGTCATCGCACCTCTACGAGTGGCCAGAAATACCTGGCCTGACGAAATTGGAAAGTGGGATCATTTGTCAGACCTTCGCTATTCGGTGGTCATTGGCACTGAAGCTGAAAGAAAAGCGGCTCTGGCCAGAAAAGCCGACATCTATCTGATCAACAGAGAAAATGTCGACTGGCTGATTACCAAAAGCGGCTATCGATTCGACTTTGATATGGTTGTCCTGGATGAGCTTTCTTCCTTTAAATCGGCAAAGGCTAAGCGGTTTAAAAGCCTGATGAAGGTCAGGCCAAGGATTAAACGAATTGTCGGCCTGACCGGAACTCCCGGAAACCTTATGGATTTATGGCCGGAATTCCGACTGCTGGATCAGGGACAGAGGCTTGGCAGATACATCGGAGCATACCGGACGCGATTCTTTGATCCGGATAAGAGAAACCAGCAGATGATCTTTTCCTACAAGCCAAAGCCTGGAGCAGAGAAAGATATCTATCAGCTGATCTCAGATATGACGATTTCCATGAAGAGTTTGGACTATCTGAAAATGCCTGATTGCGTAATAAATGAAGTAAAAGTCTCCCTCTCAGAGGATGAACGGGAAGTCTACGACGAAATGCGCAAAGAAATGGTTCTTGATTTGAATGGCGAAGAGATCGATGCGGTGAACGCTGCTGCCCTTTCCGGAAAGCTACTACAGATGGCCAATGGGGCCATTTACACAGAAGACAAAGAAACCGTCGTCATTCACGATCAGAAGCTGGAAGCTTTGGAAGAACTGATCGAGGAAGCTAACGGCAAACCGGTCCTGGTTGCTTATTGGTTTAAGCACGATCTGGAAAGAATCAAAAGTCGGATCAAGGCCCGAGAGATTAAAACGGACAAGGATATCCGCGATTGGAATGATGGGAAGATCCCTGTTGGTCTGATTCATCCTGCCAGTGCTGGCCATGGTTTGAACCTTCAGGCTGGTGGTTCAACGCTGATCTGGCTTGGTCTTACCTGGTCGCTGGAACTCTACCAGCAAACCAATGCCAGACTCTGGCGTCAGGGTCAGAAAGAAACGGTGGTCATCCACCACATCATTGCCAAAGACACAATCGATGAAGATGTGATGCGCTCTTTGAAACTCAAGGAGAAAACGCAGGATGGAATCATCGAAGCAGTCAAAGCCAGGATAGGAGGCGGTGATCATTGACTCCAAAAGAATTTCTGAATCAGCCTTTTGAGCTGAATAAGGAGATTGAGAGGAAGAAGCGGAAAGCTGCTGACTATCGGGAGATGATGGTAGTTGCGAAGTCTCCTGGATTTGAAGAGCACAACAACTCGAATCCATCAACAGAGTCCTCAGCGCTTCGTTACCTGAACAAAGCGATGGAGTTAGAAGACGAGGTGGTTGAAGATTATAAAGAGCTTGAAAAAGTAAAAAGGGAAGTGGATGAAGCGATAGAACAAGTCGAGGACTTTAAGCTTCAGAAGGTTCTTCGCTGCCGATATGTTTGCCTCATGTCGATAAGGCAGATGTCAGACTACCTTGGCTATTCTCCAAGATGGACTAAACGACTCAACAATCAGGCCGTTGAGGATTTTGAAAAAAGCCACCCCCAGGCCACCCCTAAGCCACTCCCTGTTCCGCTGTCAAGAGTGTAATATGTCACTAGTAGAAGTGAATCAAAACAGAGCCTTGCTGGAAATCGGCAGGGCTTTTCTTATGCCTGAAGGGAGGTGAACAAGATGCCAAGAAAACCAAAGCACCCCTGCAGCTATCCAGGCTGTCCTAATCTGACAGACGGCAGGTATTGCAGTGAACACGAGAAAGCTGAAAGCAGAAACGATTACAAGTACAGACGGAACAAGGATGTTCATAAACGCTACGGCAGAGCCTGGAAAAGGATCCGAGATAAATATGTAAAGACCCATCCAGTCTGCGAACTCTGCTATCAGAAAGGCATCATTGTTCCGGTGGATGAAGTCCATCACATCGTTCCGCTCTCGGAAGGTGGAACCCACGACCCTGACAACTTAATCTCCCTTTGCAAAAGCTGCCACGCGAAAATTCATGGTGCTAGAGGAGACTACCAGCATCACAAAACAATCTACGTGTATGAAAAATGATAAAAAATACCCCAGGGGCGGTAAAAATCTCTAGTAAAGGCTTGACAAATAACGGGGCCGGCCCTTCGCGCGCAAAAACGCGATTTCAAACGGGTTATAAGGGGCAGTCGCCCTCATAAATTTTTTATCTTTCAAAAAGGGAGATGATGAAAATGAAACAATATAAATTCAAAATGATTCGAACCAATCAGCCATACATGTCTATCCCGGATTTGGAACAGACGACAAATGAATTTTCAAAAGAAGGCTGGGAACTGAAATCGGTTCAGCATTTTGATGACATTCTGTCTTTCCTGCTCATTTTCGAGAGAGAAGTTCAAAAGGAGAAACCTTAAAATGGCCAAAGACGGTACAAATCGTGGCGGCAGGCGTCCAGGAGCAGGGCGCAAGAAAAAATCCGCAATTGAAAAAATCGAAGCCGGAGAAGCTGTTTCTTTGATTCTTCCAGAACCTGCGGATTTGGTTGGAGTCGAAACTCCGCCAGTAAAAGAGTATCTGAAAGCCCATCAGAAATGTGGCATCGACCTGTGTGCAGAAGAGGTCTTTGAGGATACATGGAACTGGCTGGCAGCTAGAGGATGCGAGAAGCTGGTCAGTCAGAACCTGGTCGAGCAATATGCGATGAGCGTTGCCCGGTATATTCAGTGCGAAACGGCAATCTCGGATTATGGTTTCCTGGCCAAGCATCCAACAACGGGAGCAGCTATGCAGTCTCCTTATGTGGCGATGAGCCAGAACTACATCAAACAAGCCAATCAGCTCTGGTATCAGATTATGCAGGTCGTTAAAGACAACTGCACCGAAGCCTGGTCGGGACAAACTCCCCAGGACAACATGATGGAGCTGCTGCTCCGTAAGAAAGGATAGTTATGATTGAAAAAGTGAATCCGGCCCATCCGGATAAAATAGCGGATCGAATAGCCGGAGCCATTGTTGATCTGGCTTATCAAACTGAAGAGAATCCCAAGATAGCGGTGGAAGTTCTGATTGGACATGGCAAGTGTCATGCAATCATTGAAACCACCGCTTTTATTGATCGGGAAGAAATCGCAAAAGCCATCGGCCGGATTGCTGGAATGCTCGATCTTGAAATAGATGTGGTCAGGCAGGACAAGCTGCTGGCAAAGAACCAGGAAGGGAAGATCCGCTGCGGAGACAATGGAATCTTCATGGGAATGCCGCTGACCAAAGAGCAGCTTGAATTATCCAGAATTGCCAGGATGCTGTATTCCAGTTTTGAAGCGGATGGCAAATACATTCTGGATGGCGACCGGCTAATCATCTGCCAGAGCCACGCCAGTTCTGATTTGATCAGGAGACTTTTTCCAGATGTAGTGATCAATCCGTTGGGAGACTGGACAGGCGGAACGGATGTTGACACTGGAGCAGTGAACAGGAAGCTGGGCAGCGATATGGCTGATTCTGTAACTGGAGGAGGGCTTCATGGAAAGGATCTATCCAAAGCTGATGTCTCAGTAAACATCCATGCTTTTCTAAAAGCCCAGCACACAGGCGAGCCTGTCGAAATCAGCTGCGCAATTGGAGATGAGTTCGTGGATGGGATTCCTTACGAGAAAATCGTTGAAGAAGCCCGAGAGTTCATTTGGTCTGTCGGCGGTTTCGAGAAATTTGCAGAATGGGGGCTTTTCTGATGAACATTGAAACTAAAAAACTCAAGGATCTTATTCCCGCAGAATACAATCCAAGAAAGGATCTTCAGCCAGGAGATCCGGAATATGAAAAGCTGAAACGCTCTCTGGATGAGTTCGGCTATGTTGAGCCAATCATATGGAACCGAAAAACCAGTTGCATTATTGGGGGTCATCAGAGAGCAAAAGTTCTGATGGCTGCTGGCGTTGAAGAAGCGGAAGTTGTAGTCGTTGACTTCGATGAAGAGAAAGAAAAAGCCCTCAATGTGGCACTGAATAAAATATCCGGTGATTGGGATAAAGACAAGCTGGCGCTGCTGATCACGGATCTGCAGGCCGCGGATTTTGATGTCTCGTTGACAGGTTTTGATCCAGCAGAAATCGATGATCTCTTCAAAGATACAGTGAAAGACGGTGTTCATGAGGATGATTTCGATGTAGATGAAGAGCTGAAAAAGCCTGTCTTCTCAAAAAACGGAGATCTCTGGCACCTCGGAAAGCACCGATTGCTTTGTGGAGATTCCACGAAAAAGGAATCCTATGCCGTACTTCTGGGAAATGAGAAAGCACAGCTTGTTCTCACGGACCCGCCATACAATGTCGACTATGAAGGATCCGCAGGCAAAATTAAAAATGACAACATGAAGGATGAAGCATTCTACCAGTTCCTCTTTGATGCCTTTTCCAGAATGGAAGAAGCGATGGCGGATGATGCTTCAATCTATGTTTTTCATGCCGACACCGAGGGCCTGAACTTTCGCAAAGCCTTTAAGGATGCCGGTTTTTATTTATCCGGCTGCTGCATCTGGAAAAAGCCGTCCCTTGTTCTTGGTCGCTCGCCTTATCAGTGGCAGCATGAGCCTTGCCTGTATGGATGGAAGAAGTCTGGTAAGCATAAGTGGTTCTCGGGTCGCAAGGAAACGACTATCTGGGAATTTGAAAAATCCAAAAAGAATTCAGACCATCCAACGATGAAGCCGATCCCGCTGCTTTGTTATCCAATCATGAATTCTTCAATGACCGGCTGTAAAGTACTCGATCCTTTTGGAGGCTCTGGCAGCACTCTGATCGCCTGCGAACAGACGGACCGGATCTGCTATACCATCGAGCTAGATGAAAAATTCTGTGATGTTATTGTCAATCGGTTTATTGAGCAAGCTGGTAATGACCGGGATGTGTGCGTCGAGCGTGATGGAGTGATTTTAAGATATTCTGATCTGATTCAATCTGAATAAGACCTGGAATAATTTGCTTTATCTATCGTGCTTTAGTTTATAAATAGCTTGCTATGTATCTTCTTTAGAGTGATATATACAGTGCCTGGAGGGGCAAGGAGATGCGAGCATGAAGAATACGGAAGCACAAATCGAAAGAATGAAGCAGCAGACGATCGGAGTAGAAATCGAGATGGCTGGAATCACTAGAAGAGCTGCGGTTAAAGTGATAGCCAAGCACTTCGGTACTGAAGACACTATCGAACACGCGGGTGGCGGATACGACCGATATACCTGCAAAGACAATCAGGGCAGAACCTGGCAGATTATGAAGGATGTCAGCATCAACGATACAGAGAGCAAAAAAGCCGAGCT
This sequence comes from Ileibacterium valens, assembly GCF_001945525.1. Classification (GTDB taxonomy): domain Bacteria; phylum Bacillota_I; class Bacilli_A; order Erysipelotrichales; family Erysipelotrichaceae; genus Ileibacterium; species Ileibacterium valens. Next base: position 29,317 of record NZ_MPJW01000098.1, read on the forward strand.
GGTCACCCCAATCCTTCACTACGAGGACATTGAAACCCTGCAGGAACTGGTTAGAGCCCTGAGAAAAAGGGGAGCCATTTCCAACCCGATCAAGGGATGCGGAGTTCACATCCACATTGGAGCTGAGGGACATAATGCAAAAACACTGCGCAACCTGGTCAACATCATGGCCAGCCATGAATCACTGATCAAAGAAGCCCTCAACCTGGACAATGCCCGCGTTAACAGATACTGCCGAATGGTAGATCCCAACTTTCTGAAGAAACTCAATTCCAAGAAACCAGCAACAATGAGTGATCTTGCAGACATTTGGTACCAGGATTCCTGGGGATCCAGAAGCGCTCATTACAATGAAACCCGCTACCACATGCTCAACCTCCACGCCACTTTCACCAAAGGCACCATCGAGTTCAGACTCTTCCAATTTGACAACCCCAGCGAAGACCGCAAAGGCGGACTTCACGCGGGCCAGCTGAAAAGCTACATTCAGTTTTGCCTGGCACTCAGTCAGATGGCTAAGGATGCAAAAAGCGCATCTCCAAAGCCTCAGCAAAAGGAAAATCCAAAGTACGCGATGAGAACCTGGCTTCTGCGCCTTGGCTTTATTGGGGACGAATTCAAAACGGCCAGAGAAGTACTGACGAAAAGACTGAGCGGAAACGGGGCCTTCCGCACCTGCCAGGCATAGGAGGTCAAGATGAAATACTACGCGGCTTATGGAAGCAACCTCAATACCAAACAGATGGCAAGACGGTGTCCACGGGCAAAGCCCATAGGCACCGCCCTGCTGAAAGGCTGGAAGCTCTCCTTCAAAGGAAGCCATTCTGGTTTCTACCTTTCGATCGACAGGAAGAAGGGATGGTCGGTCCCGCTGGGAATTTGGCAGATCGATGACTTCGATGAAAAAGCCCTGGACCGCTATGAAGGGTATCCGAACTTCTACCAAAAATTCATGCTCCCTATAAACATCCATTGTTTTGACGGCTCGAAAAGCCTAGAACAAGTTCTGATCTATGCATTACCTTCAACAGCCAGATACGGATTGCCGACTGGGTCCTATGTTGGAACCTGTGTAGATGGATATGAGGACTTTGGCTTCGACTTGAAATATTTAGAGGATGCTTTTAACGCATCAAGGAGAAACAAATGAAAACTGAATCTACTCCCCAGATCTGCCCTCGCTGCGGTAAGCAGTTTACAGAGCCGCCAGCCCTTTCCCGACAGGATAACCGGACGGAAATTTGCCCTCTGTGTGGGACCAGGGAAGCACTGGAAAGCCTTGGAATCGACAAATTGGAACAGGAGCAGATCATTACAACGATCCGGTTTTACTCCAATAGAAAACGAGAATAGTGCTTTAATTATCGACTTTTCTCCGATTATCAACTTGCTATGCATCACGATCAGAGTGATATATACAGTACCAAAACGGAGGACAAGACGATGACAAAAAGAGAAATTTTCCTGAAAGCAGCAGCAAGAAGAGAAGCACACAGAGAACTGGAAAGAACCTACGCCTACCATGAAGGAAACGACCAGGACGATTACGATGAGATGCAGATGGCTGACTGGACCTTCACCAAAGCAAACCAGGCTAAGGTCGACAGCTACAACGCCTACTACAACGAAGGTAAGATGCCAAAAGGCATGAAGAACCTGAGCAAAGCAGAAAGAAAAGCAGCCCTGGAAAAGATGATGGACGAGGTAATCAGAGCCGAGTTCAAACGCTACTGCAAAGCAAACTAAGCCCCAGCACAGGGGCTTTTTTAGATAGGAGGAAGTTTATGGCCATTCGAAAGCTGAAGAAATACAAACCGACGAAATTCAAAGCCAGGACTTCTCACTACGATAAGGAGGCTGCTGATTTCGCAGTCAATTTTATCGAAAGCCTCTGCCATACCAAAGGCACCTGGGCAGGTAAGCCCTTTGAGCTGATTGACTGGCAAGAGCAGATCGTTCGAGATGTGTTTGGAACTTTAAAGAAGGATGGCTACAGACAGTTCAATACCGCCTATGTTGAGATTCCGAAGAAGCAAGGAAAATCAGAACTGGCTGCTGCGATTGCGCTTCTTCTGACTTGTGCAGATGGAGAACAACGAGCTGAAGTTTATGGATGTGCCGCTGATCGTCAGCAGGCTGCCATTGTCTTCGACGTTGCAGCCGATATGGTTCGAATGTGTCCAGCTCTAAATAAACGGGTAAAGATCCTGGCTTCTCAGAAGCGGATTGTGTATCAGCCTACGAATTCCTTCTATCAGGTGCTTTCCGCTGAAGCCTACTCCAAGCATGGTTTCAATATTCATGGAGTGGTCTTTGATGAGCTGCACACCCAGCCTAACCGGAAATTGTTTGATGTTATGACCAAAGGATCTGGCGATGCCAGAATGCAGCCGCTGTATTTCTTGATTACAACAGCCGGAACAGACACACATTCCATCTGTTATGAAACGCATCAGAAAGCGCTGGATATCCTGGAAGGTCGAAAGATTGATCCAACCTTCTATCCCGTCATCTATGGAGCGGGGCAGGATGATGACTGGTCGGATCCAAAGGTCTGGAAAAAAGCGAATCCTTCTCTAGGAATAACTGTTCCAATAGAGAAGGTCAAAGATGCCTGGTTATCAGCCAGCCAGAATCCTGGTGAGGAGAATGCCTTCAGGCAGCTTCGATTGAACCAGTGGGTAAAGCAGTCCATCCGCTGGATGCCAATGGATAAATGGGATGAATGTCGTTTTCCAGTTATACCGGAAGAACTGAAAGGCCGCGTTTGCTATGGAGGATTGGACCTTTCGAGTACGACCGATATCACGGCTTTTGTCTTGGTCTTTCCACCTTTGGAGGAAGAAGAACCATATCAGATCCTTCCGTATTTCTGGATTCCAGAAGACTCCCTGGACCTTCGAGTGAAGCGAGACCATGTTCCCTATGATATATGGAAGAGACATGGCTTCTTGGAAACGACAGAAGGAAACGTTATTCACTACGGCTACATTGAGCAGTTCATTGAGAAGCTTGGAGAAAAATACGATATACGGGAGATTGCCTTTGACCGCTGGGGAGCTGTTCAGATGGTCCAGAACCTGGAGGGGATGGGCTTTACCGTTGTCCCATTCGGCCAGGGTTTCAAAGACATGTCACCTCCAACTAAAGAGCTAATGAAGCTGGTTTTAGAGAAGAAAATTGCCCACGGTGGTCATCCTGTACTGCGGTGGATGATGGATAACATCTTTATAAGAACGGATCCTGCTGGTAACATTAAGGCAGATAAGGAGAAATCCACAGAGAAAATTGATGGGGTAATCGCAACCATCATGGGCCTAGACCGCGCTATTCGCTGTGGAAATATCAGCACCGAAAGCATTTATGAAAGCCGAGGTCTGTTGGTATTTTGATATAAACATGGCAATTAAAACTACAAATGGTCTTATGAAACATCTAAGAGATCATGGTATTGATATAAATGGAAGCACTGAAAAAAGACAATTAAGGAATCTTGGATACTATCATTTATATAAAGGATATAGGTTTTATAGAGTAAGTGCCAATCGACTTCCGTTTACGGATTTTGAAAAAATCCATAGGACTTATGAGTATGATATTGAGCTAAAAAACCTTTTATATCGATGGACAATCTTCCTTGAGACTGCCTTTAAGAATGTAATTCTTCAATCAACCATTGAGTTTATAAAATCCGACAAAATCCGTGATTTTTATGATAATGCTTTAGAAAGCGGGCCTACGTTACCGGCAAACGCAAAACAAAAAGAAAAAAAGGATGCTACATCAAGTAAATTAGGTGAGATTAGGTTTTTACAGAATAAGATTCTAGAAAGCTATAATCATAAAAATCCGATTATCCAGCATCATTATGATCAGTCTGATCAAGTTCCTATCTGGGGGCTTTTTGAAATACTAATGTTTGGAGATCTCGGACAACTCACTCGTTGTTTAAAACTCGATCTTCGAAAAAAGATTTCACAAGAAATCGGATTAAATCTTCAAAATGATAAAGAAGCGAGAATGCTCGAACACTACATTTTTTTGATCAAAGATCTTCGAAATGCTATAGCTCATGACAATGTTGTCTACGATGGAAGATTTATACAGAATACTAAGGCTAAAGGTCTCCGTAATGATTGCATTACCTATTTAGAAAATAAAACTTCTATAAAAGGGATAAACTTTAACACTATAGAAGACATCCTGATATTGGTTTGCTACCTACTAAAATTATTAGGTGTACAGAAGAGACAAATTAAGTCTCTTGTTAATAGCTATATATCTTTGACTAAAGATTTTATTGCTGATATGAATGATCCTGCCATTACAAGTAAGCAGATTCGAAGTGATACACTTTCTAAAGCCAATAAAATTCTTGCCTTCTTATGAGTCAGACATATTGAACTTTTGGCCCTTAGCGGTTAAGATGTAATCACTAATTGAGGTACAAAACCATTTGTACTTGAAAGGGCGGCCAATACCCGCTCTTTTATTTTGCTCAAAACTATATAAATTATCGCGTCCAGAAATGGGCGCTTTTCTTTTGGGGAGGTGATGAAGTGAAATTCAAAAATCCATTCAAGCGGAAAGTCACGGACCAGACGGCTGGGGCTGGCTATCGTTTCTTTCTTGGATCTTCCTCTTCCGGAAAGCGGGTGAACGAACGGTCTGCCATGCAAATGACGGCTGTTTATTCCTGCGTCCGGATCCTGTCAGAAGCTGTCGCATCGCTTCCTCTTCATATTTATGAGCAGGAGGATGGGCAGTCTAAGAAAGCCACAGACCATCCGCTGTTCTTTCTGCTGCATGATGAGCCGAATCCAGAGATGACGTCTTTTGTATTTCGAGAAACTCTGATGACGCATCTGCTGCTCTGGGGAAATGCCTATGCACAAATCATCCGGAATGGAAAAGGGGAAGTAGTCGCACTTTATCCTCTAATGCCAGACCGGATGAAAGTCGACCGAGATGAAAATGGTCAGCTCTACTACGAGTACCAGGTTTCTACGGCTGATCCTAAAGTCAATCCGGCAGGAACTGTCCGTTTGGCTCCAGAAGATGTCCTTCATGTTCCTGGACTTGGTTTTGATGGTCTTGTCGGGTACTCTCCGATCGCAACGGCTAAGAATTCTATCGGTATGGCAATTGCCTGTGAAGAATATGGGGCTAAGTTTTTTGCTCATGGAGCAGCGCCTTCTGGAGTTTTGGAACACCCAGGTGTTTTAAAGGACCCTTCAAAACTGCGGGACAGCTGGCAGGCAACATTCGGAGGTTCAGCCAATTCTGGAAAAGTGGCGGTTTTGGAAGAAGGAGTGAAATACACTCCGATTTCCATTGATCCTCAACAGGCTCAGTTCCTGGAGACGCGTAAGTTTCAGATCAATGAGATCGCCAGGATCTTCCGAGTTCCTCCTCATATGGTAGGAGATTTAGAGAAGTCTTCTTTCTCGAATATTGAGCAGCAGTCTTTGGAATTTGTTAAATACACGCTCGACCCCTGGGTTTCCAGATGGGAGCAGGCGATGACTAAAATCCTGCTGACTCCGGAAGAAAAGAAGAAATACACCATCAAGTTCAACGTGGATGGTCTGCTTCGAGGAGATTATCAAAGCCGGATGAACGGCTATGCGATAGCAAGACAAAATGGATGGATGTCTGCCAATGACATCCGCAGATTGGAAGAAATGGATCCCATACCGGAAGAAGCGGGCGGCGATCTGTATCTGGTGAATGGAAACATGCTGCCGCTGCAACAGGCTGGCAGCTTTTATTCTGGAAAGGAGGAAGATGATGAAGTTTTGGAAATGGATCAGGAACAAGACGAATCCGGAAATGGAGACTCCAACGGAAACCAGGACTCTGTTCCTGAACGGCACAATCGCAGAAGAAACCTGGTTTGATGATGAGATTTCTCCAAAGCAGTTCAAAGAGGAACTGATGGCGGATTCTGGAGATATCTCCGTCTGGATCAATTCGCCGGGAGGGGATTGCTTTGCTGCAGCCCAGATTTACAACATGCTTTGCGAATATCCTGGAAAGGTTACGGTCAAGATCGACGCCATCGCTGCTTCGGCAGCTTCGGTCATCGCAATGGCTGGGGATACCGTCCAGGTAAGTCCAGTCTCGATGCTGATGATTCATAACCCGGCCACAATGGCCATGGGTGATCAGAATGAAATGAAAAAGGCGGCTGCAATGCTGAGCGAAGTGAAAGAATCCATTATCAACGCCTATGAGAAAAAGACCGGGCTGACACGAGCCAAGATCTCGAAACTCATGGACGACGAAACCTGGATGAATGCGGGCAAAGCCATCGAGTTGGGTTTTGCAGATGGCTACATTGAAAAATCTACAGCCACAGAAGATGTGGAAGCACAGGGCATGGGGATCGCAAACTCCATGCTTTTTTCGAGCCGAAAAGTCATGACCAACCTGACCAACCGGCTTAAAGAAGAGAAAGTTCATGCTGAACCCTATCTTGAGCGGCTGAACCTGATGAAAACATGGAGGGATGAAAAATGAATAAACTTATGAATCTGATTGAAAAGCGCAACCAGGCCTGGAATGCTGCAAAAGTATTTGTCGAAGCAAGACAGGACACGGATGGCCTTCTGTCCAAAGAAGATGCGAAGGCTTACGAAGCCATGGAAGCAAAAGTCAAAGACTATTCTGTGGAAATTGAACGTCTTCAGGGTATGGAGGCTCTGGAAAATGAACTGAATCAGCCTACTTCCAAGCCGATCATGAATAAACCGTCTGCAGGCACTGCCGAACCGGAAAATTTCAGAGCGACCAAAGCCTATAAGAGTGCGCTGCTTACCGCAATGCGCACGAACTTCAAGCAGGTTTCCAATGTCCTGCAGGAAGGAACAGCTGCGGACGGTGGTTATCTGGTTCCAGTCGAATATGATTCCAGACTGATCGATGTTCTCAATGAAGAAAACATCGTACGCAAACTGGCAACCAATATAACCACTTCCGGTGAACACCGCATCAACATTGCTGGTTCCAAGCCTGCAGCTTCCTGGATTGAGGAGGGTGAAGCTCTGACCTTTGGAGATGCGAAGTTCTCCCAGATCATGCTGGATGCTCATAAGCTTCATGTAGCCGTCAAGGTCACTGAAGAGCTGCTTTATGATAATGCCTTCAACCTGGAAAACTACATCATTGACCAGTTTGGCAAGGCACTGGCCAATGCGGAAGAAGATGCCTTCCTGAATGGTGCGACAGATGGAAAGCCTGTTGGCATCTTTGCTGAAACGGGCGGAGGAACTCAGGCAGCGACGACAGCCACTCTGAAAGCTGATGACCTGATCGATCTGGTATATGCTCTCAAACGTCCTTATCGCAAAAATGCGGCATTCATTCTCAACGACAAACTCATCGCAAAAATCAGAAAACTGAAGTATTCGGATGGAAAGGAATACATCTGGCAGCCGTCTTTTGTGGATGGTGAACCGGATCGAATTCTTGGTTATCCGGTCTATACTTCTGCCTACGCTCCTGAAGATAAAATCGCCTTCGGTGATTTCTCCTACTACAACATTGGAGATCGCGGAACAAGAAGCTTTGCTGAGCTGCGAGAACTGTTTGCCGGAAATGGCATGATCGGCTTTGTAGCCAAAGAGAGAGTCGATGGAAAACTCGTTCTGCCGGAAGCTGTTCAGATTCTCAAGATCGGGACTGGCGCATGATCAGTCTTGAACTCGTCAAAGAATGGATGAAGCTGGATGGCGATGAATATGATTCTATGGCCCAGGAACTACTGGAGTCTGCTTCATCCATTTGTGCTGATGTGCTTCGCCTGAATTCAGTTGAAGAGCTGGAACCTTCTCCAGTCAATAAAATCGCCATTCTCTATTGCATGGCCTATTTATTCGAACATCGGGAAGATGCGGATCATAATCAGCTCAAAATCAATCTGAGGGCTTTGCTCGAGTCTGAAAGAAAGGCCGCCTTTTAATGAGAATCGCAGATTTGACCGAAAGAGTCAGCTTTCAAAAGCTCGTAAAAGAATCCAGCTTTTATGGCGACAAAGTGGTACCGGGTGAGAGTTTTGATCAATGGGCCAACATTAAAGATAAAGGCGTCACCGAGACTGATTCCAATGGCCATGTCCATGAAGCCAGAGAACTGCTGGTGACTGTACGGTCCTGTCTGAAAACAAGAAGTATTGCTCCCGATATTTATCTCATGAAATATCGGGAGTCTTTTTATGACATCACCCACATCGAAGTGGACTCCCACTATCGAAGATGGATCACTCTTCACGCCAGGAGGAAAACACATGGAAGCTAAGAACTTTGAAAAACTGTTTTCGAATTGCCCTTTTCCCGTTACCTGGCATCACTTCCAGACAGAGACATCTCCTCCATTTGTGGTTTGGAAGGAAGAAGAATCCGACAACGTGATTTCAGATGAAAAGGTACTGGCTCAAATCGATCATTTCCGGGTGGAGTTCTATTACGAAAGCTGGATCCAGAAGAAACAGTTTGAGCAGTTTTTAATGAGTCTGAATGTCACGTGGCAGAGGGTTGTTTCAGATGTCTGGATTACCAATGAGGACATGTACCTGGCGTCCTATGAGATAGGAGATGGTTTTGGCTATGAAAGTGGAAATGCTATCAACCGAGGTTGAGAAGATCTTCGGAGAGTGCGTTCGGATCGCAAATGCAGCCAACGAGGAAACACTCAATGAAGTCTCCAAAGAAGCACTGAGAATCGCACAAGACAATGCACCTAAGCGGTTCGGTGATTACGAGAAAACGCTCAAACGAAAGAAAACCAAAGACCAAAACGGAGAGGCAGAATATACCGTCTATGCAAGTGGATCAGGAGGAAGCCTCTCCCATCTTCTCGAAAACGGTCATGCCAGCCGTAACGGGGGCTTCGTTTCAGGAAAGCCGCACTTTAAGCCCGCTATGGATCATGCCAATTCAAAACTGGAAGAAGATTTCAAGAAAAAGCTTAATGAGAAGCTTTAAGGAAAGGATGGAAATATGCCTGCAACAGCTGAAGAAACCAGACGGGTCGTTTTAGGGTCTGGTGAAAATTACTTAAAAGAGGTGGATGGTGAAATCGACACCTCGGATGTCGATAAACTGATCACTGATTTTTTCGTTCCGGAAAACCTTTGGGGAGATACGAAAAATGGCGGTACGCTGACCTACACTCCTTCGACTTACACGGTAACGGATGATCTGGGCCGGGTGGTGGAGACCTTCTTAACCAAAGAAGAGGTCAAGCTCGCGCTGGGACTTGTACGAATCAATGACAAGATCCTGATCCCGCTGATGGAAACCGCACGAATCGCTACATCCAATGTAACTGGAAGAAAGGTTCTGAAAGTCGGAGGCCTGTCCAACGCTTCTGGTAAGAGCTATCTGGTCGGCTTTAAGCATATCGACAACAAACGCGGAAACATTTTCGTAATTATTGTTGGTAAAAACGATGGCGAGCTCCAGCTTTCATTCAGCCCTGAATCGGAGACCATCCTGAACCCTTCATTTGTAGCTGGATCGATGGACCAGGAAGGAACTAAAATCATCCTCGTCATTGACCAGCCTCAGACAGAAACGGAAGTGGGTGCATAGACATGGAATTCAATTTCAACAAGGTAAAAAAGGAAAATCTCCATCTGGTTTTATCCAATGGCAGTTCTCTGACTCTTCGTCCACCCCGTTATGGAAGCCTGAAGAAATTTGTACGCTTAGGCGCGGATGTGGATGACCAGAAGGCGCTTGAACTGGTCGCTGAAATTCTCAGTGAAAATATCGAAAAGAAACAGTTCACTGTCCAGGACGTCGATGAGCTTTTTGATTTAAGCGATCTGAGCGCTTTTATCGAACTGTACATGAAATACCTGGATCAGATTACCAATCAAAAAAACTGAAACTGCCCTTCTTGCCGGACGCAGAGTCCAAAGAAGGGCTTCCTTATGAGATCGAGCACTATTGGGAACAGCTGGTCAGCCAGTATCTGGGCTGTCCGCTTGTGGAGGTGTTCGATCTTTGTTCCCTGGATTTTCTCGCTTTGAAAAGAGAAGCATTCATTTTTGAGATGTCCAAAACCGAGGAAGGAAGAAAGTCACTGACGGAAGCGAAAATCTTTGAAGCGGAAGACGCTGACTACCAGGGAATTATTGAGCTGCAAAAAATGCTGGGAGGTGAGGGCTGATGGCGGGAACGATTAAAGGTATCACTCTGGAAATCGGAGGAACCACGACCAAACTGACCCAGGCCCTCAAAGCCCCGCAGAAAGAATGCATGGCCCTGCAGTCAAAGCTGAAAGAGGTCAATAAATCTTTAAAATTGGATCCATCCAACGTTGATCTTCTGAGTCAGAAACAAAGGCTGCTGACCTCGACCATCAGCTCTACCGAGCAGGAACTGCAGGTCTTAAAAGAAGCGCAAAGGCAATATATAAGCTCCGGAAAGGATATCGATGGAGCGGAATACATCGCTCTTGAATCAAAAATCCAGAAAACCGAGCAGTCGCTTGAGTCGCTGAAAAAGCAGCAGAATTTATTTTCTGCAGACATCCAGTCGATGGGAATCCGTATCGGAGAGCTTGGAACCAAGACGGAAAATCTGGGAAAGAAATTTCTGCCCGTAACGGCTGGAGTCGCAGCGGTTGGAACGGCAGCCACAGCAGCCTGGTCAGAACTCGATGAAGCGTATGACGGGATTGCTGCCGGAACCGGCGCAACTGGAGAAGCCCTGCAGGAATTGCAGGATAGCTTCGATCATGTCTATGGAAACTTCCCAGCTGAATCTGCTGAGGTAGGAACAGCGATTGCAGACATCAACACACGGTTTGGACTCAGTGGAAAAGCTCTGGAAGAAGCCAGCACTCAGTTTTTGAAGTATGCCAAAGTCAACAACACGGATGTTTCCGGTTCGATTGAAGCCGTCGCAAAAGCAATGGCAGATGCAAAAATCCCAACTTCAGAGCTGGGAAATGTTCTGGATAAATTGACCGTGGCGTCCCAAGCTTCAGGCCTTCCGGTTGATCAGCTGTCCACCGCACTGTCCAAAAACGGTGTTTCGATGCGAGAGCTTGGTTTCAGCACGGATGAAACTATCGCGCTGCTCACCACCTTTGAAAAGCAAGGTGTCGATACCAGCGTCGTACTGACGGGTATGAAAGCAGCCGTTAAAAACTGTGCAACTCAGGGTAAAGATGCCAAAACCGAGATGGCTTCCTTGTTTGAAGCCATTCAGTCAGGATCGGCTACTGCTGCCGATGCCCAGGAGCTCTTTGGCTCCAAAGCCGGTGCTGCTATTTACAACTACGCCCGCGAAGGAAAGCTGAACATCCAGGACATGATGGATGTGATTAACAATTCTGCAGGCGGGCTGGACCAGACTTTTAACGATATGTTAGATCCTGCCGATAAAGTGCAGGTGGCTTTGAACAACTTAAAACTTGTTGGAGCCGATTTGGGCGGTCAGATTCAGGAAACGCTGGCTCCCATGATCGAAAAGCTGGCAGAAACTTGTCGAAAACTGGCTGACTGGTTTAAAAATCTCTCTCCGCATACAAAAGATCTGATTGTGAAGTTTGGACTGGTCGCTGCTGCGATTGGTCCGATGCTGATTGTAATAGGCAAGATGGAGCTGGGATTTAGCAGGATGATTGCCTACTTTGGAAATGCTGCTACGTGGGGCGGTAAGCTGGTCGCCATGTTTACAGGGATGGGAAGCGGAATTACTCTCGCCCTGGGACCGGTTCTTGCGATTGTCGCTGCCGTTGCTGCGGTTGGGGCTGCGTTTGTTTCTTTATGGAATACGAATTCTGAATTTCGAGACAACATGATTTCGATCTGGGAGAGCATTGTTGGAAAAGTCAGTGCTTTCTGCGACGGAATTGTTCAGCGGATCAATTCGTTAGGATTCGATTTTCAGAGTATTACGGATGCCATCAAAGCAATCTGGGACGGCTTCTGCAGCCTGCTGGCAACGGTTTTTGAAGGCGTATGGCAGCAGGTGGAAATCGTTCTTTCAGCAGCACTCGATGTCATCATGGGACTGGTGGATACTTTCATAGCTCTTTTCCAGGGAGACTGGGACGGCTTCTGGGCAGGAATTCAGTCGATCTGGGATGCCTGCTGGAGCGGAATCGGGAATACGGTTCAAAACATTCTCGACATTATTTTTGGCGTCATCTCAAATTTCCTTGGCTGGTTTGGAATCAACTGGACACCGGCTTTTGATACGATCAGCCAGCAATGGCAGGCTATCTGGACAGCCATCCGCGATTTCGTCAACCAGATCCTGACTGCCATTCAGGAATTTGCTGCATCGTTTGTGTCGCTGTTTCAGGGAGACTGGGATGGTTTCTGTTCCCATCTATCCACAGCGTGGTCAACTCTCTGGAATGGAATTCAGCAGTTTGGATCCACCATCTGGAACGGGATAAAAAGCATCTTTTCGAATGTCTGGAACGGAATCAAAACTGTATTTGACAATGTGATGCAGGGAATCAAATCCAAATGCGAAAGCGTGTGGAACGGTATCAAAGGATTTCTTTCCGGAATCTGGGAAGGAATTAAAAGTACCTGTTCGAATGTCTGGAACGGCATTAAAAGCAGCATCGTCAATCCTATTAATGACGCTCTGGGGTCAGTCAAATCGATTTTTAACAGTATCAAGAACGCAATCTCTGACAGGATTAATGGTGCAAAAGATGCTGTAAGCTCCGCTATCGGGAAAATCAAGAACCTTTTCAACTTCAAAATTTCATGGCCACATATCCCACTTCCACATTTTTCTGTTTCCGGTTCAGCCAATCCACTGGACTGGCTGAAAGGCCAGATTCCGCGAATCAGTATCAGCTGGTATGCCAAAGCGATGGACAAAGGTATGATTCTGAACTCTCCGACCATCTTTGGCATGGCTCAAAACGGTCAGCTTTTAGGCGGTGGAGAAGCAGGAGCCGAAGCGGTTATTGGAGTGAACAGCCTGCAGCGGCTGATTGAAAATGCGGTAGATCGTGCTGCGATGAGAAGGCTGGAGCAGATCAAAACGGAAACCCGGAACAGCTCTGTCTCTTACAAGGCTGAAATTGACTATGACCAGATGGCAACAGCTCTGCTTTCTGCACTGTCTGGTGTCGTGATTCAAAATTCTGTGAATGTCGGGCTGAAGCCCGTTTTGAATGAAATGATTCCTTTGATTGATAAAGGACTCGAGAAGAGAAAGAACAGGAGATGATGAGATGGCAGAACTGGGAGTAGCCATCAACGGCTTTCATACCCTGAAAGACTGGGGACTTCACTGGAACAGCTGCCAGATCTCTGAGCCTGTTCCAATTACTTCTTATGTGGACATTCCGGGAAGGAAGACCAAACTGGACGCCACTGAAAGTCTGTTCGGACAGGTCACCTATGAAAACAGGGCTCTTACTTTCGGATTCTGGGCTCATACAGACTGGACAGAATGGATGGAGCTTTCCAGCCGGATCCAGTCAGCCATTGCAGGAAAACGCTGCAAGGTGGCATTGGATATTGATCCAGGAGCTTATTGGATGGGTCGGGCATCAGTAAAAAGCGAGATGAGCGCAGACAATCCGGTGACCAGTTTTTTTACGATTACCATTGATGCGGAACCCTATAAATATAGGACGAGCAATGCAGATGTTGCAGACAGCGAGATGGTATCCAATTTGAACGATATTCAGATTTCTGGAAGCAAAACCGTCACTATTACCGCGAAAAGTATCCCCTGCACACCGACGGTTACTGCCACCGCCAATATGACTCTTGTCGTCAATGACCAGACGTATCAGCTTTGGGCCAACACTCCATTGCTTCTGGAAGATACGGTTCTCTATAAAAACTCGACGGACTTCATCTTCACAGGAACCGGAACAGCGGCCATCAGCTTCAGAGGGGAGAGCCTTTAATGTATTTTGCTTATCTTGATCAAACCTGCATTCTGGATGCATCCCGCGAAATTCTCCTGGAAAACCCAACTTTAGAGCTGGCTGACAATACAGCCGGCTCTTTTACTTTTACGATTTACAAAAATAACCCAGGCTTCAAACACCTGAATATGCTCGCCAGCGTTGTAACGGTTTTGTGGGAAGAGGAAGTTCTGTTTAAAGGCAGAATCATCGAGATGTCTCGAAACTTTGACAAGTCGCTCAGCGTAACCTGTGAAGGAGAACTGGCTTATCTTGCAGACAGCATTCAAAGACCAGCCGAATACCACGACCAGTCTGTTCGAAATTACCTGGCAACACTTATTCAGGTTCACAACAGCCAGGTCGAAGCGGAAAAACAATTTGAACTTGGAGCTGTTACGGTTACAGACAACAATGATTCTTTGTATCGGTATACAAACTGGGAATCCACTTTAGATTCCATCAAAGAGGACCTGCTGGACAGCCTTGGAGGGCATCTTCGAATCAGATATGATGGCGCGCATCGCTATCTGGACTATCTGTCCGACTATCCGCATGTGTCGAATCAAAAAATCGAATTTGGAGAAAATCTTCTTTCTTATTCAGAAAACACGCAGGCTATCGATCTGGCGACCATCTGTATCCCTTTGGGAGCCCGTCAGGACGAAGGAGCCATTGAAGCTCTGGAAGAACGGCTCACGATTGGATCGGTCAATGATGGAAAGGACTATCTGGAACTGCCTGATGCCATTTACAAGTATGGCCGAATTGCCAAAGTCGTAATCTGGGATGACGTTCAGACCGCTACGAACCTGAAATCCAAAGGCCAGAAGTGGCTGCAGGACAACCAGTACGAAAGTATGGAACTGGAACTGACTGCTGTGGACCTGGCGGATTTTGGAGTGAGTATGGATCATCTTCGATTGCTTGATCGGATCCATTGCTCATCCGCACCACATGGGATGAATCGAGAGTTTCCTCTGACTTCTTTGAAGGTCAATCTTCTAGATCCATCTCAAAACATTTACACGCTTGGAAGCAAACAGAAAACATTCAGCCAGTCTACTGGCAAGGCGCAAAAGTCCGTTCAGACTCGGCTGCTTAACATTCCGTCCAAAGAGACCGTCTTAAACGTAGCACTCGATAACGCTAAACACCTGATTACCATGACCGGGAAAGACGGTCATGTCATTTTCAGTCCTTCTCTTGCAGAACCCAATGAGCTTTACATAACCGACTATGCCAGTCTTGATGAAGCCGTCAACTGCTGGCGTTGGAATATGAATGGTCTTGGCTTCAGCCGTAATGGCAAAGACGGACCTTTCGAACTGGCAATCACGATGGATGGAACGATTTCAGGAAAGTATATAGCGGCTGGATCGATTGGAGCGGACCAGATCAACGCGAGCTATACCGCACAGCAGCGAAAGGAATGGCAGGATGAGCTTGGGGAGCATTATCTGACCGCAGATGAAGTTACCACGCAAATTAAAAATACGGCATCCAGCATTGAACTGACCGTATCTAATGTCAGTACAAGAGTCGATGGTCTGCAGCAGCAGAAAGTCGAGTACTTTTACTATCTGTCCTCATCGGCTACATTGCCGATCGATGGTTCCTGGAGCATCACCAAACCAACCGAGCAAGCTGGAAAGTTTATCTGGATGAAGATGAAAACCACCTATGTGGATGGCAGTGTTTCTGAATCTTCTCCAGTACGAATAACGGGAGATACTGGCTCAACGGGAGCTGCGGGAGCCACGGGACTGATTGGCCCATCAGGCAAAGACGGTGCTCCAGCCCTTCATATCACGATTACACCAGTATGGTCTGGTGTGTCCTGCACCCTGAATGCTCATGTATTCCTTGGAGGCGAAGAGCTGACGGATTCACAGATTGCAGATGAGGGCGTTCTTAACTGGTACCTGAACGGCAGTGAAACTAAGACGGCAAGTGGCAAGACGCTGACTCGGACGATCACCGCGAAAGAGTCATGGGAAGTGAGGCTGGAAGGATGAGAAATCTAATTTGCGAAACCAAAGCTGGAGGTATCCGACGATGATTAAAGCGAGAGGGAGTATTGAAGTGGTCAATGAGGTGGCTCTCATCGTTGAAAACAGCACTCAACTGGAACAACGGCTGAATGCGGAAATCACCACAAAGAGTGACTCCATCACGCAATATATTGAGGAGTCTTACTATTCCAAAGGCGATACAGACACCCTGTTGTCCAAGCAGTCAACGCAGCTGCAGCAGACGGTAGAAGGATGGGAAATGCAGTTCAACAATCTCGTTTCGACGGTCAACGGCAATCAGCAGGGAACAGATGCGACGTTCCAGGAATGGCAGAAATATATCCGCTTCGTGGATGGCAACATCATTCTTGGACAGAATCAGAATCCCATCATCCTGACCATCAAGAATGATCGCATTTCATTTACCCAGTCTGGTGAAGAGGTGGCGTATCTGTCTGACAACCAGCTCGTCATCACGGACGCTTCTATTTTGCATTCGCTCAAGATCGGTAATTTCGCTTTTGTTCCTCGGGCCAACGGCTCACTCGATTTCAAAAAGGTGTCCTGATGATGTCGGACACCTTTTTTCTTGAAAGGATTTGATCTATGGCAACATACACATCAAATACATCAACCGGTTACTCGCTGGTTCTGACAGTCACTGAAGCCAGCACAAGCGTCGCCAACAACACGTCGACGGTCAATTGGTCTTTAGTCATGAAGGCCACAACGGCTTACTGCCAGTGGAATCCCGGTGCCGGTGTTGTTACAGCCTACATCAATGGTCAGGCTGTTTATAATGCACGTCCTGCCATGGTGTTCAGCGGCTATAACAGCCAAATCAGTATCGGTTCAGGCACCGTTACGGTCAGCCACAACAATGATGGTACAAAGACATGCGGATGCTCTGCATCGTACAGTCCGACATCAAGTGCCAGCTATCTGCCTGGCAGTATGTTTCTGTCTGGAACCCTGACCATGTCTACTATCCCACGAGCGACCACTCCGTCACTTTCAGCGTCGAATGTAACCCTGGGTTCGGCTGTTACCATCAGCTTGGCACGAGCATCGAGCAGCTTTACCCATGACGTTACCTATCAATTCGGAAACACCTCCGGCACAATCGCTACAGGTGTTGGTACATCTTGCTCATGGACACCCGATGTTACCCTGGCGCAACAGATACCAAACGCCGTCAGCGGTACTGGAACGATCACCGTTGTTACCAAAAACGGAAGTACGACTATTGGTACCAAGAGCGTCAGCATCACCTTGACAGTGCCTTCATCCGTGGCTCCGTCTATTTCAGCCCATACCGTTGCAGAAGCTACCGCAAACCTGGCATCGAAATTTGGGGTTTATGTTCAAAGCAAGAGTACATTGAAGGTCACTACATCTGCCGCTGGAGCACAGGGTTCAACGATACGATCCATCATGACCGTCATAGAAGGTAAGTCTTACAGTGGCTCTCCATGTACAACCGGTACCATCCAGGGTTCAGGAACGATTACAGTCCAGACAACGGTCACAGACACGAGGGGGCGAACAGCCAGTAAGACAACAAATATTACTGTGATTGCGTATAGTCCACCTCAGATAACCGCATCCAATGTAACTCGAACCTCGGATGAATCCACCACAGCAACGGCGGTTTACAGTTTTTCCATCTCAAGTGTAGGAAGCAAGAATACCCACGTCTTTTACATCCAGTATCTTAATGGCTCCACTTGGACAGATATATACCGTAACACAGCGGACTACGGCGATAGCGGATCGGTAACGTCCGGATCCGTCTTTGGGGTGGATGTTACGACCAAGGTGCGATTCGTGGCGCAGGACTACTTCACTACGGTTACGATTGAGAAAGAAGTCGGTCCGACGTTTACGCTGATCAACTATGGCGCGAACGGAAAGTCTATCGCATTGGGGTCTGTCAGCGCAAACGATGGTACATTCCAATGCATGCTTCCAATAGGAGCCGCACATCGCACGAGTGTTTCCGGTTCCGGTGGCTATTTGAAAATTCTGACATTGAAAATTCTGAATAAGGCCTGGAACTACGGAGCCATAGAATTCAAGTATTTTTCTGGAGCCATGAGAGGAAAAATCCCGACAGGAAAAATCATTCTCATTGGAGGGAACACAACCGACCCCTCACCAGATATCTGCACAACAACCGATCCGGATTTTCCGTTCTGGATCCATAAATCTGCCGCCAATACTTGGGACGTATATGTTCAAAGGACTGGGTCGGAGCAGGCTGCGGTATTTAATATCTTTCAGTATCTGCCATCCTGTATCTCATGGAGTTTTGCGAATGTGAATGTTTCCAGTCTTCCAAGTGGAGTCAGAAGAGCCAACTGGGAATTTCTGGATGCGTGTTATCCTGTTGGATCGATTATTCAATCATCTAGTTCGACGAATCCCGGCAGCCGTTTAGGCGGTACCTGGTCTCAGATTGCTCAGGGAAGAATGTTGATTGGAGTTGGTTCCTTAACCGATTCAAATGGAATCGCCTGGACCATCACATCTGGCCAGACGGGCGGAGTTTTTAACCATAACCACTGCTATGGAATCCAGTACAGCCATGTTAACGGGGCTTCTCACATTCGAAATCTGCATCAGTCTGATCTGAAGAGCAACTACAGCTGGATAAACCCAACGAAGGTTCAATCCAACTTCTCCGATACTGGATGCAATTCCGGTGGACAGCGCTCGGATCCGGGTCTTTGGAATATGTATGCGGATACCACCCCAGCGGATAATGCTCCGCCTTTTCTGGGAGTGTATTTCTGGAAACGAACAGCATAACAGAAAGGAGAACGAATGGAGGTTTATGTAAAACTGACCGAAGATGGAAAAGTAGACGCTATTTGCACATCGCGGCTTATGGATTTTGCGCCAGTCGAATGCGATACCGGATCCATCAATATGGACAGATTGGATGGTTATTCCGTGAAGCCAAATGAAAAGGGCATCAATAGTTTGGTTTATGACGAAAACGCCTATTTGAAGGCGAAGGCTGAAAAAGAAGCGCTGGAAGCGAAAACCAAAGCCGAGAATCTATATCAGACCCTGATGAAAGATCTGGTTCTGAAAAGCGCAACCGATGAGCAGGCTCTGCTGCTAAAGCCTCTTTATCCGGTCTATGATCCCACGCATTCTTATGAGGTGAACGACCGGTGCATTATCGACGGAAAACTTCATGTTTTTTCGACTTCGAAACAATGGATTTGTTTGGAAACTTAGCTCCTCGAAATTGAGGGGCTTTTGTTTACCAGTAGAAAAGGAGAATCAGAAATGACAAATCGAGTTTATGACATTCTTAAATGGATCGCCCTGGTGGTCCTGCCTGCAACAGCAACGCTCTACACGATGCTGGCTAAGATCTGGGGACTTCCCGGAGAAGCAGAAATTCCCATGACGATTACCGCTGTTGACACCTTCTTAGGCGCACTGCTGGGTGTATCTTCTGTCAAATATCAGCAGGAGGAACAGGAATGAGTCAGGTGGAAGCAACTCTGATCTGGGCAGCAGGAATCTGCGCAGCGATTGCGACCATCTGGGGTCTGGTTAATAAAATCAGCGCTGCGCTCAAGAAACCGGTCAATGATCTGGCAGAGTTGGTGGATTCCCTTTCCAAAAGGATGGATGATCTGGAAAATACCGCCCGAAAAAATGCCCAGCGGCTTGGAGACGGAGATCACAGTTTTGAAATTCAGGCCCAGATGAACAAACACATGCTGCATTCGATGAGCTTGCTTTTGAAGCATTGCGCTGATGGGAACCATTCTGGTCAGCTGCAGAAGCAGGCGGAAATTCTCGATGACTTTATCGCCTCGAAAGCCGGAGAACTTTAACAAGGACGGGAATGATGGTTTCCGTCCTTTCATTTTGAAAGGAGACATTATGCCAAATTCAACATTAGCTTCTTATAACGCCGATTGTACGAAACGAAATCCAAGAAACCATATTATTGACAGGCTGACGCCTCACTATATGGCTGGAAATCTTGGAGCCAGGCAGTGTGCAGATTATCTTAAAAGCACAGAGAGACAGGCGTCCTGTAATTACTGCATTGGAAGCGACGGCTCAATTGCAGTCTGTGTTCCGGAAGATTATCGAGCCTGGACTTCCTCCAGCTATGAAAATGACTGTAGGGCAGTGACCTTTGAATGTGCGAATATCGACAGCAATGGAACATTGACCGATGCCTGTTATCAGGCTCTGGTTAAGCTTTCGGCTGATGTCTGCAAAAGACATGGATTTAAACCTCATTATGATGGAACGACAAACGGTTCCATCACCATGCATAAACAGTTCGCAGCTACCAGCTGTCCAGGAAACTGGCTGACGCAGAAAATTGAGAGTGGTCAGTATGAAAAAGATGTGCTGGCTGCAATGGGAGAAACCCAGGCTTCCAATCCAGCTTCTGGCCAGCTGTACCGAGTTCGAAAAAACTGGAACGATGCGGTCAGCCAGATTGGAGCTTTCCGAAATCTTGAGAATGCAAAGAAGGCATGCAAAGCTGGTTACAAAGTTTTTGATGCACATGGGCATCAGTTGTTTCCTGATCCATCTTCTTCAGCAGAAACAAAGAAAACCAATGACACCATTGCGCAGGAGGTTATTAACGGGAAGTGGGGCAATGGCTCTGATAGAATCACCCGTTTAAAAGCTGCTGGATATGATCCCAATACTATTCAGGCTTTAGTTAATCTGAAACTGGGAGCTTCTTCCAAAAAATCGGTGGATGCGATTGCCAGAGAGGTTATTGCTGGAAAATGGGGCAATGGGCAGGATCGAATCAACCGTCTTTCCAAAGCAGGTTATAACCCAACAGAAGTTCAGCATCGAGTCAATCAGCTGCTGAGATGAGTAATAAAAGGCGGTGGGCCCTGCTCCATTAGTGGAGTGAGCCCGCCGCCTTTTATATTGGGTTTCACAAGCAAGAGGGTTCTTTCAATGGTCTATGAGCTCTATTCGTTTCTCGGTCTTCCTGGTGTGAAAGTGAAAGTCTCATTGGCTTTATCGATGAAGTCGTCTAATGGACACCAGTTTTGTCCTGGATAGTGGTAGCTGAATAGTTTATATAGTTTCCCGTTTTCATCAACGCTGTTCTGAGCGCTAACTGTGATATTTCCCCGGTTAGTCCAGTAGTGGAAAATCAAGAAACCGGAATTGTCGAGAGAACAGCGGATACCTTTATTGATAGTCTTGGCTAAGTCAGATAATTCAGATAGAGGAACTCCGTGAAAATATTCCTCTGGTTCTACAGGTCGAGAAACAGGCGCAGGAGCACGTTTGGTATTCCTGCTGCTGGATTTAAAAATGTCCCATAACATATTGTATTTCCTCCTTAGTACCAGGCTTCCATGCCATTTTCTGGGATGGAACCAGCGTTATAGCTTTTTATAATCTGATGAACAGCATGACTTCCATAAAAGGTCCATCGCATTTCTTCTGTAGCAACAGGCCATTCTTCTTCGGTCAGTTCCGGCTTTCCCTCATCGATGCGCATTTGGTTCATGGACTGACGCATGCTGTTTTGCTCTTCTACAGAGGACGAGCACCAGAAATCACCTTCAGCCAGTTCTAAATCAACTTCTTCTGCTATTCGGTCAATGATTACTTTTCCTGGCTTTTTGGTTCTGTCATTTTCTGGCCAATAATAATAAACAACATGACTGTCATCTTTCTCAATCAATTCAAATGACACCATACAATTCTCCAAAGCCATAACTCTTGTTTTTTAACGATATAGCAGCATATTTCACGATTCAACCGTAATTTTATTTGAACTGTTTCAGGTTCAGATCTTTTTTTGGCCAAACGTCCTGGATCCCTTATTTTCACGGCTACCCAGTGAGGGATATGCAGACGATCGATCAGAAAGAAATTTTAGAAATCTTCTGGAAAACGTCCGATTTTTCCTCTTCCCAAGGCTACCAGTTGAGGAAAGCAGTAAGCCCTCTGGAAAGGAGGAAACCCATGAAGCAGAACCTTCATATCTGCGTTTCAAAGCAACGGATGGAACAGAGTGCCATCAGCTGCAGAAACATTACCATCCGTGAGCGTCTTCTGAACTTTCTGTTTGGAAGAAAGCACCAGATCACCATCCTCGTTCCTGGCGATGCGATCGAGGAACTTGAGATCACGAAGTCGAAGAAAGGAGAACCCGTATGTGCGAAGTAAATGTAAACACCGAAAATCTGAAGAGCGTGATCGCTGACCTGGAAAGTTTAACCAATCACCTCAAAGCTATGCTTCAAGAACCGCCTGAATCGAAAACCGCTCAGAAGAAGAATCCGGATTCCAAAAAAACAAAGGCGGAAAAGAAGAATTGTTCTCTGGAAGAAGTCCGTGCAATTCTCGCTGAAAAAAGCAGAGCAGGCTTAACCGCTAAGGTGAAAGAACTGATTGCCAAATACGGTGCAGACAAACTGTCCGATGTAGATCCGAAATACTATGCGGATCTGACCAAAGAAGCAGGAGAACTTGCCAATGGCTAAGCATGCAAAGCTTTCACCGTCCAGTTCCCATCGCTGGCTCGAATGCACACCCAGTGCCAATCTGGAAGCCGAATTTGAAAGCAAAACAAGCCAGGCAGCCGAAGAAGGAACAGCCGCTCATGCCCTTTGTGAACACAAGCTGAAACGGGCATTGAAGAAGAGAAGCAAACGCCCGGTTTCCGTATATGACAGCGATGAGATGGAAGAATGCAGTGATGCTTATGTTCAGTTTGTTCTTGAAAGCTATGAAGCTGCAAAACAGAACTGCAAAGATCCGCTGATCTTGATCGAGCAGAAAGTCGATTTCTCAAAATATGTGCCGGATGGATTTGGCACTGCCGATTGCCTGATCGTATCAGACGGCAAGCTTCATGTAATTGACTTCAAATATGGAACCGGAGTTCTGGTTGATGCCAAGGATAATCCGCAGATGAAATGCTATGCGCTTGGAGCCTTAACACTTTTTGACTCCCTCTACGACATCCAGGAAGTCTCGATGACCATCTTTCAGCCGAGAAGAGAAAACGTCTGTACCTGGACTATTCCTATCCACGAATTGCTGCAGTGGGCTGATGAGGTATTGAAGCCGAAAGCGCAGCTGGCCTTGAAGGGTGAGGGTGAATTTCATTCTGGTCCCTGGTGCACATTCTGCAGAGCGGAAGCTAGATGCAGGGCGAGAAGTGAAGAAAAGCTTCAGCTGGCACAGGAAGAATTCAGACTGCCGCCCTTGCTTACCGATGAGGAAATCGAAGAAATACTGGCTGTGCTGCCAGAGCTTACCAGGTGGGCCAATGACCTTATGGCCTATGCATCTGAAGCTGCGATTGAACATGGAAAGCAGTGGAAAGGCTTCAAGGTTGTAGAAGGCCGTTCTAACCGTAAGTACAAGGATGAAGCTAAGGTGGCTGAAGCCTGCAAAGAAGCAGGATATACCGATATTTACCGTCAGTCTCTGATCCCGCTGACTGAAATGGAAAAGCTGATGGGAAAAGAAACTTTCAAAAAAATCCTGGGTGATTTCATCATCAAACCCCAGGGAAAACCAACTCTCGTTCCGGAAACGGATAAGAGAAAAGCCATAGAAGTGAAAAACGCGAACAGCGAATTTAAGGAGGAACAGTAAAATGGCAAAAGCAAATAAAACAAGAGTGATTACAGGACGCAACACACGTCTTTCATATTTCCACGGATGGGAACCCGCATCCATCAACGGTGGACCGGAACGTTATTCTACTTCTGTCCTCATCCCGAAGGACGATAAGGAAACAATCGATGCCATCAATAAAGCGATTGATGCGGCTATCGAAGAAGGAATTGCAAAATTCGGTGGAAAGAAGCCCAACAAAGCAGCGATTAAGCTTCCGCTGCGCGATGGCGATGCAGAGCGAGAGGATGAAGCCTACAAAGGTCATTACTTCCTGAATGCCAATTCGAAGACTGCGCCGCAGATTGTGGATAAGTCTATTAATCCGATTCTGGATCGTGATGAAGTGTACAGTGGATGCTACGCACGTGTTTCTCTGAATTTCTACGCTTTCAACTCCAATGGGAATAAAGGAGTGGCTGTGGGCCTTGGAAACATCCAGAAAATTCGAGATGGAGAATCGCTGGGCGGTCGCTCTACAGCTGCTGAAGATTTCCAGACTGAAACGGATGACGACTTCCTGAACTAGGCAATGAGAAGGTTAACGATATGAATGACTTATTTGAAATTGCCCTTCAGTGGGATGTGATCTTCCTGTTCGCCATCTTTATCGAAATCTCGATTATCGGCTGGTGGAATATTTTCTCTTCCATCCTGAAGTGGATTCAGAAAAAGCTCGAAAAGAAATGGCTTCGTGAGTTTGAAGAAGAACAGAACGCCAGAAACCAGTAAAACACGCGGAGGGGAATCGTCCTCTCCGCTATTTATATATGGAAGGAGAAGCAGATGAAAAACATCAGCATCGATATCGAAACGTTCTCCAGCGTGGATCTTGGCAAATGCGGAGTTTATAAATATGCGGAAAGTCCTGACTTCGAGATTTTGCTGTTCGGATATTCCGTTGATGGAGACCCCGTTCAGGTTGTGGATCTTGCTTCAGGAGAGCAAATCCCATGTGAAATTCTTGCAGCTCTGATGGATTCAAAAATTCGGAAATGGGCTTTCAACGCTCAGTTTGAAAGGATCTGCCTGTCAAGATATCTGTCAGATCTGGGAGTGGCTATCGGAACAGGAAATGGATATCTGAACCCTGACTCCTGGTTTTGCTCCATGGTCTGGTCAGCTACATTAGGACTTCCACTTTCGCTGGAAGGTGTGGGAGCCATTCTGGGATTGGAAAAACAGAAGCTGACAGAAGGAAAAACTCTGATTCGATATTTTTGCATTCCCTGTTCACCTACTAAAACCAATGGGGGAAGGACTCGAAATTATCCGACAGACGATCCTGAAAAGTGGAAGAAGTTCAAAGTCTACAATTTAAGAGATGTTGAAACCGAAATGGGCATTCAGTCAAAACTCTCCCGATTCCCGGTCAGCGGCAGCATCTGGTCTGAATACCACCTGGATCAGATTATCAATGACAGAGGGATTGGCGTAGACATGCCCTTTGTCCACAGCGCAATAGACCTGGATGGCATGAGCAGAGAACTGCTTACTGACGAACTCCGGAAAAAGACGGGACTAGAGAATCCAAACTCTGTCATGCAGATGAAAGAATGGCTTTCTCAGAACGGTCTGGAAACAGACACGTTGGGGAAAAAGGCTGTTGAGCAGCTGATTAAAGAATCTCCGGAAGATCTGGCTGAAGTTCTGAAGCTTCGGCAGCAGCTGGCCAAAAGCAGCGTCAAGAAATATACGGCTATTTTAAATGCCGTCTGCAAAGACTCCAGAGTGAGAGGTATGTTTCAGTTTTATGGAGCAAACCGAACTGGTCGGTTTGCTGGCCGACTGGTACAACTGCAAAATCTGCCACAAAACCATATGAGCGATCTTGAAGCAGCCAGAGGGCTGATCAAGGTCAGAAACTATGAGGCTGTCAGTCTGCTCTACGACAACATTCCAGATGCACTTTCCCAGCTGATCCGGACTGCCTTTGTCCCTCAAAACGGGAACAAGTTCATCGTTTCCGACTTCTCTGCCATCGAAGCCAGAGTTTTGGCCTGGCTGGCCGGAGAACAATGGCGGATTGACGTGTTCGAGCAGGGGAAAGATATCTACTGCTCAAGTGCTTCCCAGATGTTTGGTGTTCCAGTTGAAAAGCATGGAATTAATGGCCATCTGCGTCAGAAAGGGAAGATTGCGGAATTGGCTCTTGGTTATGGCGGCTCGGTCGGTGCTTTAAAAGCAATGGGCGCTCTTGAAATGGGCCTTTCTGAAGACGAGCTTCAGCCTCTGGTAAATGCCTGGAGAAATACAAATCCGGCAATCACTGATCTCTGGTGGGAAGTGGACCGTTGCGTAAAAGAAACCGTAAAATACCGGGTTCCAACGAAAACGCATGGAATCCGATTCAGCTATGAAAGCGGATTTCTGTTCATCACGCTGCCATCCGGAAGAAGATTGGCTTATGTAAAGCCAAGAATTGGAATGAATCAATTCGGCAGCGAATCTGTTACTTATGAAGGAGTAGGCGGAACCAAGAAATGGGAACGTCTGGAAAGCTATGGTCCGAAGTTTGTCGAAAACATCACTCAGGCAATAGCCAGGGACATTTTGATGTATTCCATGAAGACTTTGGAAGGCTATGCTATCACAGCTCATGTTCATGATGAGCTGATCATTGAATGTCCAAAAGAAACGGACCTCGACTATATCTGCAAGCAGATGGGAAAGACCCCACCGTGGGCGGATGGACTTGTTTTGCGAGCAGATGGATACGAATGCGAATTTTATAAAAAGGATTGAGAAACGTCCTATTTCACCTCCTGCCACGGCTACCTGGTAGGAGGTGTTTTCTTATGGAAGAAACAACGATTACCAGACTGGATAAAGGAACTGAAATCTATCCAGAAGCGATGAATAAGATTTCTCATGAGCTGCTCATCCGGGACTGTAAGTACCAAATGGCCCAAAAAATGACTGCGTCGCTTCTCGAGAACGGGCTGATCAGTAAGAAAGAATTTAACCGAATTACGGAAAAGAATAGAGCTTCATTTATGCCTTACTTATCGGAGATTATGCCGAAATTGAGTTGATAAGCTTCGGATAGTACGCAAATATGTGCTGACGGAAAGGAGGTCGTCATGACAAAAACAATTACAAAAATCGATCTAGATGAACAACAGCTGATAGCGAAGAAAACACGAGTCGCGGCTTACTGCCGAGTGTCGACTTCCAGTGCAGAACAGCTGATCAGCCTGGATGCTCAGAGAGCTCATTACGAACAATACATCCGATCAAATCCGGAATGGGAGTTTGTCGGAGTCTACTACGATGAAGGCATTTCTGGAACAAAGAAGAAAGACAGATTTGGCCTGCTGAATCTCATCCGAGATAGTGAGATCGGTAAAATCGATCTTATTTTAACCAAATCTATCAGCCGGTTTAGTCGAAGCACGACAGACTGTCTTGATATGGTTCGAAAATTGATGAACCTGGGGGTCAGGGTTCTATTTGAAAAAGAGAACATCGACACAGGAAGCATGGAAAGTGAGCTCATGCTTTCCATTCTAAGCAGCTTGGCTGAAGACGAGTCCCATTCCATTTCCCAGAACATAAGATGGAGTGTTCAGAAAAAGTTTCAAGACGGTACATATCAGACTTCCGTTCCTGCTTATGGCTATCGGAATAAGGACGGGAAGATGGTTCTAATCCCTGAACAGGCCGAAGTAATCAAACGGATTTTTGAAGATTCTGTCAATGGAAAAAGTACCTGTCAGATTGCCAAAGAACTCAATACAGAGAATACCCCAACACAAAGAGGGGGAAAGTGGCACTCGACAACGGTGAATTCGATCATCAGAAATGAAACCTATACGGGAGACGCCTTGTTTCAGAAGACCTATACCGATGATAACTTCAACCGCCATTCAAACACCGGTGAGAAAAACATGTACATTGTCGAGAACCATCATGAAGCGATCGTCAGTAAAGAAATCTTCGAACTTGCTAACAGAGAGCTTGAACGTCGAGCTGCAGAAAAAGGACATGAAGCAGGAAATGATTCCTATGGCAACCGCTATTCCTTCTCTGGAAAAATCTATTGCAAAGAATGCGGATCAAAGCTGAAGCGGATGAAGCATGCAATGCCAGAGCCTGGAATCATCCTCTGGTCTTGTAAGGGACACCTGGCCGACAAGACAGCCTGTTCTTTGAAGGCAATCAAAGATGAAGAGTTGAAAACCGCCTTTATCACGATGCTGAATAAACTACGTTTTGCCAAAGATCAGATTTTATATCCGCTCTTGAAAAGTCTTCAAGGATTCGATAGCCAGGAAAACTTGATCAGAATAGATGAAATTACAGAAAGACTGGAAAAGAATCTCGAACAACAACAGACCTTAGCTGGCTTAGTCTCTGACGGAATTATTGAACCGGCATTGATGACCAAACTTAGAAACGAGCTGCTTCAGGAGCAAACGAAACTGGAAAAACAAAAAGCTGAATTATCCGAGTCGATGGTGGGAAATAGGTCACAGATAGATGAGCTAAAGAAACTCATTTCTTACCTGACCTCTTCCAACACTCTGGAGGAATTTAGTGACGATCTTTTCGACACCTTCGGAGAAAAAATAATCGCCATTTCCAGAAGTGAAGTGGAATTCGAGCTGAAATGTGGACTCAAACTTAAGGAGGGACTATGAATGGCAGCACATATTCCTTACGGCTATCAGATTATCAATGGAAAAGCCATCATCAACGAAGAGGAAGCAGCTAAGCTTAATATTCTCTTTGAAACCTGTGCATCTGGATCTTCCATTCTCTCAGGAATCCAAAAATCAGGAATCGGAAAAAGCCATGGCCAAGCTGGGCTCTATCTGCGGGATCAACGCTACCTTGGAACGGAGTTTTATCCACAGATTATAGAAAAGGAGGTCTTTGAAAAGGCCGAACAATATCGCCTGGAAAGATGCACGAAACTTCGAAAGGGAAGCTGGAAAAAGAAAAGAGAAGTAAAGAAACCAGGGATGAATTTCAGAATGGGAAAAGTCCCTAAACGCTATAAGGATCCATATAAGCAGGCGGCATTTGCCTACAGCATGATAGAAAGGATGGATTAGGATCATGAACAGAACCGTTACAGTCATTCCTGCAAGACGACGGAAGGGAAACCGAGTAGCCAAGGAAGAACGACCAAAATTGAAGGTTGCAGCCTATTGCCGCGTCAGTACCGACAGCGACGAACAGGCTACCAGCTACGAAGCTCAGGTTGAACACTATAGAGAATTCATCAGCAAAAACGATGAGTGGGAATTTGCAGGCATTTATGCTGATGACGGTATTTCCGGTACCAATACCAAAAAGAGGGAAGAATTTAACCGATTAATTGAAGATTGTCTTCTTGGAAAGATCGATATGGTAATTACCAAATCGATCAGCCGCTTTGCCAGAAATACCCTGGACTGCTTGAAATACATTCGAGAGCTCAAGGACAAAAATATCGCAGTCTTCTTCGAAAAGGAAAACATCAATACGCTGGATTCCAAAGGAGAGGTGCTGCTGACGATCATGGCTAGCTTGGCTCAGCAGGAATCGGAATCGCTCAGCAAAAACGTCAAGCTCGGACTGCAATTCCGATACCAGAATGGTCAAATTCAGATCAACCATAATCGGTTCCTCGGATATACCAAAGACGAGGATGGAAAGCTGGTCATCGAACCAGAGGAAGCTGAGGTAGTTAAACGTATTTATTATGAATATCTTCAGGGTGCCAGCTTAAAAAATATAGCGGAGGGATTGGAAAAGGATGGAATTCTGACTGGCGCTGGAAGAAAAACCTGGAGAGCAGAAACGGTCAGAGGGATCCTCTGCAACGAGAAATATGCTGGTGATGCGCTGCTTCAGAAAACCTATACAGTCGATGTTCTCAACAAGAAACGAATTGCCAATAACGGAATCGTTCCTCAGTACTACGTCGAGAATAGCCATGAAGCTATTATTCCAAAAAATCTCTTCATGCAGGTGCAGGCAGAGATGCAGCGAAGAACAAATCTACGCGCGGGCAAGGGCAATAAGCAAAGACATTACTCAAGCAAATACGCTTTATCCGGCATAGTCTACTGCTCTAAGTGCGAAGACGTTTATCGACGTATTTCTTTGAGAAATAACGGAAAGCCGGCAATCGTTTGGAAATGTATAACCAGAGCAGAACGCGGACCGTTAGCTTGCTACTCGGAAATTATTAAGGAGCCAGAACTTCACCAGGCGGTGGTCGATGCCATCAACCAGGTCATTGGAAGCAGAGATGAAATGCTGGAGATTTTGGAACAGAACATTGAAGCTACGATCAGTGAAAATGATGAAAATGAAGTCGAGAGAATAGATGAAGAACTGGAAAGCCTACAGACGGAACTTCTGAAAAAGGCAAACGCCCATCAGGACTATGATGATCTTGCGGATGAGATTGACCGATTGAGGGAAGAGAAGGAGAACATCCTAAAGCGGCAGGCCAACCAGGAAGAAGTCAAAAGGCGAATCGAAACGATGCGCGAATTTCTGAACAACCATCAGGAAGAATTGAACCAGTACGATGATCAACTGGTTAGAAGAATGATCGAAAAAATTACGATATATGATGAGCGGTTTGAGTTTAAGTTCAAATCGGGAATTAACCTAGATGTTGAGAGATAGATCGAAGAGTGCCTGGAAAGGGCACTTTTTTCTTGCTCGATTTTCCACACTGTCTTCTACTTAGCTTAACGAAAAATCGGAATTTGAGGTAGGATATGGCATCAAGTAAAGAATATTTAGAATTTATCCTGGGTCAGTTATCAGAACTGAACGATATTTCTTATCGAGCCATGATGGGAGAATTTATTCTCTATTACCGGGGCAGAATTGTAGGAGGCATCTATGATAACAGATCGCTGATTAAACCAGTTCCATCAGCAATCCGTTATTTTCCTGAGGCCAGATATGAACTTCCTTACGATGGAGCGAAAGAAATGTTGCTAGTACAAGAGGTAGATGACAAATAATTCCTGATAAATCTGTTTGGAGCGATTTTTGAAGAATTGTCAGAACGGAAAGCGAGAAAAAAGAAATAGACAGATTCCAGTTTATGGACTTGTTCCCTAATACGCAGAAAAGCCAAAAAACCTAGTTGATTTGTTTTCACAAACGTAGAATGACCAAAAAATGCTAGTAGACATGTTTTCTCATACAAAGGAAATCATCTAAAACGGATTGGATTTGTTTTCTCAGATGAGAACGGCCATATTTTCTGTGATTGACTAGTTTTCTACAATGGAACTAATCCATTTAGTACTCACGAGCCATATTGAATCTTTATGTGTGCTTGAATACGATCCGAATGTGAAAAAGCAGCAATGGATCAAACCAGCTAAGGAATTTACCAATCGTCCAACTTCTTCCAAGAATAAAAAGATCAAATTTGATTCCGCAAAATCCGTTAAGAAATCAGGACGTCCAATGAAATATAAAAAAAACCATCATTAACTTTTTTGATCATTCTGTTTACCTATTGTGAATTGAAAGCTCTGAACTTTTATCCAAATGAAGTTCAGAGCTTTTTTGGATCAAATAAAAGCTCACTGAATCGTCTTTCGTATTTTTTTACTCTTCATTATTATAAAAATGCCAATGTCATTAAGTTAAGCAGATAGAAGCGCGAATTGCTCCGCACTTCATCGTGGTGTTCAGAATCTACCAGAAATTTTTATCTGGAATCAGCCATTTTTCGGCTTCAAGCCTCACGAATACGATAAAAACTGAGTGATTTTCCGCACTTTATCGCCTCTTTTTCAAAATTAAGGCATACTGAAAACAGCGATAATGTTCTGTTATCGCTTCGGGATTATTTCTAATCTTGGAAACAGGCTATTTCCAGTGCGAGGTTGAAGCGCTGGAACTTTT
>NZ_MPJW01000057.1 GCF_001945525.1 Ileibacterium valens
CGGGAGAACATGTCTTCAGATGCAGGACATGAGATTATGGTCAGCCGGAGCATTCAGGCGGAAGGAACCTTCGGAGATCTTAAAGAAAACTACAGATACAGCCGATTGAGACGCCGGGGACTGGAAAACGTAAAATTTGAGGTGCTTATTGTGGCCATGGGACACAATATCAGAAAATTAAACAACAGAAATCGGATGAGTTGCCCAGAACTCGAACGTTATGGAAAATTAAAGGAGCAGAAAAGCGAAATCTGAAAAAGATTATAAACAGTCTTTTTGAGTTTTGGCTCTTTTCAGTGCGTTCAAAAATTGACTTGAGCGGAAAAACACATCATAAAACAGGATTGAATCAGATAAAAAGCATAGAAAAAGGGGCTGTAAATCTCGCTGATGAAAAATCAGTCGAAATTTAACAGCCCCTTCTCCTATACCCCACCCACTGCAAGAAATGGTAACTTTCTCACTGCAATAAT
This sequence comes from Ileibacterium valens, assembly GCF_001945525.1. GTDB lineage: Bacteria > Bacillota_I > Bacilli_A > Erysipelotrichales > Erysipelotrichaceae > Ileibacterium > Ileibacterium valens. The sequence continues at coordinate 474 of NZ_MPJW01000057.1, forward strand.
TGGCACATTTTATCTTGCATTTAACACCTTCCAGTACTGGCGCAGAAAAGCTGCCGCCGTATCGCCTGCTTCAGCGGCTCTTGAATTCGTAGAAATTGACAGGACGGTCTTCCTGGATTTGGAAGGATCAGACGAGAGTCCAAAGCCGGTGATTGAAATCACTGACAGCGACCGAACGATCCGT
>NZ_MPJW01000279.1 GCF_001945525.1 Ileibacterium valens
CGACAGACAGAGTAATAGCGGCAGAGTTTTCTGCGACAGCAGCGACATCAATCTCTACAAACTCTATTCCTTCAGCTTTCGCAGACCTTTCCAATCTGCGTTTCCAGTAGCCAAAAGAGGTATAGATTAAGCCATTCTTCTGGCAGAACTCCTTCTGAGAAAGTCCGGACAGGTGATAAGCCTGAACCTGTCTGGTCCAGAATTTCCGGTTTCCTTTTCTGGTTGACGCATAGTGATAATTCGGCATAATGAAAAATCCTCCAGTTTCGTTGTAGATAATCTAACAACGGTCACCGGAGGGTTTAACCCCGTCAAATATAAAGAACTTACAATCAAAGCCAGATCCTGTGCATAGAATACAAAAGAAAAGGACTTCAGTTGTAACTTCTTTATATTTGACGGGTTGCCCGAAACGAAATTGCCTATATACCATTAAAGGCGAAGAATCTTATGGATTCTGAAACTTTCCTCTCAGGAAAGCTGCAGGACGCAAAGAACTTCGCCTTTTTTACATTGAAGTATTATTGATTCAGACTGACAGAGCACAGAGTTCTCTGATTTCATCATTCCAGGGAAGAACGCTGTCAATGACATCAGCCGGTATAACTGAACCGCGCCATTTCTGGAATCTGTTCATCACCAGTTC
>NZ_MPJW01000257.1 GCF_001945525.1 Ileibacterium valens
GAGCTAGGCGCGCGGGTATAGGAGAAGACACTTTCCATGGAAAGTGTCTTCTCCTATACCCCACCCACTGCAAGAAATGGTAACTTTCTCACTGCAATAATTGGCACATTTTATCTTGCATTTAACAGCAAGCAGAATCTGTCTGAGTCTGTCAAACAGAGGAGCAAAGTAAACCTGCGAAACTGAAATGATCCAGCTGCACAGAGTTCCTGAAGAAACGCTGAACATTCCCATTTCTCTGAACATCGTAATCAGAAGATTGGTGGGAATCTGATAGAGAATCTTGAAGGCGATCGCCATGGCAAGAAATGAGGAGGAAGCCCAGCTTCCGGGCAGAAGCGGCTTTGGAGCCTCGGCCTGAACGGGAGACAGTCCGCATTCACTGAGCGGAGTGTCACTGTCAGCAGCTTTTGCATGACAGCCAGGGCAGCCGTAAGTCACACCCACATACTCAATGACTCTGAGTCTGGGAAGTTCAACCTTAAGCTCGTAACGCAGATGCTTTTCTCCAAACGGAATGAGCTCATGACCACAGTATTCGCAGAACCTTTTGTCCTCATCGAGTTCTCTTACAACCTTTTCCACATCAATACCCATGCGTTCAATCATTTCTTTCAGCGTCGATTTGGGCTTTCTGGT
>NZ_MPJW01000258.1 GCF_001945525.1 Ileibacterium valens
CGGGAGAACATGTCTTCAGATGCAGGACATGAGATTATGGTCAGCCGGAGCATTCAGGCGGAAGGAACCTTCGGAGATCTTAAAGAAAACTACAGATACAGCCGATTGAGACGCCGGGGACTGGAAAACGTAAAATTTGAGGTGCTTATTGTGGCCATGGGACACAATATCAGAAAATTAAACAACAGAAATCGGATGAGTTGCCCAGAACTCGAACGTTATGGAAAATTAAAGGAGCAGAAAAGCGAAATCTGAAAAAGATTATAAACAGTCTTTTTGAGTTTTGGCTCTTTTCAGTGCGTTCAAAAATTGACTTGAGCGGAAAAACACATCATAAAACAGGATTGAATCAGATAAAAAGCATAGAAAAAGGGGCTGTAAATCTCGCTGATGAAAAATCAGTCGAAATTTAACAGCCCCTTGTTTTTGCGTTTGCAGGTAGATCATAACCATTAAAGTAATAAATTGTTCAATTCAAATTTCATCTTCATTCTGTCAATATATAATTTTATCAATGTCATTAAGTTAAGCAGATAGAAGCGCGAATTGCTCCGCACTTCATCGTGGTGTTCAGAATCTACCAGAAATTTTTATCTGGAATCAGCCATTTTTCGGCTTCAAGCCTCACGAATAGAAGAA
>NZ_MPJW01000103.1 GCF_001945525.1 Ileibacterium valens
ACGGATCGTTCGGTCGCTGTCAGTGATTTCAATCACCGGCTTTGGACTCTCGTCTGATCCTTCCAAATCCAGGAAGACCGTCCTGTCAATTTCTACGAATTCAAGAGCCGCTGAAGCAGGCGATACGACGGCAGCTTTTCTGCGCCAGTACTGGAAGGTGGATAAAGCCAGGCCGTTTTGGACGCAGAAGCCAGCCTGAGTCAGACCTGACACCTGGTATTGATCAACCAGGTTCATCCACTGTTCCTGATTCAGTTCACGGGATTTGGAAAACAGATAATTATGCATAAAATCCTCCAGTTCTAGTCGAATACAGAATATCGACTGGAACCGGAGGATCTAAGCCCATGCAAATTTCAAAAGGTTACGAAATTTTTGCAATGTCATTAAGTTAAGCAGATAGAAGCGCGAATTGCTCCGCACTTCATCGTGGTGTTCAGAATCTACCAGAAATTTTTATCTGGAATCAGCCATTTTTTGGCTTCAAGCCTCACGAATACGACAAAAAGTGAGTGATTTTCCGCACTTTATCGCCTCTTTTTCAAAATTAAGGCATACTGAAAACAGCGATAATGTTCTGTTATCGCTTCGGGATTATTTCTAATCTTGGAAACAGGCTATTTCCAGTGCGAGGTT
>NZ_MPJW01000059.1 GCF_001945525.1 Ileibacterium valens
AAGCCCCTTCGGGGTCCTGTGGACCCTGGACAGAACAGACCAGGCATGTAGTGTTTGAATCAGGCAGTGAACTGGTCCAGTAAACTAACGGCTGTAAAACTACTTACACAGTTTAGTTGACAGATCCTAAATAACAAAGGGATGACTGATTTCAGCCATCCCTTTTAAAATGATCGTTATCTTGAAACTGAAAATCACTTCAGGAGATTTTCTTGATCTGGCTCAGAAGTGTCTTTGTATAGATTTTCTGGTTTTGCAAAAAGCAAGCCAATAATTCATTCAAGTCTGAATTCCGGTTCACTATTTATGATGGGTTCGAGAAGTTTCTGAATCTGACGATCCTTTTCTTCCTGAATCATGCGAACTTTCTTTTCTTCCATACTGGTTTACTGCCGGGCGACACCAAGTTCGTGTTCCAATTTTTTATTTTTTCTGTTCTGAAAGATTCAGCGTTTGCTTCGCCATGCTGATTTGTTGCTCTGCCTTGCTCATTTCCTCAACCATTCGATCGTAATGTTCCAGCTTTCGATCACGATTATCGTAAAGTTCTCTAAGAACGCTCATCTGCTCTCCCTCTTCTTTCTGTTCATTCAGTCTTTTTTTGATCAATCCATTCTTCGATTTTATCAGAAACACCTGCTTCGGCTTTCATCACCTTGATTACATCTTCAGGAATTCAATCACAAGATGTTCAAATTCTATCAGCAGGGACTCATTATCGCTCTGATTGTCTGATCTATTCAGTTTTGCCTTTGCTTTTCTTTCAAGTTTATGCAGCAGGTCAAGCCCAAGTCCCAAATAACGGTTGTCTGAGTTTTTACAGGCTTCTTTCAGGTCTTCTGGCTTAATGACATCAACCTTGCATCTTATTACTTTTTAGGATTCATGGCTGGTTAGATCACAGAGTAAATTAAGTTCATTCCAGGGACTATCACCATGATGAAAGACAACAGAGAAAAAGTGAGTAAAATACTTATCGATTTTATTTGTCTTATTTTTTGTATTCACTTTGGTTTGGGATTTTTTTCTTTCGAGTCATTGGCCTGATCAGAAGCCTGATTTGGATAACGTCCGATCCGTAAAATCAGAAACATTGATCCTGAAGAAGTCAAATGCATCAGAGGATGATTCTGGATGAATTAAATTGGAATTAATTTCATTTATTAAAAATATATTTCAGAAAATGGAATCAACTCCAAATTCAATAAATATTTATATCAAATTGGAGTCTGTTCCAATTTCAGTTTAAAATGAAGGCGTGTAAGTCAACCGTGAAAAACGTTCAGTAGATTGCAGAAAGAGGAATATATGATCATTGATCGACCAGATTACATCGAAAAAATCCATGAGTTCAAGGATACCAAAATTATCAAAATCCTGACCGGACTGCGCAGATCAGGTAAATCCACCTTACTGAAACTGATTCAGAAAAAACTGATCAATGCCGGAATCTCAAAAGATAGAATAATTGAAATTAACATGGAATTGATTGAGAACGAACCACTCAAGGATTACCATACTTTAAATGAATATATTTTAGAGCGACTGAACGGATCAGATCGAACTTATCTTTTCATTGATGAAATCCAGGAAGTTGAGTCTTTTGAAAAGCTTCTATCTTCTCTTCTTCTCAGAGAGGATCTGGATATCTATGTGACTGGTTCAAATTCAAAGATGCTTTCCGGTGAACTTTCAACTCTGCTCTCAGGCAGATATGTCGAAATTCCGGTATATCCGTTTTCGTATCCGGAATATCTTCAGATGCTGCAATCAGTGTCTTCAGACCATCCGGCCAGTCTGAATGACTGGCTGGTCAGAGGAGGCCTTCCTTATTCAATTGGTTTTTCGGAACAAGCTTGGACCACTTATATGGAAGGTATTTATAATACGGTACTTATAAAAGACGTTATTCAGAGAAAGAAAATTACCGATGCCGCTCTTTTGGAATCTCTCAGTCAATATCTGGCAGATAACATCTCCAATCCAGTGACATCAACAGGAATCGCGAATTACCTGACAAGTTCTGGTAAAAAAACGACTTCAAAGACAATCGACAGCTACCTTGAAGCGATGTCAGATGCTTTTCTAGTTTATCCCGTTTGTCGCTTTGATCTTCGGGGAAAGAAAATATTTGACCGCAACCAAAAGTACTATTTTGGAGATACCGGTCTGCGTCAGTACCTGATAGGAAATCACCTCAGAGATTTCGGTCGTCTTCTGGAAAATGCGGTATTTCTTGAACTGAGACGAAGAGGTTATCGAGTCTATACAGGCAGATTGAATCAGGAAGAAGTTGATTTTGTTGCAGTAAAAGGCACTCAGATTCATTATTATCAGGTGTCGGCTTCGATCCTGGATGAAAAAACAAGAGAAAGGGAATTCAGAGCGCTTGAGAGGATTCAGGACAACTATCCAAAAACTATTCTGAGTCTTGATCAGTTCGATTTCAGTCAGGGAGGAATTCAGCATCAGAATCTTCAGGATTTCTTTCAGGAATCAAAATAAGCATTGATAAAATACCGACAAAACCAAATGGTTGTTCTGGCCAGGAATCAAATATCAAAAAAGACCTGTTACGCTTAGTTACTAATTCCTGATTTGCCATAGAATAAACTCTTGCTGCTAAACATATACCTGTTTCTGGAATGGCATACTAAATAAATACTGAGTCCATAACCACGATCCAGAGGTTGCTGTATCGAGATCTTTCCTTGAACTGCTAAGAATATACTTGATAGACGCATATCAAGAGTATAATTTGGTATGTTCTAAGCTTCTTCAAAACAAAAAAAGAGGTTCAACACTTTAAAGATTGCTCATTGATCTTCTAAAGGTTGAACCTCTTATATTTTATAATATAGGAATTTTCTGACCGAATATTTTTGAATGAGATTGTTTCAAAAACAAAATTGATTTGGTCGAAGGCCAATCTCTCAAGACTAATAAAAATACAAGGCGGAATTTATTATTCTTATCTCTTCAACAAATCTATTTCAGATCGTAAAGTTTAGAGTATTTGTCCTTGAGGTAATTGGTGTAAATGGTTGGATCAAATGGTTTACCGGAAACTTCTTCGACAATTTCCTTCATGCTCTTGGAAGCTCCATAATGCTGAACGTTATTTTTGAGCCAGTCAGTAATTGCTGTAAAGTTACCCTTAGCCAGTTCTTCTTCAACATTAATTTCTTTAGCCATTGCTTCATAGAGCTGAGCAGCATAGGCGCTTCCTAAGGCGTAGGTTGGGAAATAGCCAATGTTTCCAGCAGACCAGTGCATATCCTGTAAGACGCCCTTTGCATCAGTATTCGGACGGACTCCAAGATATTCTTCGTACTTATCGGCCCAGATTTCTGGCAAATGGTCATAATCAAGAGTCTTATCAGCCATCATTTTTTCAATTTCATAGCGGATTAGAATATGAAGCGGATAAGTCAGTTCATCAGCCTCAGTCCGGACTAAACCAGGAACAGAAACGTTGATCAGACGAGTTATTTCTTCAGGGGTCAGATCCTTGAATTCAGGGAAGCTTTCCACGATGGAAGGATAGAGAGCTTTCCAGAAGGCTTCAGAACGCCCGATGTGGTTTTCAAGAAAACGAGATTGGGATTCATGAGCGCCGCTGCCAATATTATTGGCAAGTGTAGTTCCATAGAAATCTTCATCGATCTGAAGTCCAAACAGGGCATGCCCGTATTCGTGAACTGTACTTAAAATGGCAGAAAGGAATGTGTCCGGATAGTAATGAGTTGTAATACGGACATCATCCTTACCTAAAAAGTCAGTAAATGGATGTTCGGTTGTCGAAAGATAGACTCTTTGAGGATCAGCCTGCATGAATTCCATCAGTTTATCGGCAAATTCAGCCTGTCTTTTTTCATCGATTGAAATCTCAATTGGAGTCGTATCGATCTGTTTTGCATTCTGGACCTGGTGAATTAAAGGGATCAGTTCCTTTTTTATCACAGAGAAAAACTCATCATAAAATTTCTGGTCCGTTCCTTTTTCATACGTATCGAGAAGAACATCATAAGCGTTATCCTGATGAAAACGCGGAGAGTATTTCAGAAGGTCAATCTGCTGATTCATCAGGTCCTCGAGAATATTTCTGAATTCAGAGTAGTCATTATTTTCTTTAGCCCTGTGCCAGATGGTTTCTGAATCATTGCGGGTCTGAACAAAACGACGGTAGACATCCGCCGGGATGTTTTCGCTGTCTGCGATTTCCTCCAACCGTATTGTGATTTCCTGCTTTTCCAGAGAGCCGTCCTCTAAAGTGCTGGCATATTCTCGGATTTTAGCGATGGTTTCAGGATTATTCTCAATGGCAAATGCCTGAGATGAGAGAATGGACATCGCCTTATTCGCATTAAAGGCTCCTTTTTTGGGAGCGATTGTATTCTGATCGACATACATTGTGCTTAATGCAAGCTGATAGGCTCCAAGCAGATCGAGATATTCCTGATAAAAGTCTGCAAAGTTGAGTTTTGACATATTTCCTTAACTTCCTCCTGTTTTTATTTGTCTTCTGAAGATCGGATTGAAGAATTCTGTTTCAATCATCCATTAAAAATCAATGACTGCCTTTAATAATATGATGATTCATACCTTGAAACAGATAGGGGAAATCAGAAGACAAGATAAGTTCTGTTTTGATTCTATCAGTGAATTTGAGTGGACCAAACCAATTTAGGATGAACTCGTTTCAGAAAGCGAATTTTACCCATAGAATCAGCTGGATGCAAATAGAATAAATATGAATAATACCATAAGAATGCCAGAAATTTGGGATGAAAAAAGCCGGAACAGGGGGATCTGTTCCGGCTGGCTATTTATAATTTATGGTGATTAACGAAGCTCTTTTGTTAATCTGTTGAAGACAACTGCATCATCAAGCCAAATCGAAGCGTTGAATGAAGTCATCAGGTGAAATAATTTTTCGAACATCAAATAACCCTCCTCTAATAAGATATTTTCCTCTTTGCATCTTCATTATATAAGGCATATTCGGCTTTAGACAAGCCGGTATATCACATCATTTTTCTTACTTTTTTATTCAGAATCTGAAAGAGAATGAAATGAAAAACTCTGAATTAGTGTCTTTAATTGGTGAACAGTTTACAGAAATGAAAACTTAGCACTTTCGTTACATTTGATCTTCTGAAAAGTGTTGTGAAATTTATGGAAAGCCTTCTAAAAATGATTGATAATGTGTTATTGCGTTGTTAGAATATTGGACATAAAGTTTCGTAATCGAGGAGGAAAGGAATTATGAAATCTAAAAAACTGGCAGGCGCTCTGGCTGCCCTGCTCGCCGCCACCTCTATGGCAGGCTGCTCTGGATCCGGTGAAGGTGATGCTGGAACAGCCGCAGTAATTTATGGCGGAAGCAACTACGTTCGAATTGTCGACGAAGAGCTCAATAATGCGCTGATTGCAGGTAAGAAAACTACGGATATGGATGCATCCATCGAAAGCTACAAAAAAGCGTTCGTAAAAGAATCCGAACTGGCTCCATATCTGCCAATTTATGGAAACCATCTGTTCAATATCTTTAAAAAAGGTGTCAACGTAACAACAGGTCCAGTGTGTAACTGGTCTCAGGCTCTTGCAGATGCATCCATCGATGGTGGAGATACTCTTGTTGTCGGAATGACACAGGAACTGGCAGGTCTTTTCTCGCCGCTTTATGCTATTTCTTCATATGACCAGTATGTGGTTAATATGGTTTATCAGTCTCTGCTGGCTTACGATGCAAATTCGGAACTGTATGGACAGGCAGCTGTTGAAGTACCTGAAGCAGCTGAAGATGGTAAATCCGTAACTTTCAAACTGCGCGAAGGCCTTAAATTTTCTGATGGCAGTGATCTGACGGCAGAAGATGTTAAGTTTACATTTACTCTGGCAGCTGACCCTGAATACATCGGCGGACGTCTGGATGGAACATTTGACTTTATCGAAGGATGGGATGACTATCAGGAAGGCGAAGCAGAAGAAGTTTCCGGAATTGTTGTTGATGATGATCATACAATCACATTTAAACTTGCAGAACCTGATATTGATGCCGTTACTGCCATTGGTTCCTTAGGAATTCTTTCAAGTGAACAGTTCCCATATTCCAAAGGAGCTATGGGTGAATACAAGGACAACAACAGTGCCACTTTAGGTTCAAATGCCTACAAAGTTCACAATTACGATAAGTCTTCCGGCGCGTCTCTGGTTAAAAATGAAAATTACGCAGGAGAAGGCGAATTCTCCATTCCTAAAGTAGTTATTAAGACTGTTGCAGCCTCAACAGAACTTGCATCCTTACAGAACGGCGATGTGAACTACTACCCAGAATTAATCGAACCAGGTATCATCGCTCCTGCTACAAAAGATGACAAACTCGCTTACGACTACTACTTCCGTGCAGCTGAAGGATATGTAGGCTTTAACTGTGCTGATGGCCCAACCGCTGATCCGGCTGTTCGCCAGGCATTAAGCTATGCGACTGACCGTCAGGGCTTCGTTGATGCATTCTACGATATGAGTAAAGCTGCTGAAGACGCTCAGAACGTGGGTCTTGGATACGTTCCAACTGCTTTCTGGTCACCAGTTGCTGTTGGTATGGGTGATGCCACAACGGGTACATCTGAAATCGAAGGTGCTGTAAAGTATGACTTTGATATCGAAAAAGCAAAACAGGTTCTTGAAGAAGCTGGATGGGTTGAAGGTTCAGATGGAATCCGCGAAAAAGACGGACAGAAACTGACGATCAAATTCCTGGCTTCCGAAGGAAATGCTGTTCTTGATATGTTAATTCCAATGATTATGGACAGCTGGGGACAGATTGGTGTCGATCTGCAGCAGTCAACAGTAGACTTCAACACGCTGATTGATACAGTAGGTATTGATTCTGTAGATACAACCAGCTGGAGCTGCTTCTTCATGGCTACTTCCTTTACCGGACTTTCCAACACATCCATGAACGATCTGCTCGGTTATACTGAATTCAATCTGAGCGAATAGGAAATATTCGTTACTAATTCGTATTTATTGAAAATGCAAAGCACACGAACAAAAAGGTATAATCTTGTTCGTGTGCTTTTTTTATCGTTTGATTGAAAAACACAGTTATTCAGGCGCTTTCACTGAGAAATAATAGTCAAAGTTCTGAAATGAACTACTGAAAATCTCTCTGTCAATATTTTGCTTGCAAAAATCGAGTGTTATAATTTGTGAAAGTTTCTGAAAGAAAGGGGGAAATTTTTCATGCTGAAATATATTGTCAAGCGTCTTCTGACATCAATCCCTGTACTTCTGATCATTACGATGGTTATCTTCGGCGTCGTAAAGTCCATGCCGGGTGATGAAGTCAGCGCTTACCTCGGCCCGGGTACACGTGCAACTGCAGTGATCCGTCAGCAGGCACGCGTTAAATACGGTCTGGATAAACCGCTTCCAGAACAGTATGTGCGCTGGCTTGGCCGAACACTTACCGGCAACCTGGGTACTTCAACTACACTGAGAAAACCCGTGGGTGAAGTCATTGGCAGTTACGTCTGGAATACTTTTATATTAAATGCGGCCGCGCTGATCATCGCACTCATATTTGCGATACCGATAGGCATACGGCAGGCAGTGAAGAAGGGAAGTTTCGAAGATAACTTCTGGACCGTCTTCTCACTGCTCGGGATCTCAGTTCCCACATTCTTCTTCGGTCTGGTGCTCATCTTCTTTGTTGGACTTCGTATCGACTGGATGCCGATTTCCGGTATGCGGGATACCATGTTAGCCAACTTCGGATACTCGAGCATATGGCAGGAAATCGGGGATATCCTTTTGCATATGATTCTTCCGACAACCGTTCTTGCTTTTGGTACTTTTGCTACCTTCTCGAGATATGTCCGAAACTCAATGGTTGAAGTCATCAATCAGGATTATATCCGTACAGCCAGAGCAAAAGGTCTAAAGGAAAAGACTGTTATTTACAGGCATGCCTTTAAGAATGCGCTCATTCCGCTGGTTACCCTGCTTGGAATGTATATTCCTTCTCTGTTTTCTGGCGCCACCATTCTGGAGACCGTCTTTGTATGGCCTGGAATTGGAAAAGTTTTGATTGACGGCATTAACCAGCGTGACTCCGCGTTAGTCTGCGCCTGTCTGGTCTTCTCGGCCATACTGATGATTCTTGGAAACCTGCTCTCGGATGTCTGCTATTCTTTAGTCGATCCGCGAGTGAAGGTGGATGGATAATGAAAGGAGAAGAATGATGGAAACCTTAAAAAAAGATAACGGCATTCATCCGTCTGCTCCTGAAGAAAAAATTGAGTCCGTTGGTCCATGGATGATTGCCTGGCGCAAATTCCGCGCCAACCGCATTGCCGTAGCCGGACTTGTGATTTTTGTTCTAATTGCCATCGCAGTGGTTCTGGTTCCTATGCTTATGGGAATTAAGGTCACAGATTATGATCTCAATGCGGTCAATCAGCCGCCAAGTGCAGCGCATTGGCTTGGAACGGATAAGCAGGGACGAGACTGCCTCTATCGTCTGTTTTTGGGCGGACGAATTTCAATCATGGTTGGTATTATCGCTGCCATTCTGACTGTTGTATTAGGATGTACAATTGGAGGAATCGCTGGATATTATGGCGGATTTATCGACAACTTCCTGATGCGTTTTTCTGAAATTGTTTACTCATTGCCATTTACTCCAATGATTATTGCGGTTGCTTCCGTTATGTTATGGGTCCCGCAGAATTTGAAGATGTATACCGTTGCATTTTTAATTGGAGCTTTATCCTGGCCAGGTCTGGCAAGACTTGTGCGTGGTCAGATTTTAACGCTGCGTGAGCAGGAATTTATGCAGGCCTGCGAAGCTTTGGGCTTTTCCGATTTCTCTAAGATTTTCAGACACCTGATGCCAAACGTATTCTCGTTAGTCATCGTCAATGCAACATTACAGATGGCCAGTGCAGTATTAACTGAAGCCGGCCTTTCCTATCTGGGTATGGGAGTTATGCCGCCAACTCCTTCATGGGGTAACCTGATGAACCTTGCCCGGGATTCCGAAGTTTTTAAGAACTACCCATGGCAGTGGCTTCCAGCTGGTCTGATGTGTCTGCTGACTGTTGTATCCATCAACCTGGTTGGTGAAGGCTTGCGAGATGCCTTCGACCCGAAGGAAATCCAGTAGGAGGAACTTATGAGCGAAGAAATCAAAAACACAGCCGAACCGAAGGCAAATAATAAAATCCTTGAAGTAGACAATCTCAGAGTCTATTTCCATACCAAAAAAGGCGATTCTAAAGCCGTTGATGGAAACCATTTCGATATGTATGAAAACCAGACACTCGCAATTGTTGGAGAATCCGGATGCGGAAAATCTGTAACCGCCATGTCCATTCTCGGTCTGGTATCTGAGCCTGGCGAAATTATGCCTGGTAGTAAGATTCTTTATACCGGTAATGGTAAAAATGTCGATCTCGCCAAGGCTTCAGATGCAGAAATTCAGGATATTCGAGGAAATGAAATTTCAATGATTTTCCAGGAACCAATGACTTCCTTGAATCCTGTTTTCACTGTTGGTGAGCAGATTATGGAAAACATCCGCATCCATGAAGACATTTCAGATGAAGAAGCAAAAGCCAGAACGATCAAGCTGTTAGGCCAGGTCGGCATTTCAAGACCGGATGAAGTTTTTAACAACTATCCATTCCAGATGTCTGGTGGAATGAACCAGCGCGTCATGATCGCAATGGCTCTTTCCTGTTCGCCAAAACTTCTGATTGCCGACGAACCGACCACCGCGCTCGATGTGACCATTCAGGCACAGATTCTGATGCTGATGAATCAGCTGAAAAACGAACTTGGAACATCAATCATGTTGATTACGCATGATCTTGGAGTTGTTGCTCAGGTTGCGGACTGGGTCAACGTCATGTATGCCGGAAAAGTTGTAGAAACCGCCGATGTACAGACCCTGTTTAAGAATCCTAAGCATCCATATACTATTGGCCTGATGAGCTCCATGCCTTCTTTAGCCACAGAAGGTTCAAGACTCAATGTCATTGAAGGAACCGTTCCTAATCCGGTTTACCTTCCGAAGGGCTGTTACTTTGCAGATCGATGCAAGCACTGCATGCAGAAGTGCCTTGAAAGCCAGCCTCCTGTTGTAGAATTTGAAAACGGTCATAAGGCCGCCTGCTTCCTGTACGAAGAGGCAGAACAGAAAGGGGAATAACGAATGGCTAAAAAAGAAAATGCACAGAAGATTCTCGAAGTCAAAAACGTCAAGAAGTATTTCCCTTTATCCAAAGGAAAACTCAAACCTGGCAAACCCTGTGTCAAGGCAGTGGATGGAATCAGCCTTGATCTTTATGAAGGAGAAACGCTGGGGCTGGTTGGTGAATCCGGATGCGGAAAATCAACTTTAGGAAGAACGATTATTCGTCTTTATGAACCAACCGACGGAGAAGTCATCTTCAAGGGAGAAGATATCGCTAAAAAGACCCGCAAGGAAATGCGCCAACTGCGTGAAGAAATTCAGTTCATCTTCCAGGATCCATATTCTTCACTCAATCCTCGAATGAATGTTTTCAATATCCTTGCAGAACCACTGATTGCTCATGGCAAATTTACCCGTGGTCCGGAACTTGAAGAATATGTAAAAAATCTGATGGAACGCTGTGGTCTGCCAAGCTATTACTGCTACCGCTTTCCGCACCAGTTTTCCGGAGGGCAAAGACAGCGTATCGGTATTGCCAGATCGCTGGCTTTGAATCCATCCTTCATCATCTGTGATGAACCGGTATCCGCTCTGGATGTTTCGATTCAGTCACAGATCTTAAACCTGATGATGGATATGCAGGAAGAAAATAATATTTCCTACATCTTCATTTCCCATGACCTTTCTGTTGTAAAACATATTTCTGATCGCGTGGGAGTTATGTATTTAGGCAGTATGGTAGAGCTTGGAGATAAGGAAGAAATCTATGCTCATCCTATGCATCCATATACAAGAGCCCTGATGGCAGCCATTCCAATTGCTGATCCCAATAAGCGTTCTGAAATGAAGCTGATCGAAGGCGAAATTCCTTCAAACGTAAATACGCCAACCGGCTGTAAATTCCATCCGCGCTGTCCATTTGCCACTGACCTGTGCAAAACTGAAATTCCTCCTGTCAAGGAAGTAAAGGAACGTCATTTTGTTCAGTGTCACTACGCAGGTGAACTTTGAGTTCTAAATTCAAGGACCTGATCGCCAATTTGAAGGAAAAGAAAGAAGTTGAATTCGGCAAGGAAGTCCGTCTGGAAAAAGATGATTATAAAGCATTGCTGATTGCATGCTTTCAGATCTTCATGCCAGTTCTTTTAGGAATGCTTGCCGTATTTGCCTTACTGATTCTGATCATTGTGGCGATCTGGAACTGACTCGAATGGTTTAGACTTGAATGGTTTATTAAGAATTTTATATCCACGGATTCTTCTTAGGAAGAATCCTTTTTCTTTTTAGATTTAACTGATGTCTTCATTTGAATTTGGTCAAACAAAAGAAACGAATAGTGAATCAGGAGCTTATGAAAACGAAACTAGAGGGACTGAAATCAGGAAAAACATAGGTTACGTGCGGAAAATAGTTTTTCAGCAATAGATTTCAATCCTAAGTGGATGTTTACCAAACATGGACATCTGTTATTAGATATAGGAATTTATGAAATCTCGTGATAATCTTGGATAAGAAAAGTGAGGTCATTATGAAGTTTGAAGAAATGAAATACAGCCGTCCCAATCATAAGGCTGTTTTAGCTGAACTCGAAAGCATACAGAATCGGATCAAGAATGCAGAAAATTATGAAATGTTCAAAAATGCTTTTCTGGATCTCGATGATCTGATGCAGCATGTCGATACTCAGGCCAATCTGTGTTATATCCGTCATACCATCAACACGGCCGATGAGTTTTATAAACAGGAAACGGATTACTTTGATGAAATCAATCCCGTCCTTGAAGAATATATTACCCAGATTAACCGGGCTATTCTTGAATCTGACTATTCAAAACAATTAAGAGAAGAGATTCCTCAGACCTGGTTTACAAAAGCGGAGTTCGGATTAAAATCCATGTCTCCTGAAATTGTCGAAGACCTGCAGAATGAAGCAAAATTACAATCTGCCTATCAGGCCTTAGTTGCCTCCGCCAAAATTCCTTTTGAAGGGGAAACCTATACGCTGGCAAGCCTTCAGAAGAAAATGGCTGATAAAAACAGAGAAGTACGCAAAGAAGCAACCAAAGCTTACTGGCAGTGGTTTGCAGATCATGAAGAAGAAATTGGAAAGATCTACAGCGACATGGTTGATGTTCGTACACGGATGGCGAAAAAGCTTGGATTTGAGAATTATGTTCCACTGGGCTATCTGAAGATGCAGCGTCTGGATTACGACAAGGAAGATGTTGAAAAATACAGAGAAAATGTCTTAAAAGCAGTCGTTCCGGTATGTACTGCGCTTTATGAAAAGCAGGCAAAATCCTTAGGTTATCCAGACTTTCATATTCCAGCCTGGGATGAAAAGATTGAATTTGTTTCCGGCAATCCGGCTCCAAAACATTCCAGGGATGAAATGGTCCAGGCTGCCTTAAAGATGTACCAGGATTTATCACCGGAAACTGGAGAATACTTCGAAAAGATGGTCAATCAGAACCTGATGGATCTTGATGCCAAACCCCATAAAGCAGCCGGAGGCTACTGTACGGGTCTGAATGATTACAAAGTCCCATTCATCTTTGCCAACTTCAATGGAACCAACTCCGATGTTGAAACGCTGACTCACGAGGCTGGCCATGGCTTCCAGGCTTACAGTTCAAGAAATATCGTTCCGGCTTCGGTCATGTGGCCAACGATGGAATCTGCTGAAATTCATTCGATGTCGATGGAATTCTTTACCTGGCCATGGATGAAGGATTTCTTTGAAGAAGATACTGATAAGTATTACTTTTCACACCTGGGCGGATCGGTAAAATTCATCCCTTATGGAGTACTGGTTGACCATTTCCAGCATGAAGTCTATGAACATCCAGAATGGACTCATGAGCAGAGGATGGACTGCTTCAGAAGACTTGAAAAGGAATATCTGCCACATAAAGACTATGAAGGAATTGACGTTCTCGAAAGAGGCGGATGGTGGATGCGCCAGCTGCATATCTTCATGAATCCGTTCTATTACATCGACTATACGCTGGCTCAGGTTTGTGCTTTACAGTTCTGGAAACGTCTGCAGGATCAGGATCCAAAGGCTTTTGAGGACTATAAGGCGATTTGCGAACTGGGAGGAACCCTTCCTTTCAAGGAAATTGTAAAAAAAGCCAATCTGAAAGTTCCATTCGAAGATGGTTGTCTTGATGAAACCATGGACAGTGTTTCTGAATGGTTCAAGGACCGCAATAACGCAGACTATTAATCTTATCTGCTGAACAATTATTCTTTTACGTCCGTTATGGTTAATCCATGTCAATTAAGCGGATTTAAATGCTTATAGAATAATGATTGTTATCCGGCTTTCATTACGAAAGCCGGTTTTTTGTTTCTGAATTCGCTTTGAATCAAATTTTTGGATAAACAAAGATAAAGTCTTCAGATTTGGACGGCCGTAAAGTACACAAAAACAGAGGAAACG
Organism: Ileibacterium valens; assembly: GCF_001945525.1. Classification (GTDB taxonomy): domain Bacteria; phylum Bacillota_I; class Bacilli_A; order Erysipelotrichales; family Erysipelotrichaceae; genus Ileibacterium; species Ileibacterium valens. The sequence goes on from NZ_MPJW01000059.1 coordinate 13,653, forward strand.
CTGAAACAGAATAAACTTAAGATCATCTCTCGAAATGGTTCATTTGTTATTCACAATCTTTCGCTATACTGTTGGATAGGAATGAAACGAAATGCCTGAAACGTTTCAGGACTTACAGGAGAGAATTGAATGAAAAGGATAAACATTGTTTCAATGCTGGTATTTACCTTTTTATCCATATGGATCATGCCGATCTTTACCGATATCAGGGTTTACGCAGCTGAAATTGTTGTAATGGATGATGCTGGATTATTTACAGAATCTGAAATAGATAAAATCGAGGACAAGGCAGCAGAAATCTCACAGAAGTATGATATGAACATTCTGATTGCAACAACCTATGAACCTGGATTTTCTGACAACGAAGCCCGGGATTTTATTGAAAGCTTCGGCAGCAGCCGCTATCCGGAAGGATATTTAGCCTATGCCATAAATATGTCAGACCGTTCGTATTGGGTAGATGCCTATGGGGATACCTATCGGTCTTTGATCACTCAGGATGTGGCGGATACCCTGGCTGATAAAGCCAGCGACGAATTATATGAAGGCGAATTTTATGATTCAGCGATGGCTTTTTTGGACCGGGCTGACCGCGAACTGGCAGTCAGTACAGATCCGATGGGGTGGCTGAAAAAGCCGTTCATCTTCTGGGAAGCCAGTTTAATCGCTCTGTTTGTTTCTCTGATCGGAGCTGCTGTAGTGACTGTAATCATGACTTTATTGAAAGCGAAAGGTCATCAGGACAAACAGTTGGCTTATGATGCAGCGGGTTATGGAGATAGTCTGAATCTGATGATCAATGAAAATCGTTTTATCAGTCATTATCAGACACGGATTCGTAAACCAAAACAGAGTTCTTCAGGTCATTCTGGCGGGACAGGAAGCTCTGGCCATACTGGAAGCGGAGGTCATTTCTGATGCTTTATAAATGTAAGAACTGTGGGGGAGAACTTCATTTTGATCCGGAAATCGGCAAACTGAAATGTGATTACTGTGACAGTGTATATGACGTTTCCGAGTATGAACCGAATTCAGATGTGGACCTGAATGAAGCTTCAGAAACAATCGAACAATATGTAACGCCGGATGAAGAAGCGTTAAATACTCGAAAAGCACTGGATGCCGGATTTGAAGAAGCTACGGATGATACCACGGATCATAAGGAAGATTTACGGCTCTATCAGTGCCCACATTGTGGGGCTGAAGTCGTTACGGATAAGACGACAGCTGCGACGACCTGTATTTTCTGTCAGACCCCATTAATGCTTCAGGAGAATATGAGCGGAAGCTTTGAACCGGAATGGATTATTCCTTTTGAGGTTGAACCTTCGCAGGTGAAGACTCTTTATCAGGAATATATCAGAAGCAAACCGTTCTATCCTCCGGAATATGCAGCCTCCAATGTAATAAAGAAAATTAAGGCTGTTTATCTTCCGTTCTTTTTGCATGATACAAATACTTCTGGCCAGGTACAGGCCACTGGAGAAAGAACATTTACCCATACCCATGGGGATTGGATTATCACAGAACATGATGTCTTTGAATTAAGCCGCGGCGGGCAGATGCACTTTGAAAAGGTGCCTGCCATCGCATCGAGTAAAACCCCTAGAGATGCAATGGATTCGATCGAACCTTTTGATTACTCAAAGATGAAACCTTTTTCCACTGGCTATCTGCCGGGATTTCTGGCTGAGCGTTATGATGTTGGATTTGAACAACTCATCGATTCCGTTCATCAGCGAATCGCCCACTCCTTTGACGCAAAACTGATGTCCACGATGAATGGATACAGTTCGATCAAAGTACAGGGTGGGACAATGAATCATGAGGATGGACACACCGGCTACGTTCTGCTGCCGGCTTACATTCTTTTTATGGACTATGACAAGGATGAAGATGCTTTAATCGCGATAAATGGTCAGACGGGAAAGATCGTTGGAAACATCCCTGTTGATAAAAAGAAAATGATTCGATACGCGATCATTCACTTTATTCTGAACTGGCTGATCCTGTTGGTGATCGCAATGGCTTTAGTCATTGCGCTGTAGATGGTCGAGTCTTTGAAAAACAGGAATGACAGCTTTGATGGTTCATAAAAACTGGAGCAACAGGAAGCTGAAGTTTCAAATCAGTCAGTCGAGAATAAAAATTAAAAAATAAGAAACCAAGGGGCGGAAATCAGGTTCCGCCTTTTTGCTTGCCTGTTTCCTGTATAATCGAAAGCATGGAACAATTTTCTTTATTTGAATCAATGGAAGAACGGCTTGAACAATCCAGGAAAGAAAAGGAAGAGGCATTGGAAAATGACGAAAAAGCCTTTTCGCTTCGTCCTTTAGCTGATCGGATGCGTCCGCAGAGTCTGGAAGACTACTGGGGACAAAAACATCTGGTTGCTCAGGGTTCGTTGCTCTGGAATATGATTAATCGGGATTCTGTGGTATCGATGATTTTCTGGGGACCTCCTGGAGTTGGAAAGACTACTCTGGCACGGATTATTGCTCATCAGACAAAAAGTGAGTTCATTAATTTTTCTGCAGTCACTTCCGGGATTAAGGAAATTCGTGAAGTAATGGCCCAGGCGGAGGCAAGACGCAAGAAGGGAAATCGAACGATTGTTTTCGTAGATGAAATTCATCGATTTAATAAAGCTCAGCAGGATGCCTTTTTACCTTATGTGGAAAAGGGAAGCATTGTTCTGATTGGTGCGACGACTGAAAATCCAAGCTTTGAGGTGAATTCAGCCCTACTGTCCAGGTGCCGGGTCTTTGTTCTCAAGTCACTTGAGCAGGAAGATATCGAGGGTCTGATTCGACAGGCTCTGTTTTCTCCAAAAGGATTTGGAGATCGGACCATTCATATTTCTGATGACTTCATCTCAAGTATTGCCTTCTTTGCTCACGGGGATGCCCGGCTGGCTTTAAATACTCTGGAAATGATTATCAATAACTCACCGGATGATATTGATGGGGTCCATGTCGATGAATCGATTGTTCGCCAGGTCATGCAAAAAAGAACGCTTCTTTATGATAAAAAAGGCGATCAGCATTACGATATCATCTCAGCGCTGCACAAATCGATGCGAAATTCAGATGTGGATGCCTGCATTTACTGGTTGGCCAGAATGCTTGAAGGTGGAGAAGACCCCCTTTATATCGCACGAAGAATGGTTCGGATGGCCAGTGAAGATATCGGATTGGCTGATTCAAGAGCTCTTGAAATCTGTATTGCTGCTTATCAGGCCTGTCATTTTTTAGGGATGCCAGAATGTTCAGTGCATTTAACACATGCGATTACCTATCTGGCTCTGGCTCCAAAAAGCAATGCGTTGGAGACTGCCTATTTTGCAGCCAGGGATGATGCTCTGCAGACACTTGAGCAGCCAGTACCGCTCCATATCTGCAATGGAGAAACCAAGATGATGAAGGATCTGGGTTATGGAAAGGGTTATGAGTATTCGCACGATTATCCGATGCATATGACAGATATGGAATGTCTGCCGCCTTCATTGACCGGACATCATTATTACAGGCCAACGGATCAGGGATCAGAATCCAAAGTCGCTAAGCGAATGGAGCAGATCACTCATATTAAGTCACAGTTGCGCAAGGAAAGAATTGAAAGAGAAAATTCGCTTAAAAACAGCGAAAAAAATAATGAAAAGAAGTAAAGAGATAAAGTAATGAGTTGAAACGACAGGTAATCAGATGAAAAACGGTGAACGAAAAGAAAATCAGAAACCAGATCGTTTCGTATGTTATTTAAAACATTGTAAAATACAAAAATTCCGAAGATTTTAAGATCAATCTTATAGGAATGGAAAATTCAAATATGAAAAAAATATTTAATATAGAAAATCTGGAGCAGACAGCGGCCCTTGCCAGGCAAATAGCTGATCTGTCTAAAGGAAAAGTCCTGACGATTACTCTTGATGGAGATCTTGGTGCAGGTAAAACTACATGGACAAAATCATTTGGCAAAGCCCTTGGAGTAAAAAATACGATTAATTCGCCAACATTTACGATCATGAAATCCTACAAGCAGGCCGATGGAAATCCATTATGGCATCTGGATGCTTATCGACTTGAGGGGTTAAGTCAGGATCTGGGATTCGATGAATGCTTCGACGATGGCATTGCAGTGGTGGAGTGGTCTGACTATATTTCTGATCAGCTTCCAGCGGACCATCTGTCAATTTCGATTGAAAATGGAAACGATGAGGAACGCGTTTTTACCATCGAATCCAATGGTCCTTTATCTTCAAGCATTCTGGAGGAACTGAAATGATTACCTTAGCCCTGGATACAGCTTATAAGTATCTAATTGTTGGGATTTATAAAGATGGAAAACTATTAGATGGGACGATGGAAGAATGTTTCAAAAGTCAATCTGAAACGATTTTTCCACGTATTGAAGAATTGTTAAAGAAATGTGATTTAAAGCTCTCTGATGTTGATGAATGTGTCATCACAGAAGGGCCTGGAAGCTATACCGGATTAAGAATCGCTATGACAATTGCCAAGATTCTTGGAACGCAGTCAAAGACAAAAATATATACACTTTCGACCATGCAGATTTATGCAGGTCTTGAAGAAGAAGCCAATGTCATTCTGGATGCAAGAGCTCACCGAGCTTATACCGCTCATTTAAGTCATGGAAAAGTGACCAAAGAAGCCATTCTGAAGCTTGATTTGATTCCGAACTTTATCCAGGAGAATCCAGGAACCTTATTTGGGGATGGTTATCTGATTGGAATGGAAACACCGGAAGTCGATTTTCTTTCAAACATTGAGCAGCTCAGAGATGAATATCATCTGATTGAGAATGTTCATGCTCTCGCGCCAAAATACTATAAAGAAAGCGATGCTTATAGGGTATGATCCGTCAGGCGAATGAACAGGATCTCAAGGCTCTTGCCAGGCTGGAAGGGAGATCGTTTCAGAATCCATGGACAATTGAAAATATCCAACAGGATTTAAAGGTGAATCCATTCAGCACAATTCTCGTTGATGAAGAAGACGGGAGAATCCGTGCCTATCTGGATTTGTGGATCACTTTTGAAAAGGCGCAGATCGCCCGTATTGCAACAGACCCAGAATTTCGTAAGCAAGGCCTGGCAAAGGCGCTGATTCAGAAAGGGATCGAAATGGCTCAGGAGCAGCAGGCAGAAGAATTCAGTCTGGATGTCAGAGTAAGCAACCAGCCTGCGATCGCTCTGTATGAATCGATGGGATTTATCATCCTTCATCGCTCGAAAAACTATTATGAAGGAAAAGAGGATGGCCTGTTAATGGCAATGGGTATCTGAAATTAACGTTTTGTTTTTGGAAAAAATCTAAAAGAACATTGAAGAATCTATAAAAAGCTGAAAGTGACTGAATAATTGACTTATCAGAAAAGCAGGTAAAAATTGGACAAAACAGGCAGAATTAAACCTGAACAAAACATTCAGTCAGATAGATATCAAATTATTATGAAAACAAAGACCGATTTTTAAACACGAGTTTAAAGAATCGGTTTAAATATGAGGATCGAAGAATGATCATATTAGGTATTGAAAGCAGCTGTGATGAAACAGCTGCAGCGGTTGTAAAGGACAAAAAAGAGGTTCTTTCGAGTATTATTGCTTCTCAGATTGATACTCATAAGGAATTCGGTGGAGTTGTTCCGGAAATAGCCTCACGGATTCATGTAGAAAACATTTCCTGGGTAGTGGCAAGAGCCATTGAAGAGTCGGGAGTGGACTGGAAAGATATTGATGCCGTGGCAATTACCCAGGGTCCAGGATTGATTGGCTGTCTGCATGTAGGAGTTACTGCCGCAAAGACAGTAGCTGAGCTTTTTGAAAAGCCTCTGATTCCCGTGAATCATCTTGCCGGACACATCTATGCCAATGAAATGGTTACGGATATGAAGTTTCCTTTGCTGGCACTTCTTGTCAGTGGAGGCAATTCAGAACTCGTTTATATGAAAGATGCCTATTCTTTTGAAGTTCTTGGTGAGACACAGGATGATGCCATTGGAGAAGCTTACGATAAAGTCGCAAGGGTATTGAATTTAGGTTATCCAGGCGGACCGAAAATCGATAAACTCGCCAGACAGGGACAGGCGATCTATGCTCTTCCCAAGCCAAAAACTCAGGGAAAATATGACTTCAGCTTTTCCGGGTTAAAGTCTGGAGTTCTGCAATTTGTTAAACGGATGGAACGCCGTAATGAAGAATGGATTATGGAAGATCTGGCAGCATCTTTTCAGGAAACCGCATTAAATGAAATCTTTGATAAAGTACGGCTGGCTTTAAACGATCATCCAGAAATTGTTCATTTTGTGGTCGGAGGAGGAGTATCCGCGAATTCAAGACTTCGCGAAATGGTTTCTTCACTGGCAGAAGAATATCCAAACGTTGAATTTACCGTCCCACCCATGCGCTGCTGCACCGATAATGCAGCAATGATTGCAGTGGCCGGTGAATTTGCAGCTGAACAGGGAAGAAAAGCTGATGGCTGGCTGTCCGCCGATGCGTCATTGGAAATGATGTAAATCCTGTCCACAGAACTATACAAAATTCGTTAGCGGTAAATAAGGAAGATCAGGAAAGAAGAAAGAAGTCAGGAATATGGTTGTGAATACAAATTTGGAATCAGGTCAGAAGGAAAAGCAAGCAGATTGTTCTTTTAAATCCTGCTTTATTGATGGAATCAGAGAATTTGAAATACAGGATCTGGATGAGGTTTATGAGATCTATTGTTATTACGTTGATCATTCCAATTACAATCTGGACCTGACTCCTGAGAGTAAAGAGACATTTTTAAATTCGATTGTTTCGAATCCGGATTTTCCATTTCTAGTTGCAGAGTATGATGGCAAAATCATCGGATATGGCACAGCTCATCATTATCGGCCAAAAGCTGGCTACCAGCATACTGCTGAACTGACGATTTACTTTGAACCATCCAATCATCATGGTTTAAGCCATGCTCTTGCCGACACTTTGACGAATATCTTAAGAATGCAGAATGTCCGTCAAGAAATCGGTTGTATTACGGCCAGCAATAAACCGAGTATTGCCATGGGATTACGCAGAGGATTTAAAGAGTATGGCCGGCTCAAAGATGCGGCAATTAAAGCTGGTGAATTTTGTGATGTCGTGTGGATGTCAAGAGTGATTCAGAATGGTGATGCTCAAAAAGCCTCTGATCTGAAAGATTTCATTCCTTATTCGGTATTAAAGAGTTACTCCGGCAAGACTCTCAACTGAGGCTTAAATGGGAAAAATTCCCTTTTAGGGCAGAGAACTGAAAAATGAAAACTTTTCATGAAAACTGAAAGCGGCTTTACTTTATACGTTTGATATTCGTTCTTTTTGATGAATAAATCAGTGCTAAAATACTCAAAATAAGAGAGGTAAAACATGGCTGATAAGATCGTTGTTTTAGATTTTGGTTCCCAGTACAATCAGTTGATTGCACGACGGATCCGTGAATTTGGAGTTTACTCTGAGCTTCACCCTCATACGATGACTCTTGAAGAGATCAAGGCTCTTGGTGATGTGAAGGGGATCGTTTTCTCAGGAGGACCTAATTCGGTTTATAACGAAGCGGCGCCGAAATGTGATCCTGCGATTTATGAATCAGGTATTCCTATTCTTGGAATCTGCTATGGAATGCAGATGGTTCAGCATGATATGGGCGGTAAGGTTCTTCCTTCTGATAAAAAAGAATATGGACGCACTGAAATCAAGGTCGATACAGAATGTCCAATTTTTACAGGCCTTCCTGAAACTCAGACGGTATGGATGTCCCACGGTGATCAGGTTGGAGAACTTGGAGAAGGTTTTGCGGAAACTGCCCGTTCGGATAATACTCCATTTGCGGCTGCGGCAAATCCAGAAAAAAATATCTATACTCTACAGTTTCATCCTGAAGTCCGTCATTCCGAATATGGAAATGAAATTCTGAAAAAATTCGTCTTCAACGTGGCGAAAGCTCAGAATAACTGGACAATGCATGATTTTATCGAAACTCAAAAAAAGCTGATTAAGGAAAAAGTCAAAGATGATAAAGTCCTTCTTGGCCTGTCAGGTGGAGTGGACTCCTCTGTAGTTGCTGCACTCTTGCATGAAGCCATTGGTGATCAGCTGATTGCCATGTTCATTGACCATGGGCTGCTTCGTAAAGGTGAAGCTGAATCCGTAATGGAAACCTTTGGAAAGAACATGAATATTAATCTGGTGAAGATTGATGCAAAAGACCGATTCCTGTCCAAACTTGAGGGAGTCAGTGATCCTGAGAAGAAACGTAAAATTATTGGCAACGAATTTGTTTACACTTTTGACGAGGAAGTAAAGAAACTAACCGAGGGTGAAGAAATTAAATGGTTGGCTCAGGGGACTCTTTATACAGATGTCATTGAATCCGGAACTAACTCTGCTCAGACCATCAAGTCTCATCACAATGTAAAAGGTCTTCCAGAAGACATGCAGTTTCAGTTGATCGAACCCTTGAATACTTTATTTAAAGATGAAGTCAGAGCTCTTGGTGAAGAGTTGGGCCTGCCATCAGAAATGGTATGGCGTCAGCCATTCCCAGGACCAGGACTGGGTATTCGTATTTTAGGGGATATTACTGAAGAAAAGCTTAAAATCGTTCAGGATTCGGATGCGATTCTTCGCGAAGAAATCGCAAAAGCTAGACTCGAGAAAGATATCTGGCAGTATTTTACTGCGCTGACTAACATGCGTAGTGTAGGTGTCATGGGAGACCAGAGAACCTATGATTATGCGGTTGCGATTCGTGCTGTTACCTCAATTGATGGAATGACAGCCGACTGGGCCCGTGTTCCTTTTGATGTTTTAGCGCGTGTTTCTGATCGTATCGTAAATGAAGTTGATCATGTCAATCGCGTCCTCTTTGATATTACCAGTAAGCCGCCAGGAACCATTGAATTTGAATAAGACCTTCCAAACAGGTATGTACGATAAACAAGCTTCTTTTAGCAAATGTTTTTATCTGCATTGATTATTGAAGGGGCTGTTAAATTTCTGACAGTCCAAAAATAAAAAGAGGCACCTGATCCGTAATGGATGAGGTGCCTCTTTTGGTAAAATATGTTCATGATCAATAAACAAAATTACCAAACACACTATAACTCGATTCAGGGCCGTTTGCCACTGCTCCATTCTCTCTTCCCTCATATTGAGATGGATTCTGTCTTCACTACTGTCAGTTCCTTTGTCGATGATTATCTCGACCTTGCCCTTTATCCTTCTTTTGCT
>NZ_MPJW01000259.1 GCF_001945525.1 Ileibacterium valens
GCAGGATTGCGTTTGATTTTAGCCATGATTTCATTTCCTCTTTTCTTAATAAAAGCACAAATCGCAAAAAAAATCTGTGCAGGCCGAGCCGTACGCTCTCGACTTACACAGATAAAATTACACTCTCTTTTTATCCCTGTCCTTTCGCATTAAAAACCCTCGCATGTCTATTTTCCCGCGAAGTTTATTTATTTCTAACAACTTGTTTAAATCAAAGAATCAATTAACTCACTAAATGTCTCCTGGTTTGTTTATTTAAATCTTTATTTTTCTTCTTCAGAAAGAACCTGTTCAAGATAGGTGTTTGAAATCTCTTAAAAAATTAGCAACATCTTCTCTGGAAAATCCGGAAACAAGCAATTTTACCGCGATTTTTCTGAGTTCCTGATTTCGAACGATTTCAATTCCTTTCGTTTTACCTCTCATTTCGCCAATCCGGATTCCTTCGGTTTTTCCGATCTGGATTCCTTCATTATTTCCGATTTTGAACCCTTCGTTTCTGCTGGAATTTTGCATTTGAATAATTGCTTCACACATATTGATCACTCCATTCCTGATCTTTATTTTTCTGTCAAATTCGATTTTTGTTACTGCGTAAATCCAATCATACGCCAGAGGGCTGA
>NZ_MPJW01000043.1 GCF_001945525.1 Ileibacterium valens
GAAACCCGCAGAGATCTGATCAAAAAGGTGGTCATCAAAGAAAAGGATGGCTGCTCGTCAATGATCGTTGGCTTAGAACCGCAGACTTATAATTCGCCAGATATGGTATTTCGGGTGGCCGGTTATTACTTTGCCATTTAGCAGAGGCTGGTGCGAAATTTAGAATATAAAAATCGAGACCAGCCAGAACAGACCCGTATTGTTCTAAACGGAAAAAAGTTTCCTTTGGTGACAACGATCGTAATCTGGTTATCAGCCGAACCCTGGCCAGGCGCTAAGAATCTGATTGAAATGCTAGAGGTCCCTGAAGAGTACGTAATGAAACTGCCATATTATCCGCTGCATCTGATTGAACCTTTTGCATTGACCAATGAGGAACTGATGAAATATGGACCGGAAGTTGGTACAGTTCTGGTATTTATTAAAAATTCGAAAAATCAGTACCAACGAAGTGATGAGCTCAAGAAATATGAAGCCGAATTTTCGAATGTCAGCCCTCTGGCGTATGATTGGATTTACGCAGTAACAAAAATCGAATTTGACAGAAAAATAAAGATCAGGAATGGAGTGATCAATATGTGTGAAGCAATTATTCAAATGCAAAATTCCAGCAGAAA
>NZ_MPJW01000236.1 GCF_001945525.1 Ileibacterium valens
GCAGGATTGCGTTTGATTTTAGCCATGATTTCATTTCCTCTTTTCTTAATAAAAGCACAAATCGCAAAAAAAATCTGTGCAGGCCGAGCCGTACGCTCTCGACTTACACAGATAAAATTACACTCTCATCCAGTACATGAATTCTTTGATCGAAGGCCTGGAGCAGTTCTATGATGCTTTTGAATCTCAGATTGATCTGCTTGATGAGCGTCAGGAAGCCATTGAAAAACGATATACTCAGGCTCCAGGTATGACGGTTCGTTATGTTTTAGCCAGTCACGATGCCTTAGAAGCTTTAAGTAAACGATATCCATATACTGGATCCTTGCTGAATGTGGATTCAGATCTTTCCAAACGAATCGTCGATAAGACGTTTGCTTATGCAAAAATGAACACAAAGCCCAATCCAAGCCGTTATTTTGGTGATCTTTTTGAAGAACAGATCCTTGAACATTATCAGGAACTGGCCAATAAGAAGGTTAATAAGGATCTTGATAATGGAATCCTGGCTGCGATTGAGCTTGAAGCCGATCTGTTATTAAGTGAGGAACAAAAGGAATCCAGCATGGCTGTCGATCAGTATGTCCGAGATGTCATTGGATCAACCAGAGCCCTATCCACTCCATTTATTGAAAAGCCAAGCGAAATCAATGCCTCTCCAATTTATGCAAGTGCCTTTCATCCATCCCTGCTTCCGGCAAGAGGCGATGAATCCTATCAGGCCAAACTGATTCAGGAAGAGCTGATTGCTAAAGGCGGCATAGGAGACGACGAAATCGATAAGAATACGATCATGTTCTATCAGTCCTACTATGGTCTGCGAGCCAACTCGCTTTCCAAATTTGCTCCACCCCGTCATTCTGAAACCTATCAGCGAAATGGCGGAGAATATTTCAATGCGTATTCTGAACTGGTCAGCGGGATTCATCCAAACAGCCGAAAGTCACAGGAAATTTCTCCTCACATTGACCGACGCTGGCATCTGGCGGCTAAAATGCCAGATCTTGATGAAGGAAACCAGGTCATCGAAGAATATGGCATCAGTGCAGCTTTCTTCTGGGCCCTTGTCTTTGACTATCTGAAATTTAATACGGAATCCAGTGGTCAGGATGTCTTTGATCTCGAAAATATTCTTTTAGGAATCAGTGATGGAACTCTGCTTGTCGATGACCAGAAACGTGCCTCCAAGCTTCATGAAGTTCTGCAGGCTCTTTCAATGCAGCCTAGCTACGTCTCCACCATCCGTAAAAAGGTTCAGGAACAGATTGATTTTGCGACGGATTCTTCGATTCCAGTCGAAAAGACTGAGATCTACCGGAAGATGAAAAATATTCAGACCTGGTATAAGCCAGAATGGATTGGTTTGGAAACAGAAGAGACTGTTCATCCTGCAGCGCAGAAACTGGATGTATCTTTGTTTGAAATTCCATTGATCATGAAAGCGGCCATGCCTGCTTCTGAAACCAATGATGAACGTCTGCTTAAACTGCTGCAGGTGATGTTAAAGGAATCTGCGAGCTATCTGGCCGGCTTTAGTTCTCCAGAAGAATTAGCTGGAAAGATCCGCACGTTTATCAGCGATCAATATGATAAGTTCACTGAAAGTCTGAAAAACATCGAAGAAAAGAATACTGATGCTGGAAATAAATTTGTTCATGATTCCCTGGTGGCCGATGAGCTGGATACCGCTGCAATCTTCCTGCAGGAAAATGGTGTCTACGATCTGGCGGCTGAAATGATCAAAAATGCCAAGGACAGAAAAGCTTAAAAAGCTGTAAAATTTAGATTTTCAAATCTATGATTTGCGCAAAGTTCATCCATGAATAAGTAAATGCTTTTAAAAAGAGATGTAAAAGCAAAAAGAAATATAAAAGATTTAATAAGGGAGGGCGCCAGGCTCTCCCTTATCAGGTGAAGAAAGGAAAACGAGTTTTATGTTTACAGTACTGATTCAAAACGAGAAAACGCTGAACTCGTTTTATGATCATCTGCCCATATTCAATGGTTTTCTTCAGTCTGAAGAAAATGAAAAATCGTTTGAGATCTGTGAATGGAATGAATCTGGAAGGACGATTGAAGAAGCTCTTCCAGAACTTCATTCACTCACGGATGATAAGAGCAGCTGGCGGGCTCTTATTGTTCGCTATGAAGATGACAGACAGTTAGCCTCTCATGCCACCCGTCCTGAAAATCCTTATGATTTTATTGAAAATGCCGTCGAATTTGATGCCAGCGCCAATAATCCACTGATTCGTCTGGTTTCAATGCTTGAAAAACCACTGGAATATTTCAACCCGGACAGAGCCAGTAAAAATACGAAGAACTTTCCAAAATATGAAGGAGTTCTACCCGAATCAATTACTCTGATTACTGTCCGTCATACGGATGAATTGATCGCAGCACCTGAAGCCTTAAGAATCTTAAATGATGATGATTTCGTTTTACGAAACGGATATCCAAGTCTATGCCGGTTTGCCGTCTGTGATCGATATGAACAGGGGCCGATTCGCAAACGAAAAGATGATTTTATATTCTGGAATGCGGTTTTGATGCTTGCGATGAATCGAGTGGATTCAGCTTTCATGCAGGCATATAAGCTGTATTCACTCTCGCTTGATTTCAATACTGAAGACATGAACGAAGTGTGGAGTTCAAAAATTGAAGATATTCAAAATGCCAGGTATCGGATTGATCACTTTTTAAACAATCAATCCATCTATCTTGAACGTTATGAAGGAAATTATCCAGATTACTGCATTTCAGCTCAGCCAATTGATCTGTCAGTTCATGGATCCAACAGTATGGTTCATGCAAAGGACTATCAGGCTTACGCTTCGGATCCATCAGAACAGGCTTCTTCCTGGATCAGAAAAGCCAAAAAACAGATTTCTGAAGTCGAAAGCCTCTGGAATTCCATTCCCGACAAGGTTCAGGAAAAATCGCCCTCTTTTTCCAGAAGAGGCGGCTACCAGAAAAAAGATGTCGATGTCTTATCCCCAAGACAAAGGGATCAGCTTGAAGCTGAATTGATCGCCTTAAGGGAAAAGGTGAATGAAGAATACCGAAATTTGCCTGATCAGGAAATGAAAAATGCAAACCAGCTTTTAAGACAGGCGAGTGTCATTGAAGAAATTCTGAAAAACAGGCCATCGAAATCGAGAATTCTGGTCTGGACGATTTCTTTAGTCCTTGTTGATTTATTGGCTGTGATTCCAGCCTGGCTGGCCTGGTTTAAGGTCTATAAAGAAGGTCTGAGTGTATTGAGCATTCTTTCATTGATCCTGCTTTTTGTTCCCATCCTGTTTTGCCTTTTTATCACCTTTGAATATCGAAAGTCAGTGGCAAAGGAAATTCGAAACTGGAATGATCTGATGTCAAAGCAATATCACAGGCTGCATCAATATCTTGAAAAGTATGTCGTATATGAATCGGATTTATTAAGCTACCGCAATGGAAAGTCCTATCTTGATTTATCACGGGATGTTAAAGAAGACATTCACCAGGATCAGCGAAATCTTGAAAAATCCCGATCTGAATTGATGCGTTTTGAGATGCTTTTAAAGAAGTGGGCTGCAGCTCTAGGTGTAAATAAGGATGCTCATAAGCTCGAATCCAGAAAAGAAGACGGATTTTATTCCGGGATATTTGCGGAGAGGACTTCTTCAGGCAAGAACGGCAATTATGAATGGCTTGATTCAAAGGATTTCAAGATGCCTCAGGTTCAGAAACAGCTGTTTCATTTTGAAATGGATCAAAGTGAAAACAATCGTTGTTTTGTCAATGAGACAGGTCGGAAAGTATATGCTCCATTTTCATTTATCGAAAAGATTCATATTGAAAACATTAGAGGGAGAAACGCGTCATGAGTCAATTGATTGTACTCATCCTTTGTGAACTGCTGATCCTGCTTCTGGTTCGCTGGCAAAAGAAGATGGCTTCTTCTTCACAGTTAAGAATTCGAACATATTTTGATACCTGGTTTTCAGTGATCTACTCCTTAATTATTACAGGCTTAATGATCAGGCAGATTTATGATCCATTTTTAATCGATAATCCAGGAATGATTGTTCAGGTAGCTTTTGGCATGCTTCCAGCATTGATTTATCTGGTGTATGTACTCATGCTGAAACTGATCATTCATCCGATAGCCTATAAGGTCTTTGAAAATGTAGATATGCAAAGCTATTATGCTTCCTTTGTCTATATTCAGGAGGCACCAGGAAAGATTGATAAGGACTGGTTTGTACGAAAGAAAGTTGTTTCTTTTGTACGCATGCTTTCGTTTGTTTCGATGGTCTTGCTTGTTTTGGTCCTGATCATGGAAGGCATAACGATTTATCAGGATCCGATGTATTCCTCATTATGGTTTGTTGTAGTGATCTGTTCCTATCTGATTACCTACACCTTTGCCTTATATGCAGGCGGCCCAGTTCAGGTTCAGATCGAAGATCAGGCTAAAGCTTCCAGTGTGTATGGAGAAGAATTATCCAACTATGCCAAAGCGGCGGAACATTTAAGAAGCACTTTCAAGGATGCTTTGCTTTATTTTGGAAGAGTTCATTTAGAAGCCAGCATAGTTTCTCCGGAAAAGAAGATTCGGGATCTTGAATCTTCGATCGATTTAAGCGATCATGCGCTGGCTTCGTATTTTCGAAATGAACAGAAAAGCAAGACTCTGCATCCGGACTATATTCAGATTGCACAGGATCTAACGAATAAGAAAAATGTGCTGGTCCGTCATCCGTTTTATCAGGATTTAGGAACTTATCTGTATGTTCCAATTTCTGAGTCCCTGATGGAAAAACATAAAGTACTGATTCTATGTGCAGGAAATGAATCGGTGGCTCCGCTTTCTGAGTGGTTAAAAGGGTTGCTTGATTCCAAATCTGTATTTCAGGAACAGTGGCGGATTCGGCAGCTTGAAGAGCTGACACCAGAAGCGGATGTAGGAATCCTTCCTTATTCAAAGCTGTATGATCCACAGGTTCTGTTAAAAAACAGAGCGTTCTTTGAGCAGACTGAACTGGTCATCCTGCTGCGTCCAAGCCAGATTCTGACCACAATGCAGATTCCTCTCAATGTTCTTTCGGACCTGCTAAGAAAAGGACCTGTTTCTCCGGTCTTCTGCATTCTGGATCAGAATATGGACCGGCTCAAGGACACCCTTTCTCATGTTTTAAAATCCAGGATTCATTCGGATATTGCTCCGATGCAGGATGCAGAAGATAAATATCTGATGATCTGGGATGCGGAATCCGACTTTCAGGCAATTGAACGATTTGAGCGAATGCCCCGGTTTTTAGGTGGGGGAATTGAAATAGGAGCAGAAGCAGTTTCGGCTGATATACCAAGCAGTTTATGGATTTCACAAAGCAATATTCCTTTAGCGGATATTCAGGATACGGCCGCTAAATCATTAAGGCCGATTGCTCAGGTCATGAAAACAGAAGCGAGTCAGCTTGAACTCAGAAACCGGCTGCCAATCTGTATCAATCCATGGCAGATGAAACAAAAGGATTCCGGATTCATGATCGTGGAAGATGAATTTGGAAATCCATTTTTGGCAGCCAGTCATTTTGCCTCAAGGGCAAAAAAGGAAGTCTTTGTGAATGTGCTGGCGGATAACTATCTGCTCAGAGACTATTTTGTCGCTCATGCCGATGTCTTCCTGAGCAATCCGGATGCCATTCCAAGTCTGGTTCCCGACTTTTCAAAAACAAGAAGAAACATCTTATTGAAACTGATTTTGCAGATGATGATTGAACCGATGAGTGAACAGGAAGTCATTGCCGAACTGGACCTGGTCGATCTTCATACGAAAGATCCAATGAATACATTACTGGAATTGATGCATAAATATACCTTTGCAAATGAAGATCTCTTCTTTACTACAACCAGAAAAGAGTCTTCATATGTCAGTGCTCCAGTAATCACGCGCTATTTAGGAGTCTATCCGGAAAAGTTTGATCAGTATTTCAAGAAAACATTGAAGAATACCAGCTATCTTTTAGAAGATGAAGAAGCAGGAAAGAATATTCTGGATTCCAAGCTATTCTCTTTGATTGTGCAGAACACCTTACCAGGGCAGTATGTAAACTATGGCGGTAGAAGCTACATCGTAAAATCCATTTCACCAGTCAATGGGGTAATTTTAAGACGCTCTTCCGATCTGATTGATTCAAGAAAAAACTATCGTCAGATCCGGCGCTATCATCTGCCGGATTACAGTACGATCAAGCCGTTCTTTTCAACCAATGTCAATAATTTCTCGTTTAACCGTTATGAGCTCGACTTTACAGTCGATACGCTTGGCTATCTGGAAATGAGAAAGCGAAACGACTTCAATGAAGCGATTTATCATGAATTTCATCGGGATAATGAATTCCATGATTTTCAAAGAACCTATCGCAATAAAACAGTACTGGAAATTCGCTTTCCAGCGGCATCTTCAGAACAGATTTACCAGATTGCCATGCTGCTGCAGGAACTTTTAATCAGCGTTCTGCCAGATGGAGCGGCTTATCTTTCGATTCTGGCAAAAAGACCTGAAAACTTCAGTGTGAAATATTCATCAGTGATCAGTGATGCCGATGATATCGAAGATCATTCATTGCTGGTGATCGAAGACAGCGACATGGATTTAGGTCTTCTGGATGAGCTGGAAAACTATTTCTTCAGATTGATGGAGATCGTTCAGGATTGTCTGCGCTGGACCTATGAATCCAAAAAGACAAAACCAGAAGAAACAAGAGATGTTTTTGAAGGAGCTGATCTGGATCCTTCCGGCTTTGAAGAAATGACTTCAGAAGAGATAAATCCTGAAGAATCTGAAATTTCTAAAAACTCTGAAATTTTAGAAAACTCAAAAAACTCAAAAACCCCATCGATTCAAAACCAGACATTCAGCAAAAGTGGGACAAGCATTTCAGAACAGACAGCTGCTGAAAATAAAAGAAGCCAGCCGAATTGTGGAAGAAGTCAATCGACCAAGAATAATTCAGAAGCAAAAGGCAAAATGAATGCCAGGTCTGAAGTCAGTGATCCAAACACACCCAGCAAAAATTCTATTTATCCAAAACAGTCTGAACAATCCGAAACGATTAAAAAGGCAGAAGGAACAAAAAAGCTGGAAAAAACAAGAAAGGCTCAAAGTCTTTTACGAGAAGATATAGAAAAAGCCCTGAATCAGGTACCGAATTCACCTGATGAATCTGAAAAAACAACAGCAGAATTAACAGAATTAAAGAGTACAAAAAATTCGCAACCTGCTGCAGATACTCAGAACGTGAAAGCCAAAGAAACACCAAATCGTTTGGCAGGAAAACAAACTGCCTCGACAACGTCTAAACGATCCGCTTCATCAACGGCATCTGCCAGAACAGGAAATCCAAAAAAGAAAAAACAAACTCAGGAATCTGTTAAAGCGACTAAAGAGATCAAAGGAAAGGCAGGCGATTCATGATGAATCCTTCAGGTTCACAAAACCAAAGTTTTGCTTCTTCTGATCATTCTGAACATAAGAACACACGTTTTCAGAACACGGAAAACTATCTCTCTTATGGGGAAAGGGTTATCGATCCTGCTTTTGATCTGAGATCTGTATTGAATTTTCTGAATGAAAAGCTGCCTGGAAGCAATAAACTGACAGAGATTCGAACCAGAAAATCGTTTTATCATTCACCTGTAACCAGTGAGCTGAAACATTACTGTGCAGTCTGCGGCAGACCGATGTCGTTAGCGCATGCTCAGAAGATGAATAATGGATTTCTTCGCTGCAGCCGATGTGCTTTTGATGAAGTCAGAAATGAAGAAGAATTCGAAAAGCTGTTTTTGCAGGCTAAAGAAAACTTTGAAGTATTCTTTGGAACCATCCTCCCCAAAGGAATTAAAGCCAATCTTCAAAGTGAGGTGCCTTCCACTTTGGATTCTACTTTGCCTTATTCAGAATCCTCTGAGCTTTGTACAAGACTAGGCAGAGTCATCCAGAAGGATGATGAATACACAATCTATGTCTGTGCGGGAATCGGAAGACAGGCCTGCTTGTTTGCACTCGTTGCCAGTTTTACCGAAATCTGGATTTCGAAATACTGGGGCTTTGCCAATATGAATGAGCAATGCAATAAGATCGACAGCAGACTTTCAAGAAAGATGATGGCTGCCCTGATTCATGGAATGAGACAATGGGCTGCCGTTGAGTATTTCTATCTGAGTAATGAGAAGATTTTCGCAAAGGAAAATAAGGAACTTGCAAAAAGCGCGAATACTCCTGAATCCAAAGGATTTCTGCTGTATGAAAAAACCTATCCATTTAAGGAAAGGAAGCAGCAGGATGTAAGACACCCTTTTATGAACCGAATTCCACTGGATCTGTATGCCCTGGCGAATGCCTTTGCGGCGGAAAATGAAGAAGAACAGTCCAGATGAGATTGAATCAGACAGATAATGATGGCAAATAATTTACCTGAAACTGAACCTGATGTTTTAAAATTCCAACGTCATGAAAGATAAAAAATGGCCGAAACTTCCGTTTATGAAGTTTCGGCCATTGTGTTTTTACTGATCAAAAATTCAGAATACAAATGCGGTTTATCCTGATTTGCTAGTCGATATCTTCACCGTTTGAAGCGATGACTTTCTTATACCAGTCAAAAGAATCTTTTTTCTTACGGCTGAAGTCACCGGTTCCATCATCATGACGGTCAACATAGATAAAGCCATAGCGTTTAGCATACTGTCCGGTTCCAGCGGAAACCAGATCGATTGGACCCCAGGTTGTATAACCAATTAATGGCGCACCATCATCAATGGCTTCGCCCATTGCCTTGATATGAGGTCTGAAGTAGTCAATACGATATGGATCATGAATGGATCCGTCTTCTTCAACGGTATCAAATGCACCAAATCCGTTTTCAACAACCATTAAAGGAGTATGTGGATAGCGGTCTCTGAGTTTATCGATGGTATAGCGAAGTCCATCCGGATCGATCTGCCATCCCCAGTCACTGGCTTTCAAATAAGGATTCTTGGCGGATTTAAGCAGGTTACCCTGTGTCATTTCAGCGTCTTCACCAGTCGTTACGCAACCAGACTGATAGTAGGAGAAGGTGTACATGTCAACCGTTCCTTCTTTAAGGATCTTTTTATCTTCTTCGGTAATGAATGAAGGATCAATTCCATTTTCTTTGAAGTAGCGGAAGATGTATTTCGGATATTCACCACGAACCTGAATGTCACCGCAGAAGTTATTTTTCAGGTTGTCTTCATCAAATGCAGCAAGAACATCTTTTGGGTTTGGAGTTAATGGATAAACAGTCACATGAGCGATCATGTTTCCAATGACAAAATCCGGATTGATTTCATGACCGGCTTTTACAGCTAAAGCGCTGGCCACAAATTCATTATGTAAAGCTTCAAAAGTTCTCTGTGGATTACTCTTGAGTTCAGTTAATGGAATACGATGATCTGCATTGATATCTTCATCTTCCATAATACCTAAACCATACAGGTTTCCAATTCCGCCTTCATCCATACAGGCAATATTGATTTCGTTGAATGTCAGCCAGTATTTTACTTTGTGTTTGTAACGCTTGAAGCAGGTCACTGCGTATTTAACAAACAGATCAATGACTTTGCGGTTTGAGAATCCACCATATTTAGTAACGATTGCCCAAGGGATTTCATAGTGGCAGAGAGTAACTAATGGCTGAATACCATATTTTTCGCATTCATCGAAGACGCGGTCATAGAAAGCAAGACCTTCTTCGTTTGGCTCTTCATCATCACCATTTGGGAAAATACGTCCCCAGTTGATGGAAAGACGGAAAGTGTTGAATCCCATTTCGGCAAACAGCTTAATGTCTTCGGCGTAATGATGATAGAAATCAATGGCTTCATGACTTGGATAAAAAGCAGTTTCATCCGTTTTTGGAAGGAATGTCCTAGGAGTATTTACATCTCCTCCCAGCAGCATATCTGGAACAGAAAGGCCTTTACCATCTTCGAGGTAAGCCCCTTCACACTGGTTGGCAGCAACAGCTCCGCCCCATAAAAAATCTTTTGGAAAGCTCATACTTGTCCTCCTCTTTCTCTAGATCTATGGATATCTTATCAAAGTAAGAAAAGGATGAGGGCGATTTCTTGCGTCTTGGTACTTTTGGTTCAATTTACATAGGATTAGAAATTGAAGATTTTCATCAATAATTGAATGATGGATGACAAAATCCAGAATTCTGCATTCAATGATCCTGACCCAATTGATTCAATAGCTAAATCAACTGAATAAAGAGTACTTTCATCAAAAATACCGGAATAATTCTGAATGGCTTTGAATACAATGGATAAATAGTCTCAGCATTCTTCATTTAATAAGGATTAAAAGACAATAAACCTTGTTATCTCATAAGGCCGGGAGGATCGGAAAAAGATAATTAATTTGCTAAAACTGATTCAAACATTACTTTCCAGAAAGTTTTGTTGGTATAGGAGGATGAGTTTGATAAGGTGAATGCAAAGGATGAGATATTCGTCGACAAGCTGATAGTCGGATCTCAGATCATTTTTCTTGTTAAGGATTACAGCTTAGAAAGCTTTACGTTCTACATCCATTTCCTATGATCAAATAGTATTCTTGTTAAGGATTTTGGCTTACGGTAAGTAAGAGAATTTCTTTGTAATAAAAATCTACTTTTGTTAATGAATAAATCCGTTAAAATAAAGAAAGGAAAATGCCCAGGACTTTATATAATCTGAATTGAATACTCTTAAATATTCGGAGATTTCAGGAATCGGATTGCTGCATCAATTTTCTGAACCTTATTAAGCAATACAGGTGTTTGCCATTTAGTTTTAATAAAGTGAGGATTTCATAAACAGTTGACTTTCATTATGAAAAGCCATGAATAGATATAGAGAAAAATTAAAGGAAAGAGACGGAAATATAAAATGAAAAAAACAAAATTAGTTGCTGCAATGATTGGACTAAGTCTGCTTGGTGGGATGAGCACAATTGCTTATGCAAAAACTTCTGATCCTCTGATTACAGAGAATATGTCAGCAAATGAAGTAGCAGTAGACATGAATACAAAAGCTCTTATTGGAGTTGCATCTTTGTTCGGGATTATCGGTTTAAGCGGATTTAACTTTTTAGAAAAAGGCAAAAATGAAGCAAAGGCATAGAATTTCTGTTGAGTCGAAGGTAAAAATAAAACTGAATTTCAACAAAAAAGTCAAATAAATCTGCTTTACTAATGTTAAAAATCAATCTATTTCGATTATTTCAGGAAAAATGCATTAAAATCTATAGATGTTCTCTCTAAAATTCGAGATAATCGGAATGATTATGTGATTAATGTTTGTTGTCTGACACAGTATGTATTTAGTTGTTAAATCATTATATAATTATGTAAATTTATCAAGAGTTTGAAGAAAAAGTAGCTTTTTTTCTAGCCAAATATCGTTCTATTAAGGATCAAAACAATTGCGCAATCGATTGGGCAAGATTCAATCTTACTCATTGCCAAACATCATTATGATATGGATTGGCATCCTGAACATAATATGCTGCTTTGTTCTATCTATTAATCTTTTGGTTGGTAAAAAAGACGAATCGGTATATTAATACAACTTCTTAAAATGATAAACGCCCGATTAGAACACTGTGTTCTAATCGGGCATGTTGTTGTTTTGGTTTATTAAATTGGATTGAGTTACTCTATCGGTTTTCTGTAGAAATTCCCGTAGAAGTGGTCAACTTTCTGAGTGTAGAGAAGAACTCTTGGATCAACCTGACGAATGCAGTCCAGGACCTGATGTTCTTCATAGCTTGAAACAATAGAGCGGCATAAGAAGTAGTTGGCCTGTGAATAAGCGCCATAAGCTGGAATTATACTCATACCATGACGAAATTCTTTTTTAAAAGCTTCTGCTACTTCTTCTGGATGCTGGGTAGTGATTTCAACCAGGATCTGTGAGTAGCGGTGATAAAAACTGGATATGGTTTTGGTTGAGATCAGCTGGAAGAGAATTGAATATCCAGCATGAATCCATCCAAACATGCTTCCAAAGATTAATAAAACAATGACATTGAATCCGAAAACAAAATCCCAGATGCTGCGGTGCATTTTATCGGAAACATACATGGCGATAAAATCGGTTCCTCCCGTGGATCCATCTGTTTTAAGAGCAATCACTGTCGCAATTCCATAGAAGAATCCTCCAAAGAGAACATTCAGAGTAATGTCATCAAAGAGAGGCCGGAAATCAAAGATATCCAGAAACAGGGATGTCAGTGAAAACTGCAGGCAGGAAAGAAAGACAAATCGTTTTGAAATCTTTCCGGCACAAAATAAGGCAGCAGGGATATTTAAGGCAAGAATCCCCAGTGAGGTAGAAAAGCCGAAACCGAATAAGCCGGTGATTTTGCTGATGAGGATTGCCAGACCGGTAAAGCCGCTGGAAAGCAGATCACTGGGTGCCATGAAGGTCTGCAGTACAAAGGTCTGAAGCAGTGATGAGCATACGATTAAAAGCACAGAAACGAATAAACGGATCTTGCGGCTGGAGATTCGATCGGGGCTGAGGCAATAGTCAAGCATGTGCGTGTCCTTTCAGGATAATATGGGATATATCCATAATTAGATAATCCACAAAAATCCATATTAAAATTGGTATAGAACATTAAACAGATGGATACATACTAACTACTGAATTCAGGCTTTTTTTTAGATTGCTTCAGGATTGCTTCTAGCTACGGTTTTGCTTTCGGGTTTTTCTCGCACTTTTTAATGCGATTTAATCGATTTAATGAAGGTGTTTCTTTGGCTAGTTGTTTTCCTTTTTCTTTTCGTTATTACTTCGCATCCAATACTTATTTATTCATATTGAATGTTCATATTGAATGCTCATATTGAACTTTCGCTTTTTTATTTCAGTTCTTGCTTCTTCTTTGTTCGTTCTGCTTTCAGCCTGAATCAGCGATCTGTTTTATCTATGTGACCCTATGATAAGAAGCCTGTACATGCATAGATGCCATTCGACTTCCTAAAGCTAGGAAATCCTTTGAAAGTTACAAGAGGCTTGGACATTTAGAATAGGTGATGAAAGGAGATCCAAATTGAATCAGAGACAGGAAAAAATCATGCAGATTCTTATGGAGACATCAGACTGGATGAAAGGAAAGGACTTGGCGGCGCTTTTGAAAGTAACACCGCGAACCATCCGAAGCGATATCGAAGCATTGCGAAGTTCGCTGCCATCTGATGCAATTGAATCTCATTCGCAGAAGGGATACCGGATTTTGCCAGGCAAAATCTCGGATCTGAATCATGCAAACGAACCATCATCCCTTCCGCAATCTCCGGCTGCGCGCCGGAATTATATTATGAAACTTTTAATTTCAGAAAAGGAAGTCAACATTTCCTACCTTCCGGCTGAACTCTATGTTTCTCCTTATACGATTGACGGTGATATTCGTCACATCCGAACTCATCTGGAGGATGGTGGAAAACTGATTTTAAGATCAGGGAAAAACCGCATCTGGATTGAAGGGGATGAACTTGAAAAAAGACGTCTCTATAAAGAGCTGCTATCGAGTGAAGTGGAAGAAAATTTTCTGAATCTGGATAAAATCAGCGCGTTATATACCGAGTTTGATCTGCTTGAAGTCAAAGACATTCTTCTGGCAGCTCTTGAAAAACATGGATGCAGACTGCGGGATACATCGGCAAACATTGTCTATATGCATGTGGGAATTTCTCTGCAAAGACTGATGCACTTTCATCCGATGACTGACTTTGAAGCAGATTCTTCAATCTGTAAGACAGCTGAATATGAATCCGCAAAAGACTTCTTTGATCAGATGAGCCGCAGATACCGCATTGAGGTTCCTGAAGCAGAAATTGAACATCTGGCTTTGCTGCTGATGGGAAAGGGATCTCTTGCCTATGCGGGTGCGGATATTGACTATAACGGACACACCATTCGAACCATGGTACTGATCAGTGAAATTCTGGAAAGAATCGCCAGTGAATTTGGAGTGGATTTCAGTGATGATCATGATCTGGTCGGTGGACTTGATCTGCATATGCGCGGATTGCTCACCCGAAGCCTTCAGGGAACAGCGGCTCAGAACATCTATCTGGATGAAATACGCTGGAAGTTTCCGCTGGTCTTTGAGATGGGCGTCAGTGCGGCTGGTATGATCCAGCAAAAAACGGGTATTGTTCTTGATCAGAATGAAATTGGATTTTTAGCCCTTCATTTTGGAACTGCCTATACCCGTAAGAATCGAAGACAGCTTTACCGGGCTCTGGTGATCTTTCCTCACGATGGGGCAGGGGCCCTGCTTTCGGTCAACCGGCTGATTCGTCAGTTTTCTGAACGAATGGAAGTTGTCGCAAATCTGGATGCTTTTGAAGAAAAGAAAGTTCGTTACTATCATCCGGATCTGATCTTAACGTCATTACCAATTGGTCATTCGTTAAATATACCTACGGTGAACGTTTCGCTGTTTTACTCACCTGAAGATGAAAGCATTCTGTTTCAGACACTGAATATTCTTGATAGGGCCAGAGGACGAAGACTTTTTGAAAGTCGAATTCAGAATCTGATTCGAAAGGAATTTTTTCATCCGCTTTTAAAAGCAGGCAGTGTTTCAGAAGTGATTGAAAAGATGTGTGCTCCATTACAGGAAAAAGGATACATTCCAGCAGGGTATGCAGATGCAGTCATGGAGCGGGAGAAATTTTCCGCGACTTCGTTTGTGCATGGATTTGCCCTGCCGCATGCCTTACAGACAGACGCCCTTGAATCTGTAATTTCGATTGCCTTTTTGGAAAAACCAGTTCGTTGGGGCAGTTTTGATGTTGATTTTGTTTTGATGCTTGCAGTCAGAGATGAGGACAGAGACCTGTTAAGTGTCTTCTTTGACTGGTGGATTCAGATTGTTTCAAGTCCTGTAAAGTTCAACAATCTGAAAAGCCAGCGAAACTATCAGGACTTCCTGAATGTCATTCTCGAGGAGGAATAAGCAATTATGAACAATGTGTATTTCAAATTAAAATTTTTAACATTTCTCGACCATGAAGAAAGTGAAGTCTCTTCAGGAAAACGAATCGCCGCGTATTTAATCGACTGGTTTTTAGGCGCTTTAATGACTCTGCTTCCGCTTTGCTTAATGTGGACGATGGCGACTGGTGATACGGCTAACATGAATCAGGTATCTGTTTTTACACTCAATACCATTCTTGGAAAACCACAGGCTCTGCTTGCTGGTCTGGCCGGATTGCTGTTATGCCTTTGGTATTACGTTTATGTTCCCTGGAAAGTCACTTCAGGACAGACGCCAGGAAAAAGAACGATGAACATCGCCATCGCAAGAAAAGATGGCCAGCAGCTGACCTTAAAAGATCTGCTGATTCGACAGGTGGTTGGTCTTTTGCTTCTGGAAGGAATGCTGTTGACGGGATCAACTTTACTTCGTGATGTGATCTCCCTGGCTAGTGGACTGAACTTTACTGGAATTTTAAGCATGAGTGGAATGATTATTACGATTGTTTCGGTTTTGATGGCGCTTCTGGTTCCATCAAGAAGAATGCTTCATGACTATCTGGCTAAAACGCATTTAGTGCCTGTTGAAAGCGATCGAGAAGATCAGCAGATCTAATGGATATCGGTTGAATATGAATTGAATAAAAACTGCGGCGAATCAGTCTGTATATATGTTCTATCCATCCAATATTCAACCCACCTCACTAAACCTAATAAACCAGATAAATATAGAGGACTTTACAGATTTGGGAATCGATCTTTCGTAATCTGATCTGACACGGTACTTCTTGTAGTTAAACGATTTTAACAATTTAAACAAATGATTTAAAGGATTCAAATGATTTTTATACTGACTGGACTATTCTTCAGTGATTGCAATATGGCAGGTTCAGCCATATTCGGTCAGCTGAATGGTGATAGATATAGATAAAACATTGCACAGGAGGAAAAGACAATGGAAAACATGGAACTGGTCTGCTTTCAGATCATTTCAAGTGCCGGCATGGCAAAAAGCTCATTTGTCGAAGCGATTAAAGCCGGTGAAAAAGGGGACTTTGATCTTGCAAGTGACAAGATCGAAGAAGGAAAGAACTTTTTAAATCAGGGGCATGGGGTTCATGCCACATTGATTCAAAAAGAAGCAGCAGGGGAAAAAACGCCAATCTCTCTTTTGCTGCTGCACGCAGAAGATCAGATGATGTCCGCGGAACTGACGGAGCTGATGGCCAGTACCATCCTTTCCCAGCAAAAGAAAATTCTGGACCTTGAAGCCGAACTTTCAAAAAAAGCTTCCTAGCTCAAGGAAATCGTCTATGAAATTTATTGAGTGAAACCCCATACAATGAAGATGTTCAAAACGAAACCTCAATTTCGAAAATAGAAGGAGAAGAATATGAAAAAAATCTATCTGTTCTGCTCTGCCGGTATGTCGACCAGCATGCTGGCCAGCGCAATGCAGCAGGCGGCTGATGCTCACAAGCTGCCATTCGTCGTAAAAGCTTTCCCACATGGAAAACTCGATGAAATCATTGCCAAAGATCGTCCCGATGTGATTCTCTTAGGCCCCCAGGTGAAATACATGCTTGAAGAAACGCAGGCTAAATTTGGCGGCGAAGGAATTCCAATTGCAGTTATCGATGCTGGCGATTATGGAATGATGAATGGTGAACGTGTTCTGAAATCTGCAATCGTAGAACTGAAAAAAGCGAAGAAAAAATAAATTGGACAGGATTGAATTTGCCGATTCAATCCTGCCATACGATCGAAGAAGATCGAAAATTAAGAGAAGAAAAAAAACTGAATACTTGCTTTGCCTGTCAAACAAAATACTCGAATCAGTTCATCTTCTGGTTTAAGTATAAAAGAAATACTCGAAATTGAAAGGATCATCCCATTATGATGGATAAACTAGAAAAGGTCTTAGGGCCTTTAGCGACCGCGATTGGTAAAAACAAATACCTGATTGCGATTCGAGATGGTTTTCTCGTATCAACGCCGCTTTTAATTGCCGGATCTGTCTTCCTGCTTCTGGCAAACTTCCCAATTGAAGCCTGGACAAACTTTGTTGAAAATCTGATGATTGGAAACCAGTCCCTGGCTTCCTTACTCTCAAAATGTTCTGATGCCACATTCTCAATCATGGCTGTATTCGCAACCATGGGTATCGGTTATACCATTGCCAGAGAAAACAAATCCACTCCGATCTTTGGAGCGGTTGTTGCATTAATGAGCTGGTTCATCCTGATGCCATTCCAGTTCAATGCAAACATTACTTCACTTGCCGATGCAACGGGTGTTGCCATTAACGTACCAGAAGGTGCCAACGCAGTGGTGAGCGGACTTCAGTTTGGATGGCTTGGATCCAAAGGTCTGTTCGTAGGTATTATCTGTGCAATCACTTCAGTTGAACTTTATTCCTGGGTTGAACGCAAGGGATGGGTTATTAAAATGCCAGCTGGCGTACCTCCAACGGTTGTACAGTCCTTCTCCGCATTAATCCCTGCCTTCATCGTTATGACGGTGTTCTTCCTGATTAACCTGTGCTTTGTAGCCTGTGGAACCAACGCATTCGACTTCGTATTCGCATTCCTGCAGACTCCGCTCTTAGGTCTTGGTGATACGCTGGGCGCAATGGTTGTAGCTTATATCTTCTTACACCTGTTCTGGTTCTTCGGAATTAACGGTGGATCTGTAGTTGGTGCAGTATTCAACCCAATTCTGCAGAGCTTAGCTTTAGAAAACCTTGATCTTTACCGTGAACTTGGACCAGCTGGATACTCTGTAGCCAATGGTGCTCACATTATCTCTCAGCAGTTCCAGGATCTGTTTGCAACATTCGGTGGAGCCGGATCCACACTGTCTTTACTTATTGCCATGCTCTTCTTTTGCAAATCAAAACGTATTAAAGAGCTTGGTAAACTGTCTTTAGTTCCAGGAATCTTTGGAATCAACGAACCGATTATCTTCGGTCTGCCGGTTGTATTAAACCCGGTGATCCTGATCCCATTCATCCTGGTTCCAACAATGAACATCGTTCTTTCCTATCTGGCTATGAATATGGGTCTGTTCCCTCCATGTAATGGTATTTCGATTCCATGGACCATGCCTGTAATCATTTCCGGATTCCTGTCCACTAACTGGATGGGTGCATTATTTCAGGGTGTTCTTCTGGTGCTTGGTGTATTCGTATATCTGCCATTCATCAAAACCATGGATAAGCAGTACCTTGCTGAAGAAGCAGCTGCTGCCGATTCCGCTGATACAGATGACATCGATCTCGATGATCTCGACCTGGATGATCTCTAGAGCGATCTGGACTTATAAAATAGTTTTTTAAAAGAAAATCAGTCCGTTCTAAAATAACGATTTTAAAGAATCGGTTCATTGACAGATTGAAAAAACAGAAAAATTCACCTGTCAGACATGCCGGTCTTCTTTAGAAGGCCGGCATTCTTGCAGGATGATTCGATAAAAGACGTTAAAAGTCATAAAAGTATTAACAGGAAAAATTGATAATCGAAAAATAAATGATCGATGAAAACTCACATCGATTTACAGGAGCAACTATGAAAAAAATACTGATGGTCTATGACCAGATTCAGGCTGGTGCTGGAACAAAAGATGATCAGATGGTCCCTTTAAAGGCCACCCGCGAAGTCATCGGACCGGCGATCATGATGGAACGTTTCCTCAAAGCCAATGATGAAAAAATTATCGCCTGCGTTTACTGCGGAACTGGAACCTGGAAAGAAGATCCTGCTGAAATTATCCGTAAGATCACTGCACTGGCTAAAAAACTGGGGGCTGATGGTGTTTTATGCGGTCCATGCTTCAACTATGGTGAATATTCCCAGATGGCAGCTGAAGCGGCTTTAAGCATTCAGGATAAGCTTCACATCCCGGCCATTGCCTGCATGTCTGCAGAAAATGAAGCTGTGATTTCAAAATATTCAAAAGAAATTCCAATCGTTATCTGCCCAAAGAAAGGTGCTGTCGGACTCAATGAAGCCCTTGAAAACATGTGCCATTTAGCAGCAGAGATGATTGATCATAAAAACACAGACAACCTCAGAAAGGAAATCTGTTTCTAAGAGAGCAATGCTCTCTTTTTTAAAAGATAAGGAGTAAATACAATGTTTGGAATTATTGCCACCTGGAGAATGGCTCTTGAAGGAATTACTGAAGCCGATCAGATGCTTCGCGATGGCGCCAACTGCCAGGATGCTTTGGAAACTGCAGTTCGCGCAGTAGAAGATTTTGAATACTACAAGAGTGTTGGATACGGTGGACTGCCGAATGAAGAAATGCAGGTTGAACTGGATGCAGCCTGGATGGATGGAGATACTTTATCGATTGGTGCTGTTGCCGCAATCAAGGACTATGCCAATCCAGTATCCATCGCCCGTAAGCTTTCCCTTGAGCCAGTCAATAATATGCTCGTAGGCGAAGGAGCAGAAAAATATGCTCATAAGAATGGTTTTGAACGCAAGAACATGCTGACTGAACGAGCTAAGATCCATTATCACAACCGCATGAAAGAAGTGAAGGAACTCGAACTCAAGCCTTATTCTGGTCATGACACCGTCGGCATGGTTGATCTGGACATGGATGGCAGCATGGCTGCAGCCACTTCTACATCGGGTCTGTTCATGAAACGGGCAGGACGTGTGGGTGATTCTCCAATTTCCGGTTCCGGTTTCTATGTAGATTCCGAAGTTGGTGGAGCCACAGCGACTGGTTTAGGTGAAGACCTGTTCAAAGGATGCCTTTCCTATGAAATTGTTCGCCTGATGAAAGAAGGGCTGACTCCTCAGGAAGCCTGCGAAAAAGCGGTTGGCGATTTTGATGAAGTCCTCAAGAAAAGAAGAGGAAAAGCTGGAGACCTTTCCTTAATTGCCATGAACAATAAAGGTGAATGGGGCTGCGCCACAAACATCGAAGGATTCTCCTTTGTGGTAGCCACTGAAAACCTCAAACCAACTGTCTTCTTAGTGAAATTCGACGAAAACGGAAAACAGTACTTTGAAGAAGCCAGCGATGAGTGGATGGAAAACTACATGAAAACCCGTACCGCTCCTCTGGTTCGCAAGTAAGGCGAAAGTAAATTAAGACAATCAACAAAGCTGAAAACAAAAGCTAAAACACAAGCCATACCAGAAGCGAATAAAGAAGCAAAAACAAAAATAAAAACTGAAAGCTGGAAAGTTAATTCCAGCAATAAAGGGTTGAGAAGAAATGAATGGTTTAAATAAAGAAGAACAGGCTTTGCTTGTAAAGATTCAGGATCAAAAAGACGAAATGCTTCAGGGAATCTTTGAAGTTGTTTCCATTCCTTCTGAAAGGCAGGAGCCTGCTGATCATGCGCCTTATGGAAAACCGGTAAAAGAAGCCCTCGATCATGTGATGGAAATGGCCAGAGAAATGGGCTTTGCCACTAAAGTGATTGAAGATCAGGTCGGCATTGTTCAATATGGCGGAAATATTGACGATTGTGATCACTACCTGGGGATTATGGGCCATTTGGATGTTGTTGAAGCAAAAAACCAGGAGGGCTGGATTTCTGATCCATATCAGCCTGAAATCAGAGATGGAAAAATTTATGCCCGCGGCATTCTCGATAATAAAGGTCCAATCCTTTCCTGTCTGTATGCCTTAAAGGCACTCAAGGATTTAAATATTGAACCTGCTCTTCCCATCCGGATTCTTTTTGGAACAAATGAAGAAACCGGAATGGAAGATGTACCAGTCTATCTGGCCAATGAAGCAAAACCAGCAGCCGGCTTTACTCCTGACTGCAAATATCCGGTCGTTTATGCCGAAAGAGGCCGTGCCTTATATTACATAGACTTTGATTCCATTCAAAAGACGATTGACTGGGTCAATACGTATTTCATTGCGAATCAAAGCAAGGAAAAGGCGATGAATTTAGAAATCAATGATCCTGAATTCGGACTTTTGCAGATTAGAAATACAAAAATGACTGAGCATTCCGTAGAATTTGCCATTTCCTATCCACCATGCATTACAGCGGATAAGATTCTTGATATCATTCAAGGCATTTCTAAGAATTTCGAAGGAAAGGCGGTATTAGTTGACGACTGGAAACCGGTATTCTTTGAAAAGGAAAGCGCACTTTGCAAAATTCTGCAAAGCAGCTATGAAGAACTGACTGGGCTTGATGGCACTCCGGTTCCAACCACCGGCGGAACCTATGCCAAAAGACTGGGCGGTATTCTGCCATTTGGACCAAGCTTTCCAGGACAGAAGGGAATCGCGCATCTGCCAAACGAATGGATGGATGTCAACGATCTGATGAAAAATGCAGAAATCTATGCCCTGAGTCTTTATCGTCTTTCAAGAGAAGATCACTGGAAATAATCATCAGTTTACTGATGATATGGTGATAGAAGACAAAATTGAAATATAAAAACAAAATTGAAAGTATGAACAATATGAATAAACAGGAAAGAGACAATAAGATCATTGTTGAAGTATGTACAGGCAGTTATGACGATTGCATTGCTGCAAGCAAAGGCAAAGCAGATCGGGTCGAATTAAACTCCGCCTTAAGTGTAGGTGGATTAACACCAACTGAAGCGGTATTAAAAAGAGTCAAAAAGGATACTGATCTTTGCGTCATCTGCATGGTTAGAGATCGAGCTGCTGGATTCTGCTATCCAGAATCTGAAAAGGAAATCATGTTTGAACAGGCTAAAGCATTACTCGATGCTGGAGCTGATGGCTTAGCCTTTGGATTTCTGAATGCCAATGGTGAAATCGATCGTGATTCAACCAAAGAAATGATTGATCTGATTCATTCCTATCAGTCAAAAAGAGAAGCCGTATTCCACCGCGCTTTCGATGTAACACCAGACATGGAAAAAGCATTGGAAGTACTGATTGAACTGGGTGCAGATCGAATTCTGACATCAGGTGGAAAGGCAAAAGCAGAGCAGGGCATTGAAATGATTGCCAGGCTGAATCAGTTAGCCGATGGCCGCATTGAGCTGCTTGCCGGAAGCGGAGTCAATGCTTTAAATGCCAATAAGATCATGGATGAAACAGGTATTTACCAGGTTCATTCTTCCTGCAAGGATTACTTAACGGATCCAACGACAGAAGGAAATGATGTCACTTACGCTTACCTTCCAGCACCCCACTCATCTGAATACGATGTTGTCAGCATGGAGAAGGTAAAAGAACTGGTCGAAGCTGTTAAGTAGATGTTATTTGAATCCCTGTGAAAAGATCTCGACAAGCAATGATCTAAGAATAATAAGAGCATATTTCAGATAATTCGGAATATGCTCTTTTTTTAGTCTTGTTTTTTGTTTAACTTTTTTCTGGTCAAGCATCAAGAAAAACTAAATTGGTCTCACAGATCCTT
The DNA here is from genome assembly GCF_001945525.1 of Ileibacterium valens. Classification (GTDB taxonomy): domain Bacteria; phylum Bacillota_I; class Bacilli_A; order Erysipelotrichales; family Erysipelotrichaceae; genus Ileibacterium; species Ileibacterium valens. Next base: position 22,433 of record NZ_MPJW01000236.1, read on the forward strand.
TTGTTGATGAGTCTTTTGATTTCAATCCAGATACTTGATGATTTTTTGTGGTTCGGTTGTTTAGGAATAGTTCAAAAAATAAAAAAAATTTCATTATTTCAGGTTCAAGTTCCTCATTCCGGCGTATAGGAAAGCATGAACCGAAAAAAATATAGAAAAATCCTTGGAGTTACCAATACAGATATTGCTGACTCTCAATCATCGACTTTGAAAAAAAGCCCTGCTTCAAAACCTGACATTCAGTCAACCAAATCGGATGGTAAAATGGAATTACAGAATATATCCACCGAGATTGAACATCAGAGAGACGTCCGAAAAAGAGGCTCACAAAATAGGAGAAAATCAAAAAGAAGGAACGCAAAGACAGCTTCAAGAAACAAATCAAGTGATAAAGCACTGGATGAATTTTTTCAGAACAAATCCCGCG
>NZ_MPJW01000263.1 GCF_001945525.1 Ileibacterium valens
CGGGAGAACCTGTCTTCAGATGCAGGACATGAGATTATGGTCAGCCGGAGCATTCAGGCGGAAGGAACCTTCGGAGATCTTAAAGAAAACTACAGATACAGCCGATTGAGACGCCGGGGACTGGAAAACGTAAAATTTGAGGTGCTTATTGTGGCCATGGGACACAATATCAGAAAATTAAACAACAGAAATCGGATGAGTTGCCCAGAACTCGAATGTTATGGAAAATTAAAGGAGCAGAAAAGCGAAATCTGAAAAAGATTATAAACAGTCTTTTTGAGTTTTGGCTCTTTTCAGTGCGTTCAAAAATTGACTTGAGCGGAAAAACACATCATAAAACAGGATTGAATCAGATAAAAAGCATAGAAAAAGGGGCTGTAAATCTCGCTGATGAAAAATCAGTCGAAATTTAACAGCCCCAATAGATTTAGTTTCTTTTAAAATGTCAGTTAATTCCTTCTGCTGAATCTTTAATGATCCGAGAGTGTAATTTTATCTGTGTAAGTCGAGAGCGTACGGCTCGGCCTGCACAGATTTTTTTTGCGATTTGTGCTTTTATTAAGAAAAGAGGAAATGAAATCATGGCTAAAATCAAACGCAATCCTG
>NZ_MPJW01000264.1 GCF_001945525.1 Ileibacterium valens
CTCATTTTGCTTTCTGGTTCTAAGCTGGCTTTATTGAAAAATGGAAACAAAATTATGCGGCTGCTCCTATCGGCAGCTGCCAACTTTTTAATTGATATTTCGGCAACTTTTCAATTGACATATACACTTCTCGGCTTTCTTGAATATTCTGATGAACCGGCCAACCTGTGATTGGCCCTACATCTGAATCACTGGCATATCGAAATAAATCTTCTGCATCTTTCTCATTCCATCTGCGTAAAAGAAGTCTTTCAGTTACCAAATTCAAATTCATATTTATCTCCCTTCAAAACTCTGATTCATTTAGTACAAACATAATTTGTTTTTGTTTATTTTATCCTGAACAGCAAGCTTTAATATTACATTCATCTTGTTCATTGATGCTCAAAGACCTTTTTCTTCTTTTGACTTATCGTTTTGTTTCATAGGATTGTTCATTACTGAATCATTTAATCAGTAATAATAAATTACAACTTTCCCAGTCGATTAGACTATAAGATTTGCCCATAAACAGGCTTTATCTATAGCCGGGCACCTGCATGGGGTGCCTGGCTTTTAATTTCTTCTGCAGATTGGTCTTGTGTAAAGCCTCT
>NZ_MPJW01000196.1 GCF_001945525.1 Ileibacterium valens
GATCAGAGCAAGTGCTTCTTGAGCCTGACCTCTGACGGTTTCATTTCTGCAGACCAGACTTGCCTCGATGAAGTACCTTCTTGCATGGACCCAGCAGTTTGCCAGCTTTGCACCTTCTATCTGGGAGCAGCCACTGTAGCCATCAACCAGCAGAGTGCCTTCAAATCCTTTAAGAAACTCGGCGGCATATCGTCCTGAACGTCCCTGCTGACAATCAAAAAGGACAATCGGAAACTCACAGATATCCGCTGTCCGGTACTGCCAGATGAAAGATCTGGTTTTCCTTCTCGTGACAGATTCATTGATCACTCTGAGCGATGTTTCGTCTGCCTGGATGTGATCGCTCTGAATCAGAAGCTCTCTGAGTCTGTCAAACAGAGGGACAAAGTAGATCTGCGCAGCCGAAATGATCCAGCTGCACAGAGTTCCTGAAGAAACGCTGAACATTCCCATTTCTCTGAACATCGTAATCAGAAGATTGGTGGGAATCTGATAGAGCGTTTTGAAAGCAATCGCCAGAGCAAGCAGCGAAGCAGAGGCCCAGCTGCCCGGCAGAAGAGGTCTGGGAGCCAATGCCGCAACAGGAGCAAGAGTGCATTTGTCACTGTCGACAGCCTTTTCATGACAGTTTGGACAGCCATAAGTCACACCTACATACTCAATGACTCTGAGTTTAGGAAGTTCAGCCTCAATCCCGTAGCGCAGATGCTCCTGGCCAAATGGAATGAGCTCATGAGTGCAGTATTCGCAGATCCTTTTATCCTCGTCGAGTTCGATCACGACCTTTTCGACATCGAGACTCATCCGTTCGATGAGTTCCTTCATTGTCGGTTTGGGTTTTCTGGTTCGGTTCTTCTTAACAGGCCGATGAGTGTTCAGCTTTTTGGAAGAGTCGGATTCAGGAGCGGAACCAGAAGAAGGAGTGGAGTCAGAATCATTACTGTCGTCATCATCTTTCTTCTTGTCACTGGAACGTTTCTCCGATTTCTTTGCGTAGCGCTGAGCCGCCATCAGAGTGATCTGCTCAGTCAGAGAAGCGATCGTTGTATTGGCTGCTTCAACCTGTTCGGTCAGCGAATGGATAATTTCATCTTTTTTCCGGTTGTCCTTGAGAGCGTCGTCCAGTTGCTGGCTGATCTTCACAAGCTGCTGAAAAAACGGATTTGAAGAGATGTTAGATGTGTTTGCAGAGCTGTTTTCTGGCATAGTATTCACCCATCACATTATACCATAAAACAGTCTGTTTATGCTTTATATAAAGTATTTTCAGATCTTTTTGATGCCTGTTTTATACTCGTTTTCTGAGTGATTGAAAGACCGTCAAGCAGCCATCTGAGCTGCTGTTCACTGAGTTCAAGAACCTCATTTTTGTCTCTTGGCCACCTGAATCTGCCGCAGCTCAGCCTCTTGTAAAGAAGCAGATAGCCATCTTCCTGCCATAGAAGCCCTTTGATTCTGTCTGACTTTCTGCCGCAGAAAAGAAAGAGGACATTCTGCATGGGATCAATATTATGGACGTATTCACAAAGAACGCCGAGGCCGTCTATTCCCAGGCGCATGTCAGTATAGCCTGCTGCCAGATAGACTTTATCTACATTGATATTCTGAAGATTCATGCTCCGAGTTCCTTAAGAATCCATCTGATCATTTCAGGACTGGCATCATTGTGAATTCTTATGTCCAGCTGACCGACAGACAGAGTAACAGCGGCCGAATTGTCAGAGATGGCAGCGGCATCAGTCTCCACAAACTCTATCCCTTCTGTTTTCGCAGAGCTTTCCAGTCTTCGTTTCCAGTAGCCAAAAGAAGAGAGTAGATCAGGTCGTTCTTCTGGCAGAATTCCTTCTGAGAAAGGTCGGAGAGGTGATAAGCCTGAACCTGTCTGGTCCAGAACTCCCGGTTTCCTTTTCGAGTTGGTGCATAATGGTAATTCGGCATAATGAAAAATCCTCCAGTTTCGTTGTAGACAATCTACCAACAGTTACTGGAGGATTTAACCCCGTCAAATATAAAGAACTTACGCAGGAAAACAGGCTCGATCAGGCAGACAAGACGGTTTCGGTCCATGAAGGACTGTATCTGAGCGATGATCCCAATGATCAGAACTGGGATTACGCCTGGTCTTCAAGAATGAAGATCTCCGCTCTGACAGAGAAAAAGGATCTCGATGCCGTTCTGATGGACAGAAGAGACTTCGACATTCTGGCCGGCGGCGGACTTCTGGCCGATCTTGACAAGCTGCTTGAAGCGGATCCTTTACTGAAAGAGTCTCTCAGGCCGTATCTGGAAGACAATACGGAAATCAAAAACCTGCGCTCACCGGATCTTCTGTTCGAAGAAAATCCCGACGAGACTGATATTGAGAAAATTTCCTATCCGATGGCTCTTCGCCTGCAGGATTAAGAAGCTGTGCAGAAGATGCAGCTGGATGGCGAGATCTATCTTGGCATTCTGAAAAACAGCCTCCGCACCTCTGAATCCCTCGATTTCATTCGTCTCTGGATGGACGAAGACAATAAGAGCGCATCGGAGTGAACGGATCCTCGAATCGCAAAATCACAACTGAACCGGAACGTCAAAAATGGCCGATCCGCCTGATCATCCTGATCAGAGGGCGGATCTGCCGTTTTCTGTTTTTTTCTGTTTTTACTGACTGTCTGCAGATGGATGACTGCAGCTCAGAGCGTCTACTGTGCTTTATCTATTCAAAAGGATAGCGGATGCCCCACTGTCTGCGCACGTCGGTCAGAATTTTCATGACATCCACAATGCGCTGCAGGTTCTCTCTGGAAGAAGCCGGATCCTGCACATAGTTTTCCATTGCTTCAAGCTCATAGGTCAGGGCCTGACCGCTCTGGCCGGCTTCAACGACTCTGGTCACTCCATCGATGATTACGCTGGCCTTATCGGCTCTTGGGAAATCATAGACTTCGAGATAGCCTTTCTGTCCGGCGGCCATGCCCCGTTTTGGCTGTTTGGCGAGCATCGTCAGAGAGATTACGGCGATTTCGCCCTGATCGTTCTTGAGCAGAATGCCGCTGCTTTCATCGACGCCGGTCTGATATTTCTCAACCGTTGTCAGAATGGTGTCCGGCTGGCTGCTCATGAAATATCTTGCAAAGCTGACGGCATAGACCCCGATATCGAGCAGGGCGCCTCCGGCAAGATCCATCGAGAAGAACCGTTTTTTCGGATTGTCTTCCTTCAGTGAGCCGAAGTTGACCTGAATCATCTTCATTTTTCCAAGCTCAGGCAGCACGTCTTCTCTGAGCTTCTGATAGAGCGGCATATGAAACAGAGTGACGCCGTCCATGATGACAAGATCCTTTTCAAGCGCGATCCGCACGCATTCTTCAAGCTCTTCGGCATTGACGACGATCGCCTTTTCGCAGAAGACATTCTTGCCGGCAAGCAGAGCGTCCTTCATCATCTGATAATGGGTCGAATGCGGAGTCGCGATATAAACGATATTGATTTTCGGATCCTTTAACATTTCACGGTAATCGGTATAGACATCCGGTATCTGATGCTCATCGGCGAATTTCTTTCCGCCTTCCATGGTGGTGGAAACAACCGCCTGGATGTTCTTATGGCTTTCGTTAAGGGCGGTGGCCATTTCGCCGCCAATCCAGCCCTTGCCGATAATTCCCCAGACACACTCTTTCATTGTTTTCTCCTTTCCCATCCCGCAGGAATGGCTGTGCTTTTCTGATAGCCCTGTACAAATACAAAAGATGCCGGCTGCTTTCCGGTTTTTTCAGGCGAAAGCGCGCCGGCTTTTTCATTGACTGCTTTCATTGTTTTTATTATACCGGATCATTTCTGCTGCTGTCCTGGTCAGAAAGCATGACGCTGATCCGCACGGTTCTGATTATTCGCCAAACAGGGTTTTGCGACCGTAGGCCTTGTCCCAGTTTTCGGTGAATTCTTCAACAGCGAGTTCTGTTGCCGGGTGATTGTACATCTGGGTCACAACATCCGGAGCCACAGTAACAGCCTGGATACCGTTTTCGATCAGCTCATTGACCTGGTTTGCGTTCTTGAAGCTTGCTGCGATTACTCTGGCCTTCATATTGTTGGCGGAAAGCATATTGAGCAGGCGGACAACTTCAGCAACGCCGTTGGTGTAGTTGCAGATCCGGTTGACATAAGGAGCCAGATAATCGGCGCCGTTGGCAGCGGCCAGGTAGCCTTCCGCAGCGGAGTAGATGGCGGTTGCCAGCGTGTGAATGCCTTCCTTGGCGCACTGTTTGATCGCCATAAGTCCTGCTCTGGTTACCGGAATTTTTACATACATGTTTTCCGGACGAAGAGCGGAGATTTTTCTGGCTTCGGCCATGATACCGTCATAATCAGTGGATACGACATGCACGAACATTTTCTGTTCCGGACGCAGAATGCTGATGATGTCGGCGATCGCCTGTTCTGGATCCTTGCCGGATTTGGTGATGATGGTCGGGTTGGTGGTGACACCATCGATACTCAGAAGTGTATCGAGATCTTTGATGGCCTTTGTATCGGCTGTATCGAGCATGAATTCCATAATGTTTTTCTCCTTTGCCTGGTCCGGCTTTACTGTCTGTATATCCTGGTGACTGTTCTGAACCATCTTCATACCAGTCTTTACCTGCTTATATTTTTATTTTATCTCTTCAGTGTTTTTACTATTGAATACTGAACAGGACGTTACTCTTCTATGATGTTATAAACCCCGTGCTCTCTGGCGACGTTGCGGAAATGCTCCATTTCCTGCTCTGAAAACGGCTGATGATTTCCGGCGCGGTAGGTTTTCTGCACCATTTCATATTTGGATGGAGCGAGCGGGTTGTAGTTGAGCAGTTCGTATTTCACATCCGGATCAATTTCTGAAATCCAGGAAGCGATGGCGGCGATGTTTTCATCATCCGCTGTATAGCCCGGAATCAGGGGCGTCCGGATAATCACCTTGTCTCTGTGTTCTTCGGAGGAAAGCAGCCAGCGGGTATTTTTCAGGATCAGCGTATTGTCCTGTCCGGTTGCTTCCTTATGCTTTTTAGGATCAAGAATCTTGATGTCACAGAAGATCCGGTCGAGACTTGGTGCGATCTTTGTTACTAGTTCATGATCGCCGAAGCTGCTTGTTTCGATCGCAGTGCGGATGCCTTCCTTTTTGCAGGCTTTCAGAATTTCATCGAGAAACTCTCCCTGCATCAGCGGCTCGCCGCCTGAAAACGTCACGCCGCCGTTGTGCCTAAAGAAGACTTCATCTTCTCTGATCTTTTCGATCAGCTCATCTATGCTCCATGGTTTTGAATCATAGCGGATGGCGCCTGACGGACAGGCGTCTACAATTGCACCGAAACTCTCAGCAGATTCTCTGCTGAGCAGCAGCTTTTCATCCTTCCACTTCAGCTGGCCGGCTTTGGCAGCCTTTTCGCATCGATGGCAGTGAATGCACTGGCTTTTCAGATAGACTGGCTGTCTTTTTGCTTCCAGACCTTCCGGATTCTGGCACCAGCGGCAGCGCAGGGGACATCCCTTGAAAAAGACGGTGGTCCTCAGCCCGTCTCCGTCATGAACCGCGAAGCGCTTGATGTCAAAGACGAGGGCTTCAGATTTCGGCATAGCTGGTGCGCTCAATGATTTCATCCTGCAGCTTTCCGGCAAGTTCGACAAAGTAAGCAGTATAGCCGGCAACTCGGACTGTCAGCGACTGGTGACGCTCCGGATGCGCTTTGGCATCAAGCAGATCTTCACGGCTGACGACGTTGAACTGAATGTGAGGAATCTTCAGATCCACGAAAGCGCGCAGGAAATTTTCAAATTTGTCTCTGCCGGTCTGTGTTTTAAAGAACTCCGGCAGAAATTTCATATTGAGCAGGCCGCCGTTTGTGGTGCATTCGTTGTACAGCCGGCTGACAGATTTGAGCACAGCTGTCGGTCCTTCAAGGTCTCTGCCGTAGGCCGGCGACATGCCGCCATCGGCCAGCGGTTCTTTCGCCTTTCGCCCATCCGCGCCTGCGCCGAGGTTTTCTCCCATCGGGACATGAGCGCTGACCGTATACATACCGGTGTGGTATGGCCCTCCACGGTAGTTTGTGTAATCTCTCATACGGTTTCTGAAGTACTTTGCCCATTTGGAGCCAAGCTCATCGACCCACTTCACATCGTTGCCGTATTTGGGGGCTTTTTTCAGAAGCATGGTCTGAATGATCGCGCCTTCATTGCCTTCAAAGTTGTTTTGGATGGCGTTTATCAGCTCTTCTTTTCCAATTTTCTTTTCATCAAAGACGAGCTCCTTGACTGCCGCAAACGAGTCAGCCAGGTTGGCTGCCTGAATCATCTGGATGCCGGACAGGTTGTATTTTGCCCCGCCGGCTGTGACATCGACACCTTTAACCAGACAGTCATCGATCACGCTGGAAAGAAAGGCGCTTGGCAGGCAGTTCTGATGAGCCTTTTCGACGACTTTTTCCGCCTCCATCATTTCATCAATGAAATAATCGAGTGTTCTGCGGAACGCCTCTTCGAGATCTTCAAATGTCTCATAGTCTTCAAGTCCGCCATAGTCAGGACCGAGCTGCTCACCGTTCAGCAGACATTTTCCATGGTTGAGGTCGAGCTCAAGCGCTTTATTCATGTTGAACATGGCCGCATCGCTCCATCCGAGGTTGTTGCCCTGGGTGGTCAGCTCCACACAGCCGACGATGGCGTAGTTTCTGGCGTCCTTCTCTTCGATGCCGAGATTTTCGAGCGGTTTTATAATCGCTTCATCGTTGAAGAACTGCGGCATGCCGCTGCCTCTGGCGACGACTTCGATCGCTCTCTGCATCAGTTCATGAGAAGAATTCTTATTCAGACGGACTGACAGATTTGGCTGCGGCAGTCCAAGATCATACTGCGCATCCAGAAACAGTAGTGAAAGATCATTGTAAATATCATTGCCGTTTTCATCTTCGCCGCCGATGGCGATGTTGAATCCAATCGGGAATCCGGCGAAGTATTTGGCGGAATGGGCGTTTCTGAGGTAGACGATCTGGTTGAATTTGAGCCAGAGCGCTTCGATCAGTTCAAGCGCCTTCTGTCTGTCGATTCTGCCTTCGCGGATGTCCTTTTCATAATACGGCCACAGATACTGATCCATTCTTCCTGGTGAAAACGAAGAAGCGTTGGATTCCATGTGCAGAATGGTGTAAAGAAACCACAGGCTCTGCAGCGCTTCATGGAACGTCTGCGCCGGACGGATGGCCAGCGATTCACAGATCTCTGCCAGATCATTCAGATCCTGGGCATGCTCCGGGCTTTCTTCGGCTGTTTTTCTGAGCAGATCTGCATAGCGGCGCATGAATGTCTGCGCGCCTTCAAGCGTCCAGATCACACTCTGGTAGAAATCCGGATTTCCCGGATGGTTCTTCGCATTTTCCTTTGCCAGTTCGATCAGTCCGGCTGGGCCTTTTTTCAGCCAGAGCTCTGTATCCGGACAGATATGGCCCTGAGCATGGTCTTTCTGGTTGATCTTAACGACCTTGCTCATGGCTGAAATTTCCGGGCCGTATTCTCTGGAGATCACATCCTCCATCGAATTGCCATGCCAGTACGGATAGATTTCTGTTCTGAATGTTTCAATGTCGCCGGGATGAACCGAGAAGCGGTCCTGCTCTCTGGTGGGCAGGGTTTCAAATTCTTCATTGACCCATCTCAGACCGGATTCCGGAAAGACAATACCGGCTCTGACGCCTTTCGAGCGGTTGCCGACGATCAGCTCTTCCGGTTCGACGCTGATTTCGAGCTCTTCTAGGCATGTCTTTAAAGCGAGTGCCCTTTTCAGCGGTGTGCTGAGGGTCTCGTTTTCCTGATAGACGCGGGTGATGATTTTTGCCTGTTCAATTGAAGCGAACCTTTCTTCATCAAGCATCTTCTTTTTGAGAGTTTCAATTCTCTTCGAGTTCTTCAGTTTTTCCATCGCTGCACTTTCTTTCTGTATTGTTACCAACGATCCGCCTTGCTTTTTTCCGGCGGATCTCAGCTGTTTTCTTTTTCTGATCCTATTGTGAATCCTGGACTTCCGGCTTTCAATTCAAAAAAATCAGAAAGGTAAAAAGACGATTTGTCTTTGTTATTCAAAAAGTTAAACCCTTTGTTTTGCTTCATTCAAAAAGTTAAACTTTTTTCTGTACGATTTCAGACCAAAAATCGGAAAAATAAAACATTCGGAAATTTTATAGTAAGATACAGAAAACAAAGGAAAAGAAGAGGAGGCAGGAGTTATGCGCAAATCTAAGGAGAAAAGGCTGCAGCAGATTCGGCAGATTCTGTCAGAAACCGATTCGATGCCGGTCAGAGATCTGGCAGAAAAGCTCAATGTCACTCCGGAGACGATCCGCAGCGATCTCGACCTGCTCGAAGAACAGGGGCTGATTGAGCGCAGCCACGGTTTTGCCAGGGCGCTGAAAACCACGGTGGAGATTCCCTTTGAAGTTCGAAAGACCGACAACTATGAACTGAAAAAGGCGATCGCCACCGAAGCGATCCGCCGGATTGAAAACGGGTCGACTGTCTTTCTCGATTCCGGAACGACAGTCTACTGCGGACTGGAAATGCTGAAGTCGAAAAAGGATCTGACGATCATCACCAACACGCTGCCGATCGCCGACGCCTGTCTTGATATGAACTTTGATGTCGTCTTTGTCGGCGGCAAGCTCAGCCGCAAGGGCAAAAGAGCGGACGGCTATTTTACCGAGATGATCCTCGATCAGCTGCACATCGATCTGACCATTCTGGCTTCCGACGGCGTGCTCAACCTCGGCGGCATCAGCGTGTATTCGCCGGATGAATACGGTACCAAGCGCAAAGTCAAGGAAAGAAGCGACATACTGATCGGACTGATCGACTCGACAAAATTCGACCGGCGCGGCACCTACAAAGTGCTCGATTTCAGCGATCTCGATCTGATCATCACCAATCCGCTGACTGAAGAACAAAGAGCGCAGGTGCAGGGACAGACTGAAATCTACGAAGTTCCGGAAAACTGATCTGTACTGAAGCCATCCCGATGGACGCACTGTTTTTTTTCAGAAGAGATTTCTGAGGATACGAAAGCCGCCGGCTCAAGCATTTATCTGGATCCGGCGGCCTTTTCTTTTGCGATGATTTCGGCGATCCGTTTTCTGATCTGGACGGCTTCTTCGGATTCATCCTGCAGTTTTGCAAAGATGGCATCCGCCGCTTTCAGACATTTCAGTTCTTCCTTTGGCTTCTGCATAGCGTGCCAGGCATCCACCTGCGTGATCTGGCAGAGCGCCTGCAGCCTGGTCGAAATCGGCTGACTTTCCATACGCTTCATCGGCTTTTTCAGCTCCAGGAGCGCGCCTCTGTAATTCTGGTCCTCGAGACATTCTCTGGCGTTTTTCAGAGCCCGGCGAATCCACATGAATTCCCGGTTGTTCAGCTCAATGGGCAAAAGAAGTCCCTCCCTGTCCGGTTTTCAGAATCCCTCTGAGAGAATTGTATTCCTCTGCAGCCGGATCTATCCGTCTTTTTTTTAGCCTTTGATTTCGTCAGCGTCTCTCGAGAATTCCTTTTCGCATTCACCCCGGACTTCATCAGCTCTCTGCGGACGGCTGTAGGCATCATAATCGGCTTTGTATTCTCCATCCGGCTGATCCACCATTCTTTCATAGGATTCTTTCTGATGTTTCTTTTCCTGTTCGTTCTGACAGAGCGTATCCTGTTTCATCAGGTTCTTCTCCTTTCCAGCCGGAACGAGGACTCTGACGATCGGATCCCGGCATTCTGTTATTTTCTTTATCGTGCCATCCGGATTACCGTCGTAAAAGCGAGCTGACCGCTGTCAGCGCCATGTTTATTCTTTCGAACCATCCTGGCTCCATGCAAAAGCCGGGAGAGCTCCAGGCCGCATGAATTCCTCTTTCAATTGATGTCTTCTGAGATCTGTTTTCTATCTGTCTTTTTCAGAAAGAGGATTTTTCAGATCATCAGCGATCATGACGCAGTGATCCGCGATTCTTTCAAGATACTTGGCCGCCATCAACAGTTCGACGGCCTGTGCGCTTTCCGTGTTGTCACGGATCAGCCAGGTCTTGATTTTTCCATACAGATAATCAATCTGATCATCGAGACGTTCAATATCTCCGTCCTGATTTTCGGAAAGCTCCATGACCGAGCGCATGGCAGCGGCAAACTGCTTTTCAGTCAGGACGCACATATTCAGAAGATCTCTGACAAACTCGTCTGTGCTGATTCTTTCGAGTGTCTTTGAAAGATCCAGACAGAGATGGGCGATTCTTCCAAGGTCTGTGCTGACTCTTGTCGCCACCGTAATCAGGCGCAGATCTTTCGATACCGGCTGCTGTCTGAGAATCAGAAGAGAGCATAACCGGTCGATGGATCTCACTCTGATGGCCGCCTCCCGCTCAGCCGACGCAAAAGCGTACGTCGAAATATCCGTGTTTTCAGCAAGAACACGTTCAATGGTTTCAAGCATCCGCCGGCAGATCCCGCCGAGATCCTTCAGCTGTGCTCTCAGATCCGCGAGTTTCTGATCATAGTGCAGACGGACACTCTTTCCTGTTCTGACCTGTTCCATTATCCGAACCTTCCTGTGATGTAGTCTTCCGTTCTCTGATCTTTCGGATCGGAGAAGATCTGTTCTGTTTTTCCCGACTCTACGAGTTCGCCAAGCAGGAAGAACGCGGTATTGTCGGAAATACGGACTGCCTGCTGCATGTTGTGGGTAACGATCACGATCGTATATTTCTTTTTCAGAGCCTGACAGAGCTCTTCAATTTTGGCGGTGGAAATCGGATCAAGCGCGCTGGTCGGCTCATCCATCAGAAGGACTTCCGGGCTGACGGCGATGGCTCTTGCGATGCAGAGTCTCTGCTGCTGGCCGCCGGATAAGGAGAGCGCGGATTTCGAAAGCCGGTCATGGACTTCATCCCATAAGGCGGCGTCCCTGAGCGACTGCTCGACAATGGCATCAAGCTGTTTTCTGCTCCGGATCCCATGCGTTCTCGGACCATAAGCCACATTGTCATAGATGCTCATATCAAAGGGGTTTGGCTTCTGAAAAACCATGCCCACTCTTTTTCGCAGCAGATCCACATCCGGCAGATCCGGAATGTTCTGTCCGTCAAGCAGCAGACTGCCTTCCACTCGGCAGCCCGGGACGAGATCGTTCATCCGGTTGAGGCATTTGAGGAGGGTGGATTTGCCGCAGCCGGATGGTCCGATCAGCGCCGTGATTTCATTTTCCGGGATATCCAGGCTGATATTTTTCAGCGCCTGAAACTTTCCGTAATAAAGATCGACGTTCTGGATATTCATCTTGTTATTCATGATCATTTTTCCTTTTCATCAGTCTGCCGGCCAGTCCGGAAGCCGCATTGAGCGCGATCGTCACAGCCAGCAGAACCAGTGCGGTGGAATAGGTCTGCTGAATATACAGACCCTCGCTTGATAGAGCGTACATATGAACGGCGAGCGTTCTTGCCGATGAGAGCAGGTCCGGAGCCGCTTTGGCCAGAGTACCGGCGGTAAAGATCAGCGCGGCGGATTCGCCGATGATCCGTCCTGTGGACAGGACAATGCCGTTTAGAATGCCGGGCATCGCTCCCGGAAGAACAATTCTGAAAATCGTTCTGACTTTTCCGGCTCCAAGGCCGTAGCTCGCTTCTCTTCTTGATGCCGGCACTTCCCTCAGCGCTTCCTGCGTGGTCTTGATGCCTAAAGGCAGCACCATCATCACCATCGTCAGAGCGCCTGATGTCAGGGAAAGTCCGAGATGGCAGAAGCGGACAAAGAAGATCGACCCGAACAGACCGAATACAATCGAGGGAACACCGCTGAGCGTCTGCACAGCCATCAGGATGACTTCCGAAAACCGGCTTTTCGGTTTTGAGAATTCAACCAGGAAAATGGCGCATCCTACCGAAAGGGGAATGCTCAGCAGCAGGCTGAACAGAACCATATAGAGAGTATTGATCAGAGCCGGCATCAGGGATACGTTTTTCGAATTGTAGGTCCAGGAAAAAAGCGAGGGTTTAAGCCCCGGAATGCCGCGGATCACGATATCCATAATCATATAAAGTAGCAGCGAGAACGTCAGCATCGCAAAGCCGTAAGTCAGAAACCGCAGAAAACGGCTCTGCAGATCTCTGGCTCTTCTGCTTTTTGAGGTGTTTTTTAAACTTCCTGCATCATTGGGCGAATTTTCCGAGACCGGCTGGAGAACAGTTTCGCTTTTCATACCATCTTTCCCTTTCTTTCATAGACAGAAAGCAGCAGGTTGATCAGCAGAATAATCAGCAGGAGCACGGCGCCAGTGGCAATCAGCGCCTCTCTTTGCAGACCGGCGGCATAGCCCATTTCCATCGCGATATTGGATGTCAGCGTGCGGACACCTTCAAGCAGCCCAGCGGGCATGACAGGCTGATTGCCGGCGACCATCATGACGGCCATGGTTTCGCCGGCCGCTCTTCCCAGGCCGAGAATCAGAGCGGCAAGAATCCCCCCTCTTGCCGCCGGCAGAACAGAATGAAAGATGCTTTTTTCATGGGAGCTGCCCAGCGCGCGGCTGCCGTCATAGATTTCCTGACCGACCGCCTGAATGGAAGTCAGTGAAATACTTGCTACAGTCGGCAGAATCATAAAGCCAAGAAGCACGCCGGCGGCCAGCAGGCTCATACCGCGGCCGCCGAAGGTATTTCTGATGAACGGCACCAGGGTGGTCAGACCGAAGAAACCGTAGACAACAGAGGGAATTCCTGCCATCAGCAGGATGGCGCCGTGAAAAAATCCGTACATCTTTTTCGGACATTCATACACGAGATAGACAGCGCACAGAACGCCTGCCGGAAAGCCGGTCAGAATGGCCAGTCCGGTGACCGCGCCTGTCGCGCAGATCATCGGCAGAATGCCGTATTCTCCGGCAGAGGGCTGCCAGACTGTGCCGGTAAAGAACTGAACGAAACCGACCTGGCTGATAGCCGGCCATCCGTTGGCGAAGAGGAAAAAGCAGATCATTGCGACCGAAATAATACTGATGACCGAAGCCAGCAGACAGAAGAAGCGCATGATGTTTTCAGATGTTTTTGTACTGATCCTGTTCATAATCAAAGTGAAGAGCCGGCTTTCTTATCCGGCCGCTTCATCCCAGGTCGTGATTTCTCCTGTATAGATCTTTCTGACAGCATCGGAGGACAGCTCATCAGCCGCGTTGTTCTGATTGACGATCACGACAATGCCGTCATTGGCGATGACTTTGGAAGTGACGCCGAGATCTTTTTCTTCATCCTTGAGGTCACGGCTTGCCATGCCAATATCGCTGATGCCGTCTGCTGCATCAGTAATTCCTGTCGAAGAATCAGACTGCTGTACCTCAACGCTCACACCCGGATTGGCTGTCTGATACGCTTCAGAGAGTTTTTCCATCAGGGGCGTGACTGAACTCGAACCGGAAACCACCACTTTGCCGGACTCGGCCTTTTTTTCATAAGCGCCGGTTCCATCTACCGGAATATAGCCTTCTTCTTCGACGATCTTCTGTCCGTCATCGCTCATGATGAAGGCGACAAAATCGTCTGCAGCATCGGAAAGCTGCTCTTTGACAATCAGATTGAATGGACGGCTGATCTTGTAGGAGCCGTTTTCAACATTTTCGGCTGTCGGTTTTGCTCCGTCGATTTTCAGACCTTTGACGGTGTCATTCATCGAACCGAGCGAAATATAGCCGATGGCTGCCGGATCATTGGATACGTTGGTCATCATGACTGAAGTTGAATTGGTAACCGCGGCTGTCGGGATGGTCAGATCTTTTTTGGATCCGTCTTCCTGTTTTTCTTCAATGCCGAACAGTTCGACAAAAGCGGAACGGGTGCCGGATCCGTCTTCTCTGGTCATGACGCCGATTTCATTTCCGTTGCTCTGCCCCTCATCGGCATTCGTATCCGCTGCCGGAGCGGAAGGCGCGCAGCCGGCTGCCGCAAAAAGTGCGGCTCCCAGGCAGACGCCCATCAGATTTTTCATGAATTTCATACTTAAATTTCTCCTTTACTGTTTTTCAGGTACAGGAGAAGTATAGAAATCAAATGTAAAACTCAGGTAAACCATGGGATAAATGAAGTTTAATTTTGTGTAAAGCGCATATCAAGTCTTCATCAGGAAAACCGCAAAAAAGCGGACCTTCAATTCATGGCGGTCCGCCTTGATCTATAAATTTCCACGAATGTTCAGAACAGCCAAGACACTCAGTCACCGGCTGGCTTGCAGCTGCTGTCTGATCTCTGCGGCCGCCTGTGCGACCTCTTTTTCTGACATCAGATCGATTTTCTGACCGTAGGTGGCCAGCAGCTCAGCATTTTCTCCTTCTTCCGGATGCTTTTCGATCATCTTTTTCAGCATCCACATCATCATCGAATCCTTCTTTGAAAGCTTTGCATAGTCCATGCCGCCTCTTGCCGAAAAGATCACTGTTTCAATATGAGGAAAGCGCGCAGGACAGCCACCTGCAGAGCGGCTTTTGTATCGGGCCGCTTCGGATCGCTCAGACCGAAGGTGACAACAATGGCTTTATTCAGACCCGCATTTCTCAGAAGCGAGAGCGCCTTTCTGCTTTTATAGAGCGCAGAGGCGTACATCGGCATCACAAGAACAGGAAGTTCGTCTCTGTTCATGAAGTCCGTTTCTTCGAGGTTCTGAACATCCAGAGCCAGCTTTTCTGAAAGCCAGTGCGCGATCTGCTCTGATGTTCCGTATTTGGAAGCGTAATAGATCATCTTTGATTTCCTTTCATCCATTTCTGACATTTCTGCCAGATCTTTCTTGTTTCTGCCATTACGAAAGTCAGATCCTCTCTTCTCAATAAGAGGAAACAGAAGGCAGGCATGTGTGACATGGAGAATTTTTCGATGATCCAGAAACAGAACACGCGCTTTTATATTGAAAAAGCGCTCTTTGAATGCCTTGAAACCGTCTGCTGGAATGATCTGATTGTCTCGATGGTCTGCACTCAGGCGCAGATCAGCCGCAGAACGTTCTACCGGCACTATAAAAATCTCCATGACTTCATCCGTCAGTGGTTTTTCGCACTCGAACAGGACTATCTCAGGCAAAACGATGTTCTGGATCATTACGGTCCGGCCCGGATTTCCAGAGATCTCTTTACTTTTTTTGCGCCCTATCAGAACGAGCTCGTTCTGCTGACAAAAGCCGGCTATGACCTGCAGCCGGTCTTCCTCGGTGCCGCTTCAAGAAGCATACCCGGCCGTGCACCGGTTTCTGCAAATCTCGAAGACTCCCCACTGGCCTGGTTTTCAGCCGGCGGATTTTATGTTCTGTGGATGGACTGGATATAAAAAGCAGCCAGCAGACCGGTCTCTCAGTAAGAGCTGCCGGATTTCTGCTGGCTGCTTCTGTTTTTATCGATGGTCTGCTGACTGCTGTCTTCAATAATGTTCTGGATGCTGAAGATTCAGAGAGGTTTTTATTTTCCGCTCTTTCTGCTCTTTTTCGGACGGCTTTCTTTTCTGGAAGTCCGTTTGATTTTTGCTTTCGAGAGCATTTCGTCAAAAGAACATCTTTCTTCATTCATCGACGGCATTGCGCACAGGACTTCCCCGAGATCTTCAAAAACGCCTCTGGTGCCTCCCTCATATCGAGGTGCATTAATTATAGGAGAACACCCAATCAGCACTGATGCCGATACAGCCCGCTTCCGAAGCCGCGTCGAGATCTTCGGCGAGAAACAGGAATTCCCAGCCATCGTTCATGCACTGCTCAATCAGTTTTCTGACTTCATCGGTGCTCCACCTGAGTGACGCGTTTTCCTGACCGTCAGTGGTGATGGCCACAATGGTCTTTTCCGGCACATCTTCTTTTCGGACATATTTATGAATGGTCTGGATGTGGCTGCCGGTTTCACCGATGGCATCATAAAGTGCTGTCGAACCGCCTGGTCGGTAGTCATGTTCTGTCAGATGACGGATGTTCTTTGCATTTTCTCTGTCATGAATCATCTGCGGTCTGTTCGAGAACATCACAGTGGTGACAAGCACATCGCCTTCCTGATCGTTCTGGGCATCGATCATCGAATTGAATCCGCCGATCACATCCTTTTCCTGTCCGTACATCGATCCGCTCTGATCGAGAATAAATACCAGTTCTGTTGTCTTTGCCATATCATTTCCTCCTCACTTCGAAAATCTGATTTTCAAAGTTCTGTTCTGATGATTCGAGTATAGGAAATGAGAAGGTTTCAAAGGTCGCCTGGCATGCGACATTGAATTTCAGATAATCAGGAGCCGATCAGCGGCTGATCGAAGTGAAAGAGGATCTGATTGACGCGCATCACATCAAAAATGCCTCTGTCAATGCAGTACTGGATGATGCGGTCGGCCCGGCTTGCCGGATAAAACGCATAGCCGGCACTCTGCAGAAGCTCTTCTGTCTCATCGAGATCGAGCCCAAGGGCGATTGCAAAAGCAAGAACGGTCTTTTTGGCCGGATGATAGTTCGGATTGCTGCGGATTTTCGAGAACAGGCGGCGGTCCACATTGGCTTTTTTATAGATTTCGGCATCGCTTTTCTGACTTTCGTCAATCAGACGCAGCAGTCTGGCCGAAAAGCCGTCTTCAAGATCATGAAAATCCAGATCGAGATCATCGAAATCCAGCTCCTGTGTTCCAGACGCAGAAAATTCTGGATAAATGTCCGGTCTGCTCTGCGCCGAAAAGCTGATCGATGGAAGCAGATCCGCCATATCTTCTTTTTCCAGATCGTTTTCAGACAGGTTTCCAGGAACCGTTTTATGTTCCGGCTCCTGAAGCATGGATGGCTTTTCACTGATCAGATAATCCGGGAAAACGGGCGTTTCCAGCCACTCAGAGATCTCTTCTGTCAGTTTTTCCGAAACAGGCAGCTCATAACTGTCCGGCAGAATAAAAATGACTTCAGATTTATTGTTATCAGAAGTGAAATCTTCGCTCTGTTCGAGAATCTCATCCCAGTCCTCAGGTGTCAGAAGGCGCAGATCTTCCTGATCTCTCAGGCGGAGATAGACTCTTCGTCTCTTATCCTTTCTGGAATGCCGGATTGCATTGCGGATGGAACTCAGAATCCGCTCTGCAGGAGTTTCCGGTTCGCTGTGCTGGCTGACCATCATTTTGATTTTCTGAAGTGGACGGTCCTCCAAAGAAGAATCAGAAGGAATTGAAATAACTGTTCTATTTTTTGAAACGATGGGATAGAGTTCGTGCTCACGCATCAGAAAAACTGGCATATAGATCCTCCTCTCTGAACAAAACAATAAACGGATTTTCTGTAGAAAAGAAGATAGACGGTTGCGAGGACAGAATCTGTATTCATCTTTTCGGAAACTCGCTAAATGAAACTGGCTGGTAATTACCAGGAACTGGAATCAGAAGGGCAATCTCATAGATTGAATAATACTGATCTGAATTATTTCTATGTTCTGTTCAGCAAAATTTTGCTTAGAAATACAAGATCTCCATTAAAAGATCCAGTAAAATATTTGCTTAAATAACGCATTACCAGTAATTTATATATAAATAATAGAATATTCTTCGATTTATTTTAAATAAATAACAGGAGATACGGAAAATGAAACTTCTCAGAATAGAATATGATGACTTTGTTCATTTCAGAACACCAACTACGATTGATTTTTATGCCGATAAAAATATTACTCAGTCCGATAAAGATAAGCTATACAGCCTGTCAAAAAAGAAAAATGTCTATCTCAACAACGTTATCGCTCTGACAGGTTTAAATGCTTCCGGAAAAACGACCATGCTCAGCATGATTCTTTTTGTCATAAAATATCTCCGAAATATTCAGCTGAATCAGATCCCTGAAAAAAGTGCTTTACGTCTTCTTCCTGATCATGAGGTGAGAATAAAAGTATATTTTGCGCAAAATCAGGATATCTGGCTGCTGGACTCTGTCATCCGTGCTGATCATAGCAGTCATGACTCTTTATGTTTTGTCAGTGAAAGTCTTTCGAAATATAAAAATGGCATCAACAAACCGAAGTATTCAATGTTCGAACACGGGAATTACCATCAGGTCACTGACAGAAGTGAAATGAGTGAATATCTCGCTCCTGATGCAAGCATGATCGTTCACTTCTTAAATACGAATAACGTTCAGATTTATGTCAGTGATTATCTGAACTATACAAATCACAATATCCTGAAGCTAATCACCGATTTTCCGGAAGAGCTTCTGGAATATCTGGATCCCTCAATTGAGTATCTTAGATTCGAAATTAATTCGAAAACAAGAATCTGCGATGGAGTGAGACTGAAATTCAAGAACTGTGAAGAAATCCTTCTATCCTCTCCGGATCAACTGGAAGCTTATTTATCTTCCGGAACAATTAAAGGCCTTGGAATATTTGTTTCCGCGGTCATTACAATGATAAACGGCGGTTATCTGGTCGTAGATGAGCTTGAAAACCATTTCAACGCGCAGATCTCGGCTTCCCTCATTCGACTGTTCTATGATCCAAAAATTAATATAAATGGAGGAACACTGATTTTTTCAACTCATTATCCTCTCCTGCTCGATCAGATTGACCGTCTGGACTGTATTTATCTTCTTCAGAATAAAGATCTGATTTTCGCTTCCAGAATGGATCATATTCTGCCTAGAAAAGACATCAAGAAGAGTGATATTTTCATTTCCGGATATCTCGAAGGAACGGCTCCCGATTATCTGCCATATCGAAACCTGGTAAGAGCATTGATCTTCCGAAACTCAGATCAAAAAATTTGAAGCTGATCAGATCGAGGTCAAAAATGGCTGATCAGTTTGTTGGCTGTGTCTGTGAAGGAAGCGCCGAAATGGCTGTTATCAGAGTTCTGCTGGAAAATGATCTTCTTAAATTCACTGAAGAAGATCTGATCAATCCCAACGATATGCTGCTGAGGAATGGTAGAGAGTTTTCAGGCCGATATCTAGGTGCTAGATACCCAGAAAAAGTCAAAATCTTCTACATTCATGATTCTCACCATGAGAAATTCGTTCTTCCTAAAATGACAAAACAGAAAGCCGAAGTGTTTAACGTCATAACAGCTCCGGAAATCGAAATACTTCATATCATCGATCAAGACTGTCATGACACTTACCGTCAAAAATTTAAGAGCAAACTGAAGCCCAGTGAGTTCTGCAAGCAGAAATTACGAATCAATTACAGCAAGTCGTACCAATACAATTATGACTACTGGAATTCGAAACCTAAAAATCTGGTTAAAGCGATCAAAGAATATGACAGGGTGACCAGCAAGCCAAAAGGCGAATTGAATCTTTCTGATTTGCTGAAATAGTCACCTATGTTGATGCATAGGTGGAGCTCTAATCTTTCGTAATTCAGATAAAAATGGAATCTAATCCCGGGAGACTGGTCTATACATCACTGTCTGAGCTTTTGAACAATCAGCCTTTTAACGAAAAAGAAGTCTGAAGATCATGTTGGCAGAATCTTCATCAGCTGATCGGAATCTAACGAAAAGCTGTTTTGCAAGCATCCGGATTTCACAATCAGAAGAAAGCACAGCCTTCTGGAAAGGAGGCAGATCATGCACCGAAAACAGAAAACAAGACTTCTCCTTGGCCCGCTTGGCTTTTGCGCTGCCTGGAGTGCCTGGCGAAATCCCCACTATCCGCTTGCTCCTGGCTACCGACTGCTCAACAAGTTCTGGATGCCCGGCTGGACTCACCCAGAAAACCGCGGAAATCTCCAACCGTTTTATGCTGGCTTCCGGTTATGATCCGGCCAGCCTGGGCATTCAGACTGATGATATTTTCGTTCTCTCCAGAGACGGTGTTCAGATACCGGTCACCCTCTATTCCGAATACGGATCGGACGGCCACTCTCCCTGCCTGCTCTACTTTCATGGTGGTGGATTCTGCACCAAAACCAGTCCTCAGTATGAAAGACTGATGTCCGAATATGCTGCCGGCGCTCACTGCAGAGTCATCTTTGTCCATTACCGTACCTCAGACCGGCATCTTTATCCGATTCCATTCAATGACTGTGTTGATGTGCTCTCTTCCATTGTCCAGAATCCATCCCGTTATGGGATTAATCCGCAGCGGATCATTCTTGGCGGCGACAGTGCGGGCGGATGCCTGGCTTCAGGCGCTGCTCTCTGGTGCAGAGACCATCAGATTCCGATCCGGATGCAGTTTCTGATTTATCCGATGACCGACTGCCGGATGCAGACAAAGACAGACCGGAAATACTGGGACGCTCCGCTCTGGAATTCTCCATTAAGCCGCCGCATGTGGCAAATCTATCTGCGAAAGGGGATCGATGAAAAGCATCCGGGTTATGCGAGTATCCAGCTCGAAAATGATCTTTCTGATCTTGTGCCTGCTTATATCGAAGTGCAGGAATACGATTCGCTGCGCGATGATGGAACAGAATATGCAGACCGCCTCAAAGAAGCCGGAATTCCTGTCGAGCTGACAGAAAATGCCGGCAGCATTCACGGTTTTGATGTTCTGTTCTGGACAGATCTTTCCAGAACAGCAATGAAAAAGAGAATTGCCGCCCTCCGCAGAGAATTTGCCATCGATTTTCTGCCTGTCATCCAAGGCCAGTCCGTCCTTTCAGTCTGAATTTCATTTGTAATAAAATTCAACTGTATATCTGCAGTAAAAAGCCGTTCAGCTTCCTGAAACGAAGATTCCGGATCAGAAGCTGAACGGCTTTTTTATGGATGATTCATGAAGGTTTTATTCAGAGACGCAGACTTTTTACTGTTTTATGGTCTGTGAACTTTCACTCTTCTGCGTCTCCTGTTTCCCTTTTACAAAATAAAGAATCAGGGAAACAGCCAGGATCAGGATCGCGATCGGACAGATCAGAGACAGAACTTTCCCGCTCCAGGAAAGAACGGCATTCAGTCCGGTGCAGGCGGTAATCGCGCCGATCAGTGTGAAGGCGAGCAGCCAGGACCGGTAGGAAAGCTTCGGCGCCAGTTCGCTGAAATATTCCGAAGTGCAGGCCAGCAGTGAAGCGCAGACATTCAGACAGGCGATCAGAAAAATCATTCCGCAGAGAATTCTTCCGGCGCTGCCCCAGCTCATGTTTCCGGCTTCAGAAAGAATCTGCACTCCATTTTCTGCGCTATGCAGAAGGGCGCTTTCTTTCATCGCGCTCAAAGCGAGCAGGTTGTAGATGGCTGCCAGAAGAAAACCGGCAAGTAAAGAAGCGGAAAGCATGGCGGCATGCTCATTCTCGATTTTCTCCTGACGGATGTTAATTTTCAGAATCGTGCCAAAACAGAAGGAGGCCAGGATGTCTATGGTCTGATATCCTTCATTGAGTCCGGCAAAAAACGGATGAGCCGTATATCAGGCAGCCGGCGCAGCCACATCAGAGCTTCTGAACAGGATCGGAACGCACAGAAACAGGATAAGAGCGATCAGCAGACCTCCCATCACCCTGCCAAGGATATCCTTGGGCTTTCCGGGATGCATCACCATCAGTGCGGCAATGGCAAAGAAGGCAAAGATGCAGATCCACATAATAAATCCCTTCCCGATCAGCCAACTCCACATTTCAGCAGCAGTCGAAGCAGTACGGGGGATGGCGATGCAGGGGCCGATCAGCATATAGACGATGGTCATGAAGATGGGACCGAGCGGTTTCCAGATCCGGCTGATCGTGGAAAAAGCATTCTCAAACAGGGAGATAATCGCAGCTACGGCAATCGGCATGACAACCGCCGTGATCAGCATTCCGGCCAGGACTTTCCAGGCAGAAAAGCCGGCCTGTGCGCCGAGATACGGAGCAAAGATCAGATTCCCGGCACCAAAAAACATAGAAAACAGGGTGATGCCAAGAATGATGGTAAGTTCTTTATATTTGACGGGGTTAAATCCTCCAGTAACTGTTGGTAGATTGTCTACAACGAAACTGGAGGATTTTTCATTATGCCGAATTACCATTATGCACCAACTCGAAAAGGAAACCGGGAGTTCTGGACCAGACAGGTTCAGGCTTATCACCTCTCCGGCCTTTCTCAGAAGGAATTCTGCCAGAAGAACGACCTGATCTACTCTCTTCTTTTGGCTACTGGAAACGAAGACTGGAAAGCTCTGCGAAAACAGAAGGGATAGAGTTTGTGGAGACTGATGCCGCTGCCATCTCTGACAATTCTGCCGCTGTTAGTCAGG
>NZ_MPJW01000165.1 GCF_001945525.1 Ileibacterium valens
ATGGAAGTGCAGAGATGCATGAAGTTGGCTGATACTAATCGGTCGAGGGCTTGATCGAAGCAAGCGAAGTGTAAAACACAAAGAACAAAGACAACAGACAAGAAGGATGTCGCTGATGTTTGGTTTTGAAAGATCCATGGTGTGGTCTTGATGGCAGAATGGAAATACCCAGACACTTTTCGAACCTGGCAGTCAAGCATTCTAACGGCGACGATAGTGAACAGCGAAAATAGCAAGAGGCCATGCAAACAGCAAGCCGATCTGAGTGAGCAATCACTTCAGATCGGCTTTTTTCTTTATTTCTGAAACTGTTTAAAAATTTATAACCTATTTATTCCGGTTATTAAAGAGTGATATAATTAACTATATTGTATCGTTGTATAATGCATTAACATACTATCGAGACTGTCGAAGCGGTATAGGAAATTACCTGTATTAAATCGTATTTAAACTAACAATAGAATCATTTTGAACATTGATCTTAATTAATATGTTGAATTTTTGAACTTATTGAAAATCTTAAGGAATGCTTGGTAATCGTTAAGCTTTTCAATCTCTAATTTTCACATTTGAAAGGTATGATTTTCATAGGTATTCAATAAATTAATGATACTGGAAAGGAATATTATGAAAAATCTTCGCGTGGCCTGGAATCAGGTCGTAGAACATAAAAAAAGCGTGTTGTTATTGATCGGTATTAACATTCTCAACATGATCGCAATTGGGTTGATAAGCGCTCTGTTTAATGGCTTGTTCAGAGATTTCTGGCAGCCGATTATCACAATTCTTATGGCGGTTGTAGACTTGGGAATCGCTTATTTTACAATTATCTCTTCAATTGAGATTCTTAAGAAAACAGTCTTTGAAAATCAAAGGATGGACTTTTTAGAGATGTATAAGGAATTTTTCCGGTATGGATTTGAGAATTGGAAAAAGTACCTGAAAACATATCTCATTTGGAATGTTCTCCTCAGTGTATTGACTGCATTTGGAATCGGCTTGATCAGTTTCTTTTTCTTCTCATTACTGGCTGGTGGATTTGCTTACTCGATCTATGATAAACTGTACTATTTCTCATACATCTACGAATATGCAGATGCTTATGCGATTGGAGAGATGATTACTTCGATTCTTCCATTTATCCTTTTAATAATTGCTTTTGCAGCATTAATTACTGTAGTCGGCGGAACTGTTTCTAATTCAATCAGCTACTACGGGGTTTATAAAATTGCGGCTGAAGAAAATCAGGAAGAAGGATATACTCCAAACTTTTCCGATTGCCTTTTGTTGGCCTTCCTGCCAATTGGTGTAACCAGCGGAATAGCTATCATCCTTGTTGTTTTGTTGGTATTGGGTTTTATGCTGAATCCGGTATTTGGATTATTTGCTTCTTTTATTTTCATGATTTTATGGATTCTAATTGCAATTGCCAATTTAGTTTATACTGAAGTAGCCTATGTGAAAATTTTGATGGATGTAAACGATGATCAGCTTGGAAACTACTATGAAAAACCAGTTTATGGACAATTTACTGAAGAGCTGAATACTCCAGTCATAGACCAGGGTGTAAATGATATCCAGTCATCTGACTGTTTTAATCAGGATCCAATGAAAGCTAATACTCCATTACCTGATCTTCCTACTACACAGATTCAGGTCGATGTGACAAAAACTGAAATGGTCGAACCAAATGAGTTTGCTTCAGATAATTTAGAGCCTGATTCAGATATCACTCAGACTATTATTACCCAAACATCAAACAAACCAAATGAAAATACAGAAGATCTATCAGCAGACGAATCCATTAAACAGGAAGAAAATTCGACTAAAAAGGATACAGATGTCAATCTTTAGCTGAATTGACGGCAATAGGAATCAAAAGGAATCCAACGAAATGCTGGATTCCTTTTTTTTTAACAGGTTTACGTAAGATTTTCTATAGTCCTTTTGGGATTTTGATTTTTATTGAAGCAACCGTAAAACAGGACTTGATTTGTAAAAGAAAAAGTGGATTCAGACTGCAGCAGAATACACGAAATGTTTGTTTCTGAGTTTTGCTGAGGCTTCCATCCGATACTAGATCGAAATGATTTCTTCCATCACTTCCAAGACTTCAGCTTCTAATTCCTCCTTTCTCTGATTATCCAGCGTTTCCAGGAAATGTTCAATCTTTTCACAGGCTTTCTTGATGTTATCAAGACTTGTAGCATAAGAAATTCTGACAAAACCTTCACCATGTACTCCAAATGCGGTTCCGGGAACAATTGCCACTTTTTCCTGTTCAAGAAGCTGTGTGCAAAAGTCATCTGAACTCAGTCTGCTGGGTTTGATATTGGCAAAAACATAGAACGTTCCATGAGGCATATTGGTCTTCAGCCCCATTTTATTCAAACGGCTCACCAGCAAATTCCGGCGCTGTTCATAGCTTTTTTTCATTTCCAGAACGTCCGGATATCCATTTTTTAAAGCTTCGATGGCTGCGTGTTGAGCAGGAGTAGGTGCAGACATAATCACGAACTGGTGGATCTTTAACATCAGACTCGAAATTTCACGGCTGGAAAGCGTGTATCCCAGTCTCCACCCCGTCATCGCAAAGGCTTTTGAAAAACCATTGATTACAATGACCTGATCTTTTACTTCATCAAACTGGGCAAGGGAAGCAAATTCACCATCAAACGTCAACTCTGCATAAATTTCATCCGAAATGACATAAATGCCGCTTTTCTTAATGATGGGAACAAGTTTCTCGTAATCTTCTCTGGTCATGACTCCACCAGTTGGATTGGATGGGTAGTTAAGAATGATTGCTTTTGTTTTATCTGTGATAGCTTTCTCTAAATCCTCAGGAAGAAGCTTGAATTCAGTTTCTTCCTTTAATTCAATAAATACCGGTTTGGCATGCTGTAAAAGAATTGCTGGTTCATACGCAACATAATTCGGATCCAATACGATAACTTCATCACCTGGTTCTAAAAGTGTTCTGCAGCATAAATCAACCGCTTCGCTGCCACCGACGGTTACAATGATTTCCTTATCAGGATCATATTTTGTTCCATAATGTTCATCATGAAATTTAGAAATTTCCTGACGAAGTCTCAGCAGCCCACGGTTTGCGGTGTAATGAGTCTGTCCATTGGCAAGAGAATCGACACCAGCTTCAGTCACATGCCATGGCGTATCGAAATCAGGCTCACCAACCCCTAAGGAAATAACGCCTTTCATACTCGAAGCCAGATCAAAAAATTTACGGATGCCACTGGGCTTGATATCAATGACAGCTTGGGATGGTTTTTTTATCATGCGCTCACCACCAGTCTTTCTTCAATAACTTTTTCCTTGCCATCGCCAGTCAAAAGGCCGCTTTGCTTATACTGTTTCAAAACAAACAGAGTTTTTGTTGAGTTAACATCCTGAATACAGGCAATTTTATCAGAAACGAATCGAGCAACTTCAAACATGGTTTTCCCCTGGACAAGACAAATGAAATCTGAATCACCGGTGATCAGGTACATTGAATCAACTTCAGGATAATTTGCGATCAGACTCGCAGTATAATCGTATCCTTTATCCCGTTGAGGCTTGATATCGACTTCGATAAAGGCCATAACAAGTTCATCTTTGAGTACCTTGTTATAGTTAATGACCGTATGATACCCGCAGATGATCTTATTTTTTTCCATTTCATCAATCTGTTCGGCCACTTCCTGCTCATCTTCTCCTAAAATTTCCGCTAAATCTCTTGCATTTAAGCGAGCATCCTTTTCGAGAAGACGAAGCAACTCCTGAATATTCATAACAGATCTCTCCTTTTCATTTTTGTTCATTATAAACGCTGTTATCAAATCTTGAAACATTGTTTCATTCCTGATGATAAACTAAGACCTTCTTTACTGATTTCACATCATTTGTAAACCAGCTCTTACCGAAAGGTTCAACTTGATAGGAATTTAAAAGACTGAAGAAAGAAGTGAAGAAAAAAGGTTTAATCCGTTTGATATTCAGACTTAATAATGAATTGGTAAACAAGTAAATATAATTTTACAAATTTGCTAGTCATCCTTCTTTAAAACAGGATAGAATAAAAGCAGATCCATGTTCGAGTGAGTTTTGGCTGGCTGCAAGGTCCTGTCTAAAAAAGAATTCACCGCGAAATTTTCAGGATTCTGAGAACCCCTGAAAGTTTTGCGTTTAACTGCCGGCTGTTTGATCATTGAGGTTTCGCAGTATCTGAATAACGCTGTTTTATAATCGTAAATCACAAACAAGAAAGCGTTTCCAGATAACGAGCCATCGATCAAATAATCGATTTGCGGTTAAAATTGTTGCAAATTCTTAAAAAAGATAGGGCTTGAAAATGCTGAAGTACTCATCTAAAATATGGTTGATATTTAAAGGAGGATTTACTGAAAATGACAGTAAAAGTCGCATTAAATGGTTTCGGCCGTATCGGACGTCTTGCTTTCCGTCAGATGTTTGATGACCCTAACTACGAAGTTGTTGCTATCAATGACTTAACTAACCCAGAAATGTTAGCTCACCTTTTAAAGTATGACTCTACTCAGGGTACTTACAAATTAGCTGACAAAGTTGAATCAACTGAAGATTCCATCATCGTTGATGGTAAAGAAATCAAAATCTACAAAGAAGCTGATGCTTCCAAACTGCCTTGGGGCGACCTGGATGTTGACGTAGTTCTTGAATGTACTGGTTTCTATACTTCTAAGGCAAAAGCTCAGGCTCACGTAGACGCTGGAGCTAAAAAAGTTGTTATTTCCGCACCTGCTGGAAACGACCTGCCAACCGTTGTTTACAACGTTAACCAGGAAATCCTGAAACCTGAAGACACAATTATTTCTGCTGCATCCTGCACAACGAACTGCTTAGCTCCTATGGCTAAAGCTTTGAACGAACTGGCTCCTATTAAATCCGGTATCATGACTACTGTACATGCTTACACTGGTGACCAGATGACTCTGGATGGACCACAGAGAAAAGGTGACAAACGTCGTTCCCGCGCTGCTGCTGTTAACATCGTTCCTAACTCTACTGGTGCTGCTAAAGCTATCGGTCTGGTTATTCCTGAACTGAATGGAAAACTGATCGGTTCCGCTCAGCGTGTTCCTGTTCCTACAGGATCCACTACTATCCTTGTAGCTGAAGTTGAAGGTGAAGTTACAACTGATCAGGTTAACGCTGCAATGGCTGCTGCTGAAACTGAAAGCTTCGGTTACAACACTGAAGAAATCGTTTCTTCTGACGTAATCGGTATGACTTACGGTTCTCTGTTTGATGCTACTCAGACTATGGCTACTCCTACTGGAGATGGAAACACTCTGGTACAGGTTGTATCCTGGTATGATAACGAAAACTCCTACACCTCTCAGATGGTTCGTACTATTAAGTACTTCGCTGAACTGGGACAGGAAAAAGCTTAATTACCCCCATTTATTAAGATTTAGCGATAGGTATCCTTCGGGATACCTTTTTTTGTAAAACAATTAAAACAGATTTATAGAACTTTAAGGTTCAGCTTATAGGCTTACATCAGAAATACTCGGTAAATGCTATGAATACAGATAAGAAAACCACAATGAAGAGATGACTGAATGACGGCAGTTAATTCAGGAATTGATTGGACAAAAACCAAAGGAGAAGAAAAAAATGAAGCGTTATTTAAGTGTTTTGGTAAAGAAGTCTCAATCAGAAGATGAATACAAAATAAAAAACCATCCTATTTTAAAACAGAGAATAAGAATAACAGCTCTATTTGGTGGAATTACAGCTCTTTTCTTATCATTGATGGGATGTATGTCAACAAATGATTTTTCACCGGTTTCTTTTTCAAATAAATCTGTTGAAGCACTCAATTCCCACGATACTTCTCCTGCTTCAGAAGAAATTGCAAAGGAGGCTGCTGATGATTCCGAAATTCAGATGAATCAGGAAGATTCTGGATGGATTGACCCTGCAAATATGGATCAGACAAAAATGGTCTACACAGTAAATGTCAGTATGGAAACCCGGGATTATGAAAAAACGTGGTCAGGAGTCAGAGCTGATATCGAGAAAGCAGGTGGATTTATCACAGCAGAAAACCTCTCTAATCATTCTTATTATGATAATCCATCTGCTCATGAGCGTTCTTTAGCAGACGAATCTTCGCTGAGTCAGGATATTTATTATGGATCGTATACCCTGCGAATTCCTGCGAAAAACCTTGATTCCTTCTTAAATGAGATTGATAACGATGGCAATGTAGTTTCTCTTTCCAAGAATGCTGACAACATCTATAAGCGCTATTCACAGACTGAAGAACAGATCAAATTTCTTGAAAAACAAAGCGATCGGTTAAAGGAACTTCTCTCTCAGGCAAAAGATTTGTCTGAAATCATTGATATCGAGCAAAAGCAGATGGAAGTAGATCAGCAGCTTAAGGACTATAGAGAACAGCTGTCCAGCATGGATATGGATGTTGAATATTCCACAGTGTATCTGAACATTGAAAAGGTTGAAGTATTGAGCAGCCCAAAGGAAAGTTTTATCGATAATCTAACTTTTGCATTGAAAAATACCTGGTCATACATGCTTTTAGGTCTGCAGAATCTGCTGATCTTCCTGATTTATCTGTTTCCATGGATTGTGGTGATCGGACTGCTTTTATGGCTGATTCGAAAGTTTTACTGGAAGAAAAAACATATAGGAAACAAAGATCATCATTTTAAAAAATTCAGAAATAAAGAAATGTCCGATCAGGAATTTAAAAATCAGAATCTTCCGGAATTAAAAAACCATCAGGACGACCAGAATAAGCAGAAAGATTCTGATCAGTCTGATTCTTCCGCAAGAGAAGAATAATCAATCCGTTTTCAAAGGGAAAATAAATAATAAATATGGATCTGGATTGATCCCTGATTTTAAGCGATTTTTGAAAATTATCCTATCAAAATTTATTGGAATCAACGCCAGCCTGAAGTCAAAATTCAAGCTGGCCTTTCTGTATCAAAATTTTCTTTTTCTGCAGCATGATTGAAGGCGGGAGTCCTAGTAACGCTCTGTTTGCTGGGGAAGTCTATAGACCAACTCATAATAAAACCTGTAAAAATTGGCAATTTTGCATGAATTCAAAAATTCGGTATGATTACAATGTTTAGCTGTTTCTTCGATCTGGAAGAATAGCTGACTGCGATAGAATAATTAGCGTTAATTGAATTAAAGCTCGTTGAGAATAGAAAGAAGGCACTGATATGGCAATTCGTGAAAGACTCGTTGATGATGAACGTGATAATCTGACAAAAGATGTAGACGACCTTGATGCAGCCTACATTGAAAATATGAGAGATGAAGGAATTGATCCTGCATTAATTGAACAGTTTGCAGCATTGCTCAAAATGACTGATTCTGATGATAATAACTAGCTTCTGTTTTAAATAAAAGATGGAAAATAATCTGAAATAAACAAGATTTGTCACTTTATATTGCTAGAATGATCCTGAAATTCAAAGCAGGATTCTTCTGAAAAGGAGATCGTTATGAAGCTTTACAACACCTATACACAGAAAACAGAAGAAATCAAACCGATTGAAGAGAATAAAATTTCAATGTATGTCTGTGGTCCAACCGTATACAATTACCCGCATATAGGAAATGCCCGACCAATTGTGGTTTTTGATACCCTTGTCAATACTTTAGAAGCATTAGGCTATGAGGTCACATATGCATCCAACTACACCGATGTGGATGACAAGATTATTGCAAAAGCCATCGAGGAAGGAGTCAGTGAAAAAGAGATCACAGATCGATACATCGAAGTTTATGCAAAAACGAGAACTGATCTCGGGGCCAGACAACCAGATTATGCTCCACGCGTGACCGAGACGATGGATCACATCATTCAGTTTATTGATGAGCTGGTTAAAAATGGAGCGGCTTATCAGGCCGGAAATGATGTATATTACCGGGTAAATAGCGATCATTGCTATGGGGAATTGTCCCATCAGAGAGTTGACGATCTGCTTGTCGGAGCCAGAATTGATGAAAATGAAAACAAGGAATCTCCACTTGATTTTACACTCTGGAAAAAGACTGATAAGGGGATTCAGTGGGATTCTCCATGGGGTAAGGGACGGCCAGGATGGCATACCGAATGTGTCGTCATGATTCAGGATGTCTTTAAAAAGAACTTGATTGATATACATGGTGGGGGAATGGATCTGAAATTTCCGCACCATGAAAATGAAGTCGCGCAGTGCCGTTCGCTGCATGATACCTCTTTGGCCAATACCTGGGTTCATAACGGTATGATTAACATTGACAATGAAAAAATGTCCAAATCGCTTGGAAATGTCTTATGGGCTAAGGATCTGATTGAACAGTATAGCGGACCAGTGGTTCGCTGGATGATGGTTTCCACGCATTACAGAGCTCCGTTAAACCTGAATGCGGAAGCGCTCGATAATGCAGGAAAAGAGATTAAGAAAATTGAAAAGCCAGTCCAGCAGGCTCTTCTTATCCTCACTCTGAATCAGATGACTCCTGAATTTGATCAAAATGAACCGCACTACGCTGAATTTATCACTCAGATGGCTGAAGATCTCAATACGCCAAATGCGATTACTGCGTTAATGGCTGCCATCAAGGCTCTCAACACAGCTCTTCGCAAACGTGAACCTGATTTAGAAGAAGTAGCCTTACTATGTGGATCAGTCAATCAGATGATGAAGATCCTGGGAGTGAGAATGAATGTGCATATCCCTGATGAAACTGAAATTGAAACCTGGAAAAACTGGAAACAGGCTGTTAAGGAAAAAGACTTCGAAAAAGCAGATGGTCTGCGTGCGCAGCTGATGGAAGCAGGATTGGTATAATGGAGATTGTTACAGAGAATCCAGTCAGCTTAGCCTGGATTGGCGATGCCATTTATTCATTAAAAGCCAGAAATCATATTCTCAATAAGGGGATTCAGAAACCTGCGGTCTTTGAACGTGCGAGTGCTAAAATTTGTTCTGCAAGAGGGCAGGCTGCGATCCTGAATGAACTAAATCAGAGAAATTTCTTTCTTGAAGACGAAGAAGAAATGCTTCGCCGAGGCCGAAATGCCAACGTGAATACCACTGCAAAAAACGCTGACCGCAAGACATATATGCAGGCAACAGCTCTTGAATGTCTGGTCGGTTATCTTAGCCGCTACCACCATGAAGAAAGGCTGAATCAGCTGCTTGATCTCTGTATGGAAATTGGAGATACGCTATGATCGTTTATGGCAAAAATGTCCTCAGCCAGCTGCAGGAAGACCCTTCTCAGATCCTTGAAATCTATTTACTGGATGGCTTTCGAGATAAAAAGATACTGGACATGATTTCGAAACAACATATTCGAAATTCTACAGTCTCCAGGGCTTATCTTGATCGATTAACCGATCGGGGAATCCATCAGGGGGTTGCAGCCAAGGTTAAGGATATTCCTTTATATTCGGTGGAAGATCTGATCAGAATGGTTCCTGAAAAAGAAAATGGTTTCTTCATCGCACTCGATGAACTGCAGGATCCACACAATTTAGGAGCCATCCTAAGAACAGCGGATGCCGCTGGAGCGAATGGAGTTCTGATTACAAAACACAACTCAGCTTCATTAACACCAGCCGCCATTAAAGCCAGTACTGGAGCGGCTTATACCGTTCCAGTATCCTGTGTAACCAATCTGTCCAACGCTATCGATACCCTCAAGGATAATGGATACTGGGCAATTGCTACTGATTTTGAAAACGCCAGGGATTACCGGGAAGGAATTTATGATATTCCTGTAGTCATTGTCATTGGAAATGAAGGAAAAGGGATCAGCCGCAACGTAAAAAAGCATTGCGATTATGCCGTCACTTTACCCATGTATGGTAATGTTCAATCGCTGAATGCTTCGGTTGCCGCAGGGATTCTGATGTATGAAGTAGTCAATCAGCGTCATCCATTGTCGAAGTGATTGCTTAGATATGAATCATTTCGGATATTCAAACCAACTGATATAGTTCAATATGGATGTTGAGTAGATGGTTCTGGAATTTCTTCCCTGATTTTTCCACGAATCATCTGGTTGGTTGTATTCTTAAAATTGCCTTAAGAAAATCTGCAGATATGATTTATTTCAGGATAATTGGTCTTGAGCCGCAGTATGGATTGAAAGAAATTGAATCTCTTCCTGTTTGAATTCGAATGCTTTGGGTTTCAGGAGAGAAGAATGGATTCCTTAAAAAATTTGAATGATTACGAACTGATTTACCTGATTATAATGAACGATTCGGAAGCCTTAGATTTGCTGTGCAGGAAATATCGCACGAAAGAGCGCATTTTATATCACGAGCTGTTCGATCAGTCCAAAATTGCCTATACGATTGAAGACTGGTTTCATGATTGTGATCAGGAAATTATTCATGCGGTCTATCGATATAATCCTCAAAGAGGATGTCAGTTTAAGACCTTTCTGGAGCACAACCTTCGAATGATGGCATCGAATGTCAGTCGAGGCTATAAGAGAAAAGCCAGAAAAGATGGTTCTGATCGCCCGGATCAGTCTAAGTATTCTGAAAGAATCGATTACGAATCAACAGGGATGCTCAGAGATCCCCGGGCTCTGGATGGCTCAAAGATCATCGAGAAAATGTATTATGAGCTGATTTTTGAACGATTGAATCAACAGATTACAGACAGGCAAAAGAAAATTGTCCACCTGCTTGCGCAGGGAGTCAAAAAAGCAGAACTGATGAGAGATTATGGTTATTCAAGAGCAGAAATCGCCGATTTAAAAAGGACCTGTTCCAGAATAGTCTGCGAAATTAACAGTCATTGACATAATTTTTGTTCACTGATATATTTTAAATTTGCAAAGGAGGCCGAGTATGGCAGACAAAATAACTCTGGTTTGTGAAGAATGTCTTTCCAGAAACTATACGACTGAGAAGAATAAAAAGGCTCAGACCAAGCGTCTGGAAATTAGAAAATTCTGTCCAAAATGCAATAAACACACTTTGCATAAAGAAGCAAAATAACAATTCAAAAGAAATTTTAGAAAGCGGGATAACAATGGAAAACAACTTAAAAGATCCTACGTTCTCTCCAAAAGCAGTCTTAGCAGAATTAAAGAAAGTACAGTGGCCTTCACTCAAGCAGCTGTTCAGCACGTCTGGACTGGTCGTGATTTTCACGCTGCTCTTTGGGCTTTACTTCTTTGTCTGTGAAATGGCAGCTTCCGGACTGATCAGTTGGATCGTTTCTCTCTAAGTTTTAGCGCCTGAAGTAATAGGATAAAAAAGCTGCTGACCAGAAATGGGTGGCCGCTTTTTCTTTTACAGTTCTTAACCTGATTTCTAAACCGGAATTCATACCCAGCATATTTCTGGTTTTAGAAGGAAAAATCTCATTCAGTCTATGTTAAATCGTTTAATTGGACTGAAGGTCTAATCAGTTGAAGTTTTAAAGATCTGAAAATCGAATTTTGACAGAACGAGCTGCGAAGAAGTTCTCTTAAAGAAATGAAAAGCATTCAATGCTATACTTGGCATTAATGGATCACTTTTGATCAGAATTACCAGAAAGAAAATGAACCAATTCGTATGGTCTGACTCCCTTCTGATCTGCTTTGTCTTTCGAATCTTCTGTTGAAGCTTCTTTGGTGATTGCTTTTAGCAATCGCTCAAAACGAAACAGACTGGAAAAAAATCTGTACTTGCTGTAGAGGACTTAAACCTCAATCTGAGAGCGTTTGACGATGGAAAGATTTGGCGGTATGGTTTTTTTGTCGTGAGTTCGATTCAAACGATGTTCTGATCCGCTTTTGATTTTTTCGATGATGAACATCGAATCAGAAAAATAAAGCAGAATTTCAGAACAATTGTAAATTCTTTTTAAAGGAGATTTAAATTATGGCAGAAGATTTGCAGAAGAACTGGTATGTGGTAAACACTTATGCCGGTATGGAAAGAAGAGTCAAGGAAAACCTCGAACGCCGCATTAAGACAATGGGCCTGGAGGATACTCTGTTTCAGGTGCTGATTGCTGAAACCAAAGAGATCGAAACGAAAAAAGACGGAAAGACCGTAGAAAAGATGCACAATCTTTTTGATGGTTACATTCTGGTCCAGATGCGAATGACAGATGAAGCCTGGTATGTTGTCAGAAATACACCAGGAGTTACCGGATTTATCGGATCGAGTGGAAAAGGGGCTAAACCTTTCCCTGTACCTCAGGAAGAAATAGATAATGTTCTTCGTCAGATGGGTCAGGTCACAGAAGTGACAATTGACTTTGCTCCAGGAGATCAGGTTGAAATCATCGGCGGACCTTTTGAAGGAGATTCCGGAAAAGTCATCAGTCTCGATCAGAATGAAAAGACCGCTTCAGTATCCATCCGTATTTTCGGACGTGAAACTGAAACCGATATACCATTCGCAGATCTGAAAAAGAAAGAAGAAGAATTCTAGAAAATCATTGAGATTCTTGCCTGGTTTTCTGGATATATTGAACGATTTTTAAACAATGTCTTCATTTAAAAAAATAAACTGATAAACTGAAAAAGCGGCAAATTCGGCCGCTTTTTTCTCTATACATAATATGAGATTTCTATCATTCGGTTCTTGGCATTAAACAGGGAACAGAATGAAAATCGACCTTTGATGGAGGAACTGATACCTATGAAAACATTAGTTTTTGATCTTGATGGAACGCTCTATCGAGGAACTGAACCGATCGAAAGCGGAGTCCGATTGGTGAATGAAGCGATGAAGAAGAAGATTCCAGTTTTATTTTTAACCAATAATTCGATGCGGACCCCTGAAGAAAATGTTGCTCATATGGAAAAAATGGGCTATCATAATCTTTTGCCAGAGAAATTCTATAATTCGGCAATGGCTGCGGCAGAATACGTGGCAGCCCATGAAGAGGGGACTAAAGCCTTTTACATTGGTCAGAACGGAATGAAGCAGGCTTTGCTTGATAATGGATTTACCATTACGGATGAAAAACCGGACTTTGTTTTCGTGGGTCTCGATAAAAACGCTGATTATGCGGCTTATTCAAAAGCGCTTGATATGCTTCTGAATGGAGCTAAACTGATCGGAACCAACAAGGATCGAATCCTGGCAAAACCTGGAGGATTTGAAGTTGGAAACGGCTCAGTGGTGGCGCTGTTTGAATATGCGATCAATCAGAAGTCACCGGATATTTCAAAACCAAGTCCGGTCATGATGGATCTGTTCTGCCGCCATTTTGGCCTGAAGCCTGAAGATATTCTTTTAATTGGAGACAATCTGGAAACAGATATTGCCCTTGGATTAAACAGCAATGTTAAAACATTGATGGTTGAAAGCGGCGTTCACCATCGACAAGATATCGAAAGGTTGAATATTCATCCGGATTGGGTAATCGGTGATCTCTCAGAAGTGAGCCCTGAGCAGTTAATGACAATTTAAAAGCGAAGTTGTTATAATGATTTCGGGAAAATAAAGAAGAAAGAGTGATTTGATGGAAAACATTATCAATATTTTATTAATGGTCGATGCAGGACTTTTGATTATTCTGGTTCTGCTTCAGAGCGGAAAATCCGATGGTTTATCGGCAGCCTTTACTGGTTCAGGGGACCTGAACTTGTTCGCGGTTCAGAAAGAGCGCGGGCCTGAAAAAGTGATCAGCCGTATGACACTGGCCTGTGGCATCCTGTTTTTCGTTCTGGTTATATCTTTACAAATAATCTGATCGTAGGGGCCATTACCAAATGGCCCTTTTGAATTTTCTGGGAGGGCGAATATGAGAGATGAAATCATGATGCTTTTTGAAAAGAACAAAAGCATGAATGTAAAAGAGCTTCAAAAACGACTTGGAATCACCAATACGCGTGATTTTAAGGAAATGTGTGTCTGTCTGAATGAACTTGAGGATGAACGTAAACTGTACAACAATCACGTCAAATACATTCTGATCGATAACAAAAATTTCGTTGCGGGTAAGGCAAGAGATGTTTCTCCGATGGAATATGCCGTGTTTAACCGTGACAATAAAGTCTATGTCCCGAAATCAGATTCAAGAATTCTTCTCGATTCCGATGAAGTTCTGGTCAAGATCTCTCGCAAAGGCAATGAAGTCGTTCATATTTATGAACGCGGAATCAAATATGTCGTTGGAACATTTGTAAGCACCAGACGCGGACTTAAATTCCGCAGCGACGTGGATCTTCATACATCTTTTGATGTCATTAATGAAAAAGATTTCGCCCTTTCCAACAATATGAAAGCCGTTGTCAAAGTTGTAGAGTATACGGCTCCTTTAAAAGTTAAAATTGAAAAATTACTCGGTAAGGAAGACGAACCGGGTGTAGATGTAACCGGAATTCTTTGCGAAAACGAAGTTCGTCAGGAGTTCGGCAAAAAAGTCCAGAAGGAACTGGATGATATTCCTACAAAAGTTAAGAAAAAAGAACTCAAAGACCGTTATGATCTGAGAGCTTTAAAGACAGTAACCATCGACGGCGATTCGACTAAGGATTTTGACGATGCCATTTCAGTTGAAAAACTCACGAATGGCGGATGGCGTCTGTATGTTCATATTGCAGACGTATCGCACTATGTCAAGGAAGATGAAGCCATTGATGAAGAAGCCTTCAAACGAGGTACTTCGATTTATGTAGCAGACCGGGTTGTTCCAATGCTGCCATTCCAGCTGTCCAATGGAATCTGTTCATTAAATCCCGATGTTGATCGCCTGACCCTGACCTGTCGAATGGACTTTAACAAGGATGGAATCATGACCGATTACGATATCTTCGATTCAGTTATCCATTCTGATGAAAGATGTACCTATTCCAAGGTCAATGAATACCTTGATAATCCTGGAAGCCATCCTGGCTATGACAAGGTTGGAGACATGCTTCGCGATTTCTCTGATCTTGCCGCTGCATTAAAGAAGCAGACCAAGGACCGTGGACATATCGACTTTGAAACAAAAGAAGCCTATTTCGTACTGGACGAAAAAGGAAAACCAGTCGATGTCGTTGTTAAGGAACGCGGATGGGCTGAACAGATGATTGAGGAGGCTATGATTGCAGCCAATGTAGCTGTTGCTCATGAACTGCACACCAAAAAACTTCCAGGTATGTATCGGGTTCATGAAACCCCGGATCCTGAAAAGATTGAAGCTTTGATCAATATGGCCAGAAGCATGAATGTAAAGTGTGATCTGGATCCAAACAACTGCCGTCCACTTGATGTCGCTAAATTTCTTGACGCCATCGAAGATGAAAATGCGAAGGAAATCCTTTCTTCCGTAGCGATCCGCTCCATGCAGAAAGCTCGTTACAGCGAAGAAAATCTGGGCCATTATGGATTGGCTCTTGAAGAATACTGTCACTTTACTTCTCCGATCCGCCGATATCCGGATCTGCTGATTCATCGTATGTTAAAACGTCATGTCATCGATCGTCAGAACGATGAAAAGACGCTCAAGAAAGATGAAAAGAGAATGAAGAAATCCGCTCTTCACCTTTCTGAAAAAGAACGCGATGCCGTTATGCTGGAACGGGAAGTCAACGATCTGAAATCTGCTCAGTATATGGAAAATAAAGTTGGACAGAAATTTGAAGGAATCATTTCTGGCGTAACCAGCTTTGGATTCTTTGTCGAACTCGACAACACGATCGAAGGTCTGATTCCGCTGCGCACGATGAAGGATGATTACTACATTTACGATGCTGATACGATGTCCTTAAGAGGCGAAAACACCGGCAGGACATTTAAGATGGGAGAACATGTAAATGTCGTATTATCCGATGTCAACGTGCCAAAGCGTCAGGTTACATTCGAACTTGCCCAACCAAAAAGAGAATATCCAGTAAAGGTTGAAGAAGAACTTCCAGTTGTTGAAGGTGAATTCAAGGAAAAAGCGTTGGCTTAATCCCATTTAATCTGAATTCAATATTGAAAGGCAGAACACATATCGTTTCTGCCTTTTTATGTGGAAATTTCAAAATATAATCGAAGACGAGACAAGAGTTGTATATCGTAAGACAGGAAATGGATTTAATATTGAAAACGGGAGCAGCATCGCCGTTATACAGAAGTAAAAATTAGATCATATGTTTAAATTTTGCTAATTTATCCAATTTGGACTTCTATCATGTAAAATACAGTTATTCACACAATTTGGAACATTCACAAAAATCCTAGAATCAATGAAGAGTGAAATATGGTTCTGGATTATTCTGAAATGTCCATAGGATTGACAATGATCCGATTTGCAGCTGATGAAAGTCATAATTCCTGTTGAGAAATGCACAATTCAATCTTTTGTAACTAAACTTGATATGAATTTCTGCGTTTCGCAAGCCTTTGCAGGCCATGCCAATCAGACTTATGATTTTTACTGTAAAATGAAAACTGTTTTTTTTTTAATTTCAATAACCATTTCTTGAAAGGAATCGAAGATTATGTGTGGAATTGTTGGATATATTGGAAGCAGACAGGCAGCGCCCTTACTGCTCGAAGGACTTGCAAAGCTTGAATACCGGGGATATGACAGTGCTGGAATTTCCATTCGCAAACCGAATGGAGAAATCGAAGTTGTAAAAGCCAAGGGGCGTCTAAAGGTTCTTGCTGAAAAAGTAGATGATGGCAATGCAATCATCGGTACAGCCGGAATTGGTCATACGCGTTGGGCAACCCATGGAGAACCCTCCGAAGATAATGCGCATCCTCATGTTTCAACCAATGGGGAAGTCATTGCGGTTCATAACGGAATTATTGAAAACTATCAGGAACTCAAGGACAAACTGGTCAAAGCAGGTTATACCTTCTATTCGCAGACCGATACGGAAGTAGCCGTGAACCTGATTGAGTATTACAGCAACAAATACAAACAGGGACCAGTCGATTCGATTGCCCGTGCCATGATTCGTATCCGGGGATCCTATGCCATGGCAGTCATGTTCAAAAATGAAGATGACTCGATTTATGTCTGCCGCAAGGATTCACCACTGATTATTGGTCTGACTGAAGATGAAGGCTTTATCGCATCTGATGTTCCAGCAATTCTCAATTACACCAACCAGGTTTACTATATCGATAACATGGAAATTGCCAGAGTACAGGACGGAAGTGCTGTTTTCTATAATATCGATCGTGAAGAAACGAAAAAAGATCTGGTTACGATTGAATGGGATGCTCAGGCTGCTGAAAAAGGCGGCTTTGAACATTTCATGATGAAAGAGATCCATGAACAGCCTAAAGCAGCCCGGGATACGATTGGACACTATATCGTGGATGAAGCGATCAATCTGTCCGACATCAGCACTCAGATCGCGCAGCTTGATGGAATTGAACAGATTTATATCGTCGCCTGCGGTTCGGCCTACCATGTTGGAATTGCAGCGCAATACATTATCGAAGACTTTGCAGGAGTTCCTGTCCGTGTCGATTTAGCCAGTGAATTCAGATACCGCAAACCGCTGCTTAAAAAATCGGATTTAGTCATCGTCATCTCTCAGTCCGGAGAAACAGCTGATTCGCTTGCAGCCTTAAGACTTGCCGTTGATCAGGAAATTCCAACTTTGGCAATTGTCAACGTACTTGGAAGTTCAATCGCGCGAGAAGCGGGGGATGTTTTATATACCTATGCGGGTCCTGAAATTGCAGTGGCAACGACCAAAGCCTATTCCACCCAGTTGTTGATTTGCTATGTTCTTGCTGTGGAATGGGGTCTAGCAAAAGGAAGAATCAGTGATGAAGAATATCATCGCCTGATTAAGGAAATCGAAAGTCTGCCTGCAAAAATGGATCGGACTCTCGAAGACAAGGAGCGTATCCAGTGGTTTGCATCCAAGTTTGCCAATGCACATGACATGTTTTTCATCGGACGCGGAATTGACTATGCGATCTCTATGGAAGGCTCTTTAAAAATGAAAGAGATATCCTATGTTCATTCGGAAGCCTATGCCGCTGGAGAACTCAAGCATGGTACGATCTCCTTGATTGAAGATGGAACGCTGACAGTCGGTATTCTGACTCAGCCTGATCTGTATGAAAAAACGATTTCCAATATGGTCGAAGTCAAATCCAGAGGAGGATATATCATGGGACTGACTTCCTATGGAAATTATAATGTAGAAGATACAGCTCATTTTACCGTGTACATTCCTAAAACCGATCCCCATTTTGCTACTTCACTAGCAATCATTCCGCTTCAGCTGATGGGATATTATGTTTCAGTTTCCAAGGGGCTCGACGTCGATAAGCCAAGAAACCTGGCTAAGTCAGTGACTGTTGAATAAGCATTCATTGCAAAACTTCAAAATTCTTGATTATTAACCATAAATTCAAAATAAAGATTATCAAGCAGCCGGCAATTTAGTCAGCTGCTTTTTTGCCTTTCATGTCAATGGATTGGCAGTTGGACAACATTCATTTTCTGAATGATAATAAAAGAACAAAAAGCAGGTATGAATTCTCAAGAATACGGATTCAGATCCTAATTTAAATGCAGTTTCTAATTCTGAA
Organism: Ileibacterium valens; assembly: GCF_001945525.1. Taxonomy (GTDB): domain Bacteria; phylum Bacillota_I; class Bacilli_A; order Erysipelotrichales; family Erysipelotrichaceae; genus Ileibacterium; species Ileibacterium valens. Next base: position 18,524 of record NZ_MPJW01000165.1, read on the forward strand.
AATGAACAAAACTCAGATAGAAACTTTCTGAAACAGTTTTTTTGATCTGTTTTGGTATTTGTTATTCTGCTAACTGTTAAACTTTTCATCATATCTGCTTTGAAAGGAAGAAATGATTATGCCTAATGATGTTGATCGAACTCTTTCGATGGGAATTGATGCATACAATGCCGGACTTTCTGTCGTGGGAGAATGTGATAAGGAATTACCTGAATTTTCTGTTCAGTTAAATACACCGCTGAGTGTTCAGTATCGAGCTGAACTGCTTTCTTATCTGCTGTTTTTAGCGGAAACTCATGGAAGTGTTGACGAAAGAAGAGCTGAATTTATCCGTAAAGTTCTCGACTATGACTTTAAATCGGATGAATTTACAGATCTGATGCACCGTCTTGATTTGCATAAGCAGGATTTTGGAGGATTGATTCCAACCTCCTTAAGAGCTGCTTATCAATATGATTTAAAACATGGAACAAAAAATGCATCTGAAACGATCATCCGGGTTCTGGATCGGTTAGGAGATGCTTTCCGTCTTTATTCGATGAATAAGGATATGCTTGAAGAAATGGACCAGAGGATTTATATTCTTTCCTTAACCAACTGGCTGGCAGCTCAGGGCTTTTCCGATACGCTGAATATGGCGATTGATGTTCCGTTGCCTGAAGCCATTCCTTCAGCGATTCCATCGTTGGATCTTGCCGGAACTCAGAATCAGTTTGAAAAGCAGACAGAAGAAAAGAGAAAACTTGAAGAAGAGCAGGTTCCTGAGCCAGAAGATCTTGACACTCTAATGAAAGAACTCAATGATCTGACGGGTCTTGATTCCGTCAAGGAAGATGTCAATTCGCTGGTGAATCTGCTTAAGATCAAAAAGCTTCGCAAAGAACGTAATTTCTCAGATATCGATGTCAGCATGCATCTTGTCTTTACCGGAAATCCCGGCACTGGAAAAACCACGGTAGCCAGACTGTTAGCAAGGATCTACCATGCGTTAGGTGCTTTAAGCAAAGGACAGCTGATTGAAGTTGATCGCTCAGAGCTTGTCAGCGGCTATGTCGGACAGACTGCAATCAAGACTCAGGAAGTAACCAATTCAGCAAAAGGCGGCGTGTTGTTCATTGACGAAGCCTATGCACTCACTTCAGGAAAAGACAAGAGCGACTTTGGCTATGAAGCGGTTAACACCCTACTTGTGGAAATGGAAAATAACCGCAGTGATCTGGCGGTCATTGTTGCAGGATATCCTAAACCGATGGAAGATTTTTTACAGTCCAATCCAGGTCTGAAATCCCGCTTTAACAAGTTCATTGATTTTCCAGATTATACGCCCGAAGAATTGTACTCAATCTTTGAATCGATGTGTTCAAAGTCTGGGTATACCTTATCTGAAGATTCAAAAAATAAGGTTAAAGATGTCTTTACCCGGATGTATGAAAACAGAGACAGGGACTTTGCCAATGGGCGAACCGTACGTAATTACTTTGAAAAGGCTATGGTCCATCAGGCCAACCGTCTGGCCAAAGCTTCAGAAATAACCGATGAAATGCTTGCGGCCTTAGAACCTGAAGATCTCGAAGATTATCCAGTAAAAAAATCGGAGAAGAAGGGCGAAAAAAAGTATAAGAGCCAATCAGAGCTGGGGATGAAACCGGATTTAAATGTGAATCATTCTGATCAATCTCTTGATCATTCAATGAATTCAGATTCGGAAATCAATCCGTCTTCACTCCCGTTTAATCCGGAAGAATTCAAGCAGGTTTCAAATGAACTGAGTGCCATTCTGGCTAAAGCAAAAAACGTTTCTTCAGAAACTCAGTCTGATTTATGCGTATATAATGAACCGGATGAATCAGAAGAAGATCATCGGGATAGCTCGAATCAGAGTTCTATGGAACAAAATGATCTTAAAAAGTAAAAAAAGATCCTGAAAGTGTAAAGAAGATTTATGAATTGCTTTTGAATGTGCCATTATTCATGGAAACTAGAGCATTCCTGGAGGTTATATGTCATAGCCTTTTACAATATGAATTGCAGATGTTAGAATTTCAAACGGGTTTTTCACAATTTTTCAGGACAGAAAGGTGACGGTGATTTCATGAAAGCAAAACCAATTCGATCATTTCAGGAAATTGTCAGCAAGGTAGGCAACGATCTGTCCTGGTACATGATTTATCGGGGAATCTCATACGCTCAGGAATCACTGCATATTTCCTTTGATGAGCTGGATGAATCTCCACTTCAAAAATCCCTGTTCATGTATCTGATGAAGCATGAGATGAACCGTCTTATCTCCCAGCATATTTTTTTTGAAGACTGTATGTTGAGTGAAAAAGCGTTCGAAGAAGCCAAGGATTTCTTCATTCTAGCTCATCGGTACACTACGTTTTTATTATCAAGTTATCTGAATTATCTCGACGAATGGGTCAGTGCATTTGATGACTGGGTAAAATATCCACCAGTTCCATTACATAATCTGACAATGGTCAAAAAGGACTGAGAGCTATTCAGAACTTTTGAATCAAATCATACTTAAACGGCTGTCTGTTTCTCAAATTCAAATCTGTTAAAAAAGCTGATTTCAGAGCTTAGAGAATAAATAGCAGCATAAAGCTAAAAATAGAATCAAGTCTAGCCCAGCACAGCGATTGATCACGGATTAAATCGTAATGCTGGGCTTATTTTTATCTTTTTTACATGTTTTCAACATGTATAACAGCTTAAAGATGAGAAGGCGAAATGTTTTATTTTGAGATGTAAGATAAGATTCAATCTTTTTTGCTTGGAATCAAAAATTTGAAAATCGAAAATCAGAGAACTTTTTTAATCAATCAAATCAATATGGTGAATCAGACTACATATAATAACTTGACTCCGAAAAACCCCGAACAAAAGGTAATGGTGAATTAAGAGTATTTTCAAAATAGAAATTCAAAAAGTTGTTCGTAGTCAATAAAAAAGTTAACAATTTGGGTGATTTATAAGTTAACAGTTTGGGTGATCAAAATGGGGGCTGAAAGGCTCAGGAACAGACATAAGATAGAGTAGCCAATGTCTGTTTCTGAGCCTGCAAGCCCCCATTTTCGGCTCCCCTCATTCCCC
>NZ_MPJW01000267.1 GCF_001945525.1 Ileibacterium valens
CGGGAGAACATGTCTTCAGATGCAGGACATGAGATTATGGTCAGCCGGAGCATTCAGGCGGAAGGAACCTTCGGAGATCTTAAAGAAAACTACAGATACAGCCGATTGAGACGCCGGGGACTGGAAAACGTAAAATTTGAGGTGCTTATTGTGGCCATGGGACACAATATCAGAAAATTAAACAACAGAAATCGGATGAGTTGCCCAGAACTCGAACGTTATGGAAAATTAAAGGAGCAGAAAAGCGAAATCTGAAAAAGATTATAAACAGTCTTTTTGAGTTTTGGCTCTTTTCAGTGCGTTCAAAAATTGACTTGAGCGGAAAAACACATCATAAAACAGGATTGAATCAGATAAAAAGCATAGAAAAAGGGGCTGTAAATCTCGCTGATGAAAAATCAGTCGAAATTTAACAGCCCCTTTATTTTTTTATCGGATCTGTCAACTAAACTGTGTAAGTAGTTTTACAGCCGTTAGTTTACTGGACCAGTTCACTGCCTGATTCAAACACTACATGCCTGGTCTGTTCTGTCCAGGGTCCACAGGACCCCGAAGGGGCT
>NZ_MPJW01000269.1 GCF_001945525.1 Ileibacterium valens
TGGAAAGTCTGCTGCCATGGGCTGAAGAGATCCAGAACAGGTTCAGCCTGAAAGGTCAGGCTGCCTGAGTTCAACAGAATCACAAAAGGCGGAAATCTTCCGTTTCCGACTTTCCTGAGAGGAAAGCCGGAGCACAGAGAAGATTTCCGCCTTTGATGGTATTCAGGGATAACCGGGAATAAAAGCCCGTGCAAATTTCAAAAGGTTACTATAAGAAGGATATCAAAATAAAACCAACCAAAATTGGCGCATTTCTCGCTGCAATTATTGGTTGGTTTTACGTTAGCATTAACAGACAGCGGATATCTGTGAGTTTCCGATTGTCCTTTTTGATTATCAGCAGGGACGTTCAGGACGATATGCCGCCGAGTTTCTTAAAGGATTTGAAGGCACTCTGCTGGTTGATGGCTACAGTGGCTACTCCCAGATAGAAGGTGCAAAGCTGGCAAACTGCTGGGTCCATGCAAGAAGGTACTTCATCGAGGCAAGTCTGGTCTGCAGAAATGAAACCGTCAGAGGTCAGGCTCAAGAAGCACTTGCTCTGATC
>NZ_MPJW01000086.1 GCF_001945525.1 Ileibacterium valens
GAATGCCTGTGGACTGCCATGCAAACACTGGAAAAAAGTGGGCGGGAAACCTCAGAAAAGAGAAGAAACAGGAATCTGTCTGGAGCAGACCCGTGATAACAGGTTCAAGCCGGACAGGAAAGATATCTGTAACTATTGAGAGGAATATTAGATAGTTGTAGATATTTAGTAGCGGAAGCAAAGGTTAATTACGGCATTTCTTGAAGAAGCAAAGCTATGGAAAGCAAACCAATCCCAGGATAATTTCACTTAATACAAACGGATACAATTAGTGAAAGATAGCTCCAAGCGTTTAAGAACATCCATCAGATAAGAGAAAAGCCTTGCGAGTATTTGAAATAGACTCGCAAGGTTTTTTAAATTAGTTGACCAAAAAATGATTTTGGTGTTTCTCTTTTTCGATCACATTCTGCTTCCTGTAGTCTGAATATGATTGAATCAATCCAGATCGAGTGAGAATAGTTCATTGATCTGATTGTCATCGAGGATTCGCTCTGAAGATTGACTGGCATTTTCTAACAGAGCGGCAACTTTATTCTCTACAGTCTTTTTGAGCAGTTTCTCCGTATCAATTCCTCGAAGTTCAAAGAAATAGAATGGGTTTTCATCCAGCTTAACTCCAATTCCATACATTACACAAGCTACATGTTTGCACATATATGCCCAATCAGGACAGCTGCAGTCAAATCGGATTTCATTTGGAGTAGGAAATAAACCACCTTTGCCTCTGAAGACTCCCTTTAATTCCTCAGGAAATTCTCCATGAGCTAAGGCTTCAAGAGAGCTGACTCTTTTTGTGCAGGTATTCATCAATTCTTCCATTTGCTTTTCAGGCAATGGATCGATTCGAACATGAACAGAGTATGGTTTTCTCCGACTTCCCTGTACTAATGCGTTAACCGATCCCTTTTTGATATTCAAATCAAGTAAGGTTCCGTTTCTTACATATCTTCTGCCGCGTTCCAGTCTGTTTCCATAATCTGCGTACTGCTCCAGATTCTCACACCAGGATTTTCCCCACCAGGATGTACAGATAGAACCAGATCTTGTATGAGAAATTACAGGCTCATATTTTTTCCCTTTTTTCCTGGCAGTGTTGGCAGAATCTCTGGCTAATCTTTGAAGTTCGCTTATGCTTGTGCTTTTATAATGTTCGAAACTCATACATCCAGCCTCATCAGTTGAATCAGTTCATCATTGCTCATATTGCTTAACATCTTCTCTGCTCCTTCTTCTGAAGTATTGATCAGAGAATCAGCCAGCAGCTGTTTTTCAAAAATGAGCTGATCGATTTTTTCTTCGATTGTTCCTTTGCAGACAAACTTATGAACCATAACATTTTTCTTTTGACCAATCCGGAACGCCCGGTCCGTTGCCTGATTTTCTACAGCTGGATTCCACCAGCGGTCAAAATGAATGACATGATTGGCTGCAACCAGATTTAAACCGGTACCTGCTGCTTTTAATGAAAGAACCATATAGGGGATATAGGTTTTCTGTTCATTGAAACGAGTCGCATATTCTGTTCTGGTTTTAACCGGAGTTGACCCATTAATAACCAGACCTTTTCTTCCAAAAATCTCTGCCAGATAATCGTCCAGCTCTTCTGTCATTGAGGCGTACTGGCTGAAGACAAGAACACATTCTCTTTTTTCAGCAATCGGTTCAAGAATCTCTTTAAGAAATTCATACTTTCCTGAATCCTGTGGCTTAAAGACTTCAGCTCCGGAGTACTGATCTGGATGATTGCAGATTTGCTTGAGTGCCGTTAAAGCAGCTAAAACTAGACCTTTTTTCTTAATTCCTTTATCATCCACATCTTCCTCTTCAAGAGCAGCTTCAAGTTCTTCCACCCGCTTGCGATACATGGCTTTTTGTTTGGCGGAAAGTTCGATGTAATCTGTCTGCTCAATTTTACTGGGCAGATCAGGTACGATCGACTGGTCAGTTTTTAATCTTCGAAGGATAAACGGAGCGATCATATTTCTGAGTTTTCCATATCCTTCAGGCTTTTCCTGCAGTTTTTTGGCGTATTGAGAAAACTGAGACTGATTACCAAGCAGTCCGGAATTTAAAAAATCAAAGATGGACCATAGGTTGGACAGATCGTTTTCAACTGGTGTACCGGTCAGGGCAATTTTCTGATGGGCAGGAATCAGTTTGATCATTCTGGTCTGCTTGGTCTTAGGATTCTTAATTGCCTGTGCTTCATCGAGAATCAGAAGATCCCAAGTTTGATTTTTCAGGGACTCCATTCGGCTGGCTATCCCATAGGTCGTGATATTAAGGAAAGAGGATTCTTCCTGTATTTTCTTTTCAAGTTTTTCTGCACTCATTCCATGAAGAATTGACAAAGGCATTTCAGGAACAAATTTTCTGGCTTCAGCCTGCCAGTTTCCTAACAGTGAAGCTGGAACAACCAGAAGAATCTTTGCTTCCGGATTTTTTCTGCGCAGACCTTCGAGATATGTTAATACCTGCAAGGTTTTACCTAATCCCATATCGTCTGCCAGCAAAGCTCCAAAGCCATAGGAACCCAGCATATTCAGCCAGTTCACGCCGCTCTTCTGATATGGGCGAAGTTTGGCATGAACACTTTTAGGAATAGCAGAAGCAGCCGCCTGTTTTGGGGATTTCATTTTTGCGAACAATCCGGCTAACCAGGCCCCGTTTCCAATCTCGGCCTTTGATGATTTGACCTTTTCTTCCTGCAGACCAGCTTCTTTTCGAAGCAGATCAGCCAGAGTCATCTCGTCGGATACTTCATCCATCGCAGCCAGCAATTCCTTGAGCTTTTCATGATTGACCTCAACCCAGCCATCCTTGATCAGCATCAGTCCTTCGTCCGCTTCGAGCAGTTTTTTTATCTCAGCTTTGGTCAGAGGTTTTCCATTGACCATCAGGGATGGTTTGAGCGAAACCAATGTTTCAACACCAAACAAGGATTGTTTTTTGCTTCCCATAGAAACACTCAGGGAAACGGAAGAATACTTTTTCTTCCACCAGTTTGGAACTCTGCATACCATTCCTGCTTTCATTAAATCGTCAGCACTCGAAAGAAACACAGAAGCCTCTTTTGCATTCAGACGAATTGGATGCATCAGTTCTCCTGAGACTGTAAACTCTTCAATCATTGGACAGATCTCGGAAGCTTTATTTAATCCAGAAAGAAGAGAAAGCAATTTATCCGGCTGCTCCTTAAAGTCGATCAGACATTGAGATAATGGAACATGCCTGACTTTTCCACTTTGCATTTTTCTTGTATATGTCACCATGAATGCAAATGGATATTGAGGATCATTCCTATTTTCAACTAACTGAAAACAGAGTTTATCCGGAGTATGAAGCTCGGGATTCTTCTTTACGAAATAGGATTTCATACTACCAGTTTCTGCTGCAGCATCCTTTTTAAAAGAATCATGAATCTTCTCAAAGAAAGCCTTCAGCCAGTCAGAATCAACCATTTCTGCATTGAGGACAAATGGAACATCCTGAATCATTGCATTCAGCTCATCTTCATCAAAAGACACTTCAGTATTTTCTCTGGTTTCTTCAAGCTCTGGCTTTTGCAGCAGCCTTTCGATATAGCGATCAACCAGCTTCTTGAGAAATCGTAAAACCGGATCAGTAAAAGATTCATTCAAAAAAGATTTCTCATACAGATAGTCATAGGGCTCCTGCAAAATCTCTTCGAATTTTTCCTGATCCTCTATCGTCAGGTCGTTATTATTCAGATCGAGTTTAAAGCCTTCAGGTGAAAAAAACGCAGTCAATTTCTGAGACAATAAATCCTCTTCTTTTTCAGGAGGACTTTGATGATGCTCTTTTAGATTCGTCTTTGCAGCAGGAACGCTGTTTTTCGTTTCCAATCTGTTTTTCCTTTCTACATCGTTTATTACGAATCGATGATTAATCGAGATTCTTTATATTTATGTTTTTATTTTTATAAAAGGAGCAGTCTTTTCGTTCCAGCCATCTAGCTATTGAAATCGTTCTGGATCAAGAAGTGCCGCAGGTCCAAGCTCAATACTTTCAAGAACCACAGAATCCAATGTATTTTCTGCATGATAGGTATAAATCAGACAGTTCCCGAATTTTCTCATCGCCCTGGCCCGATTTCTGTCAAAACTTTGTGCTAAATGAAATCCAGCTGAACCATGTCCAATAATCAGAATTGTGGCATCATCGGCTGTCTCTTCAAGAACTTTCCTAAATGCTTCTCTGCCCCTGATTGCTACATCTTCCAGATCTTCTCCTCCGAATTTTTTGACAAAAGCGCTGTTGGAATACTTTCCTTTAACTTTCTGAAATTCATCAACGGAAGAACCTTCGAGTTTTCCATAACCGGTTTCGATAAAGCCATCCATCGCGACAGCCTGTTTATAAGGACAGATCAGCATTGCTGTATCTTTGCATCTTTCTAAAGGCGATCTGTAAACCGCGTCAAAATGAATTTGCTGATCAGAAAAATACTGGCCGGTAATATAAGCCTGCATCTGTCCTAAAGCAGTCAGATCGGAATTGATCCTTCCCTGAACTCTTTTTGCAGCATTCAGTTCTGTCTGTCCATGCCGGACATAATAAATCGTTTTCAAAATTATTCTTCCTCGCTTTCATTTTGGCGATCTCAGATTAGCCATATATTTAACACGTCTGTTTCGATTTTGGCAGGAATGATGATAAATCTAAAAACCAAGAGAATCAGTTCAGGATGAACTGATTTCAAAATATTTTCATGATTCAAAGACTCTTCTATTGTCTCATTAACTTCTGAAAAATACAGATTCTTTTTTCAGCAAAACTTTTTCATAAAAAAATCCCTCAATCGATTATAGAAATACTTTTCTTTCTCGATTAAGGGATTTTTATGATTGGTTTAAGACAGCCTGTCAAATCATTCATGAATTAAACTTTATAGTTCATGAAGAACTGGAGTCATTTTTCAGTTATTTTGCTCAATCAATTGATTGTGTTTAGTTTACTAAAGTGTTTCAGCTTTATCCTTCATGAGTTCAACCATAACGGCTTTTTGAGCATGCAGACGGTTTTCAGCTTCTTCAAAAATTTCATCCGCATGATCTTCGAATACTTTTTCCGTAATTTCCTGACCGCGATAAGCAGGAAGGCAATGAAGAACCATGGCAGAATCTTTGGCGTTGCTTAAAAGTTCGTCATCAAGAGTATATCCGGCAAAGTCTCGGATTCTCTTTTCCTTTTCATCTTCCATACCCATGGAAGCCCAGGTATCCGTAATGACGACGTCTGCGTCTTTAAGAGCTTTAGCAGGATCATTGCAGAAAGTGAAATCTGGATTTTCCTTTGCAAATTCCATCACTTCTTCAAGAGGTTCATATCCTTCTGGAGTAGCTACTGAAACTTTCATTCCTGTTTTTAAACCACCGACGATTAAGGAATTGGCCATATTATCGCCATCCCCAATGTAGCAGAGTTTGAGTCCTTCAAGTACGCCATATCTTTCCCGGATCGTCATCAGGTCAGCTAAAACCTGGCATGGATGATACTGATCGGTTAATCCATTGATCACAGGAATACTTCCATATTCGGCAAGATCATCCACTTCTTTTTGATCGAAGGTCCGGATCATGATTCCATCCAAATATCTGGAAAGAACACGGGCAGTATCCTGAACGGGTTCTCCGCGTCCAATCTGCAAATCACGGCTTGAAAGGAACATTGGCTGTCCGCCAAGCTGATAAATACCGGTTTCAAAGGAAACACGGGTTCTTGTTGAAGATTTTTGGAAAATCAGTCCGACTGATTTTCCCTGCAGATGAGGATGGGCGATTCCATGTTTTTTTTCATATTTAAGCTGGTCAGCAAGATCTAAAAGCCCGATGATTTCATCCTGGCTTAAATCGAGCAGTTTTAATAAATGCTTCATTCTTCAATTACTCCCTTAATGATTGAGGCTGCCTGTCTGATCTGATCTTCACTGATCACCAGCGGCGGCAGCAGTCTGATTGTATCTTTTCCTGCCTTAAGAACGAGAACTCCCTGATCCATGCACTTCTGAATCAGATCAGCGATCTTTTCGGCAGGAACCTGAATTCCGATCATTAATCCCTGGCCTCTGACATCAAGAACATTTTCGGAATCAATTTCATTTAATAACTCTCTGAATAGTTTTCCCTTGCGGTTTACCTCAGCTAAAAATTCAGGATCTGCAACAATATCCATTACTGTATTCGCAGCTGTCGCAGCTAATGGATTTCCACCAAAAGTGGTTCCATGATCACCGGGTTTTAAAACCCCACTCGTCTTTTCTCCCGTCAGAAAACCACCAATTGGAACCCCGGCACCCAGTCCTTTAGCCATGGTTACAATATCTGGCAGAATATCATAGTTCTGATAGCAGAAGAGATTTCCTGTTCTTCCAATCCCTGTCTGAACTTCGTCAACGATAAATAAAATATCCTTTTCATTACAAAGTTCTTCGATCGCTTTGACGAATTCGGCTTCCAGGGGGCGTACTCCGCTTTCTCCCTGGATCAATTCAACCATGATGGCCGCAGTCTGATCATTAACGGCTTCTTTTAAAGCGTCAATGTCGTTAGCCGGAGTATAAACAAATCCATTGGTAAATGGAAAAAAGTTCTGATGGAAATGATCCTGACCGGTTGCTTCCAAAGTGGCAATTGTTCGGCCATGGAAAGAGTTAGTCAGGGTAATGATCTGATAACGATCTTTTCCATATTTATCTGCTGCATATTTTCTGGCCACTTTAATCGCCCCTTCATTGGCTTCAGCTCCAGAATTCGCAAAGAACATTTTCTGCATTCCACCAGAATTTGCGACCACTTTTTCAGCGGCTTCGATCATGGGCAGGGTGTAATACAGGTTACTGGTAGAAAGAACCTTATGAATCTGGTTTTCAAGATTCTTTGTCAGTATTGGATGATTATGACCTAAGGAATTGACTCCAATCCCACTGGTCAGATCTATATATTCTTTGCCATTCACATCGTACAGAAGAGCACCTTCACCATGATCCAAAGCCAGATTAAAACGGCTGTAGGTTGGCATGACAACTTCGTGTTCTCTGGAAATAATTTCATTCAGTTCCATGATTTATTTATCCTTTTCTGAATTCAGAAATCCTGATTCATTTATCTGGAATTTCAGAAGATAAACTTCTAAATTATCCTGATCAATCAGGATTATTGCTTCTTATGGTTTTTCTGCTGCTTTTTAAGCGAGTGATTTTAAGTCTGCAATCGGTTACTTAGAATTTCTAAAATATCAAAAGCCGGTCTCAGTTTAGTTCTGAAGCCGGCTGGCTATCGAAAATGTTTAAAACAATATTTCAATCACTAACTGCTCTACTCTTGGTCAAAGATTGAGCAGAAATACAAGTGTGATTGATTTGTTTATCTCAGGAGAACATCGTTCCAATTCCGGCATCACTGAGCAGTTCCATTAAAATCGAGTGTGGAATTCGTCCATCCTGGATACTGACGGATTGAACTCCCTGTCTGACAGCTTCGACGCAGCATTCGACTTTTGGAATCATTCCTCCGGAAATCACACCTTCATTAATTAATGCAGGCACCTGGGAGACTTTCAGTGATTCGATTAATGTAGATTCATCGGCTGGATCACGCATTAAGCCTTTTACATCCGTTAGCAGAATCATCTTCTTGGCTTTTAAAGCCGCAGCGATTTTGCTGGCGGCTAAATCGGCATTGATATTATAGGAGCGGTCATCTTCTGCGCCTCTGGCAACTGAACTGATGACTGGGATATAGCCATCTTCAATCAGACGGAAGACAATTTCCGGATTGACATGAACAATATCTCCTACCTGTCCATAATCGGTTCCTTCCTGATCGGTATGAGGAACTGCCATAAACAGATTTCCATCCAGACCGGACAAACCGATTCCCTTGCCATCAAGCATCGCCGCCAGATCCTTATTGATCTTGCCGCACAGAGTCATCTGAACTATCTCCATGACATTTTCATCGGTGTAACGCAGTCCCTTTACAAAATGGGTTGGCCGGCCTGTCTCCTTGAGCATTCTTGAAATATCCGGACCACCTCCATGGACTAAAATGACATGAATGCCTACCAGATGAAGTAGAAGAACATCTTCAATGACTGCCTGTTTGAGTTTTTCATCGATCATTGCGTTGCCGCCGTATTTGACAACAACAGTTTTTCCAGCATATTCCTTAATATATGGAAGACCTTCAATCAGGATCGCCGCACGCTCTTCTGGTCTCATGTTCTGTAGTCCTTATTGATGGTGACATAGTCATAGGTCAGATCGCATCCCCAGCAGGTTGCGCGCTCATTGCCTTCATGCAGCGTAATCAGAATATCGATGGCATCTTCGCCAAGGATTTCATAGGCGACATCATCATCGGCTTTCGTTTCTCTTCCATCCTTACACAGAACAATTTCACCTTTGGCGCTTCCAAAAGCAATATCGACATGGTCAGGATCAAAGTCTGCACCAGAATATCCCATCGCGCAGATCACTCGTCCCCAGTTGGCATCGCGTCCAAACATAGCGGCTTTGGTTAACGAACTGCTGACAACGGAGCGAGCCAGTGTTTCAGCCTGATCTTCTGTTTTCGCACCGCTTACTGTGCAGGTAATTAAACGGCTTGCTCCTTCTCCATCGGCTGCAATCTGAATCGCCAGACATTCCATCACCTGATGCAAAGCAAAGAAGAACTGTTTGTATTCCTTACCTTCAGAAATGATTTCTTCATTTTCTGCCTGTCCATTGGCTAAAACGATCACCATATCATTGGTGGATGTATCTCCATCGACTGAGATTCGGTTAAAAGTGGTTCTGACATTTGCCTTTAAGGCTTTTTGCAGCATCTCACTGGAGATCGCCGCATCAGTTGTAATGAAGGCAAGCATCGTTCCCATGTTGGGATGAATCATTCCACTGCCCTTGCAGATTCCTCCGATGTGACATTCTTTTCCATTTAATTCAAAAGACATTCCACAGGTTTTTGTCTTTGTGTCTGTAGTCATGATGGCCAGATTGGCAGCTTCTGAATTCTCGTTTGAAAGCTCGATTTTTGGCAATGTCTTCAAAATGGCATCAACATTCAGCTCCTGGCCAATCACACCAGTTGAAGCAACCAGTACATCTTCCGGTTTCAAGCCGAGAACTTCAGCCACCTTCTGGGCTGTTTCAATGGCATGCAGTTCGCCATTCATGGCCGCGGCATTGGCATTGCCGGAATTTATGATAATAGCCTGCGCTCTGCCATTACTCAGGTGCTCTTTTGTCACCTTCAGTGGCGCAGCCTTGACAACATTCGTAGTATAAACAGCTGCTGCATTGCATGGAGTAGAACTGTAAATGATCGCTAAATCATCTTTTGTACTTCCCTCTTTGATTCCTGCATGAGCAGCCCCTGCAGTAAATCCCTTCGCAAAACAGACTCCTTTGTTTTCTTTACTCATATCCATTCCTTTCAGGCCGGGTCATTATTTATATTTCAGAGAAGAAAACAGAATATTCAAAAAAGTCTTGACTTTTGGCTCATGAAATTTCTGTTTTTCCCGGACTTTCAGTTTTTTAGTTTACAGGTTCAATGAATGATCCGATTTAAATCCCAAACTATTTTGTAAAATTAGTCGTATTCCAAGCTTTATGAAACGAAATTTCACATAAACAATCCAAAACTAAAGATTGAGTCCTGCTTCTGGCTTCAGGCCAAGCATCAGATTCATATTCTCAACCGCAGCTCCAGAAGCTCCTTTGCCTAAATTATCGAATAAAGCACTGATTAAAATCTGATCCTCATTGCCATTGACATGGATCTCCATTAAATCCGTATGAGCCAGGCGATTGGCTTCAAGCCGTCCGGAATCAGGTTCATCAGCAGCTTTGATCGTTAAGGCATCCCGATAAAAATCAGAAAAAAACTTTCTGAGCAATTCCGGGCTTACTTCCTTACTAAATGCTTCCTTATTAAATGCGATTCCTGTCAGCATTCCACAGGGATAATCATCCACAATCGGAACAAACAAAGGCCTGGTTTTCAGGGAACATTCATTCATCATCTCTGGAATATGCTTATGCATTAAATTCAATCCATACCAGGCTGGAGCCTCGTTGCAGAGCTTTTTTTCTTCTTCAAATTCATGAATCATCTTCTTCCCCCCGCCGGTATATCCGGTTAAGGACCAGCTTGTAATAGTTGTTGATGGATCAAGTAGGCCGGAGGCTATCAGCGGATAAACCATAGCGATAAATCCGGAGGCATGACAGCCGGGATTCGCCACCAATCTGGAATTGATGATTTTCTTTTTGTGATTTTCTGAGAGCTCAGGAAATCCATACGCCCAATCCGGATTGGTGCGATGCGCTGTAGAAGCATCAATAATCTTTGTCGATGGATCACACAATTTAACGGCATCGATGGCTGCCTGATCCGGCAGACATAAGAAGATCAGATCGGCTTTCTTCATCATTTCTTTTCGAGCTTTGTCATCATGCCGGAGTTTGTCATCCAACAAAAGCAGCTCGATATCATCGCGATCTTTTAAGCGGCTGATAATCTGCAGGCCTGTCGTTCCTGCCTGTCCATCAACATAAACTTTAGGTCTGGATTCAAGCATCTGTATTTCCTTTCCTGATTCGAAAATATAATCTTTTTTCTTATATCAAATGCAGTCCACATTCAATTTGAGCATGGACTGGTAATTACTTTTGAAACATTCACATTCCTTCGAGAATGTCTCTACTGTTTTCAATTTGAATAATACTCATTATTAAAGGCTGTCTATAAATTCTTCCATGACTTTGATCTGGCGACTGACTTCTGCTGGAGAAGGTCCGCCTTTAGTCAGTCTGGCATTCAGACAGGTCAACAGATCAATGGCATCATAGACATCGTCTTCAAAGAGATCGGAATACTCCTTCAGTTCATCGAGTGAGAGTTCGTTAAGACCCTGTTTCTTTTCAAGAGCCTTTGCGACTAACTGTCCGGTAATCTTGTAGGCATCCCTGAACGGCATTCCTTTTCTTGTCAGGTAATCCGCCATATCCGTAGCGTTGATGAATCCTTTCATTGCCGCATTCTTCATATTCTCATCAAGAACCTGCATCGTTTCGAGCATTGGAATTAAAACCTGAAGGCAGATTTTGACGGTATCAAAGGCATCAAAAACCGATTCCTTGTCTTCCTGCATGTCTTTGTTATAGGCAAGAGGAATTCCCTTCATCGTCGTTAACAATTGCATTAAATCCCCATATACCCTGCCGGTTTTTCCGCGAATGAGTTCGCAGATGTCCGGGTTTTTCTTCTGAGGCATAATGGATGATCCTGTAGCAAAAGCATCATCGAGTTCAATGAACTTGAATTCCCAGGAACACCAGGCAATCACTTCTTCGGATAATCTTGAAAGATGCATCATCAGAATGGACAGATCGCTCATCGCTTCAAGACAATAATCACGATCCGATACGCCATCCAATGAGTTATCACAAGCCTTTGAAAAGCCAAGCAGGGAAGCGCTCAGTTCTCTGTCGAGTGGATAAGTGGTTCCTGCCAGGGCCCCGGATCCTAAAGGACATTCGTCCATTACTTCTAATGTGTTATGGATTCTTTTTACATCCCGCCTGATCATATTGGCATAAGCCATCATTTCGTGTCCGAAGCTGATTGGCTGCGCCCTTTGAAGGTGAGTATATCCAGGAAGAATCGTATGCGTATTTTCCTTAGCAATCTGTACCAGTGTTCTGAGCAGTTCCTTTAACAGTTCAGAAACTTCAAGAAGTTCCTTGCGGACATAGAGTCTGACATCTAAAGCAACCTGATCATTCCGGCTTCTGCCGGTATGCAATCTTTTACCGGCATCCCCGATCTTTTCAGTAAGAATCTGCTCAATTGCCATATGGATGTCTTCATATCGCTGATCTAGAACAATCTGTTTTTGATCAAGAGCTTCTTTAATTTCTTTTAGCCCCTGATGAATGGCTTCTTTATCTTCCAAAGAGATGATGCCCTGTCTGGCCAGCATCTCAGAATGTGCTAATGAGCCTTCAATATCCTGCGGATACAACCGCTGGTCGAACAAAATGGAGGCATTGAATGCATTGACCGTTTCGTCAGTATTCTTTGAGAACCGGCCAGCCCAGAGCTTAGCCATATGGATTACTCCACGTCAGGGAAGCTTTGTCCCTCATTCTGTTCAAGTGCCATATTATTTAAAGCTCTGACCTTTAATGGCAGACCAAACAGATTGATGAATCCTGCTGAATCCGCCTGATCATAAGCATCGTCTTCATCAAAGGTAGCCATTGCATTGGAATATAGAGAATATGGAGAAGTTACACTGGCTGGAATGATGTTTCCTTTATATAGCTTCAGAGTGACATCCCCGGTTACTGTTTCCTGAGTTGAATCAACAAATGCAGAAAGAGCTTTTCTTAATGGCGTATACCATAAGCCGTTATAAACCAGTTCTCCAAATTTATGAGCAACCTGATCCTTATAATGGCTGGTTTCCTTATCTAAAGTAATTTCTTCTAATTTCTTATGAGCGGCATAAAGGATGGTTCCGCCCGGGGTTTCATAAACCCCTCTGGATTTCATTCCAACCAGTCTGTTTTCTACGATGTCGAGAATACCGATACCGTTTTTACCGCCAATTTCATTTAACACAGCTACGATTTCAACTGGTTCAAGCTGCTGATCGTTGACCATTGTTGGAACCCCTTTTTCAAAATGAATAGTGACATATTCAGGAGTATCTGGAGCCTGTTCTGGTGAAACGCCCAGTTCAAGGAATCCAGGTTTATTTAATGGGGCTTCATTGGCTGGATCTTCCAGGTCAAGTCCTTCATGAGAAAGATGCCAGAGGTTTTTATCCTTGGAGTAGTTGGTTTCCTTATTAATCTTTAATGGAATGTTATGAGCTTCAGCATAAGCGATTTCTTTTTCTCTGGAGTTGAGTTCCCAGAACCGCCATGGAGCGATGACATCCATATCCGGAGCAAATGCCTTAATGGCCAGCTCAAACCGAACCTGGTCATTTCCCTTTCCGGTGCAGCCATGACAGATGGCATCAGCGCCTTCGGCTTTTGCGATTTCTACAATTCTTTTTGCGATTAAAGGTCTCGCAAAACTGGTACCAAGCAGATAGTCTTCATAGGCTGCTCCGGCTTTCAGGGATGGAAAGATATAGTCTTCAACAAATTCTTTTGTCAGATCTTCAATGTAAAGTTTGCTTGCTCCAGTAGCCAATGCCTTTTCTTCAAGGCCTTCCAGTTCAGAAGCCTGACCCACATTGCCGCTGACTGCGATAATTTCAGCACCATAGTTTTCTTTAAGCCATGGAATCAGTACGGAAGTATCCAAACCACCGGAGTATGCAAGAACGATTTTTTTGTACGATTTATTTTTATTATTAAGATTGCTCGACATGATGATAATTTCCTTTTCTAGAGGCTTAATGCCTTTCTTTTTCTTTTTTTCTGATCTGAATCTGCCAGACCGCTTCAAAAAACACGAAGTAAATAAACAAAAATATCTGATCTGCTTTCATAAGCAGAGGCAGTTCTTCGTCGGACTTTCATGACATTTCACCTCTTCAATCCTCGCAAAAACAAAAAGTCCTTCTCCATCAACTGGAAAAGGACGACTATGCGCGGTACCACCTTTATTCTTCTGAAAATGAAACTCAAAGTGAGTCAACCAAAAGGAATTTTGCCTTCACTTTCAGTTTCCTGTTCAGAAACACTCGAATCCTGTAACGGGGATATCCGTCATTCGCTCGCAAAGCTTTGCGAATGCACTCGAGAACACGTTCACTGATCTTCCTTGCTTCTTTTCACCCACCAGAAGCTCTCTGAAAATTGCGGATCAGTTACTACTTTCTGTCTTTGCTTTTGAATATGCGTTGATTATAAGCACTGTTCTAATCGTATTGCAAGTGCAAGTCATGAAATATTTTCATTTTTCTGTAAATTGTTGAAAGAAATTATTTTTTTGGATTTCTGATGTTATTTATCGGCTCCCCTCTTACATATTCGTAAAGCAGACGCCCTTTCATAAAGCTGAATCGATTCCGGCCGGCAGAATCTTTTATCCTTTTTTCTTTTCAAGTTCAAACTCTTCTGGTTATTGCTAAGAAAGCGGATTTTGCGGTTTGAACTGTCCTTCTTTTTGCTAGACTTGAATTATGACACTTAATCAGATCCATCACTTTCTGACGATCGCCCGGTTTGGCTCTTATTCAAGAGCCGCTCAGGAGCTCTATATTACCCAGCCCGCACTGACCAAATCGATCCGTGAACTTGAAAACGAACTCAATGTCCAGCTCTTTTTGAGAAGCGGACGCGGAATTGTCCTGTCCGCTGAGGGAGAAAAATTTCTGTATGAAGCCAAAGAACTGTATCGTCAGTACGAAGCGCTCATGCTTGAATATACCGACGCCAGTCGAAGAAAGCAGTCCTTTTCTGTCGTAACGCAGCATTACTCTTTTGCCATTCAGGCCTTTGTCTCGCTCGTAGAGCAGACGGGTACCGGGTGTTATGATTTTGCGATTAAAGAATGCCGGACCCGGGAAGTCATCGATGAAGTCAGCAGTATGCGTTCTGAAATCGGAATCCTCTACATTTCCAATTTCAATAAAAATGTGATCCGTAAAATTCTTTCCGAAAACAATCTTGCGTTCAATCCTCTGATTGAGTGCGAAGCCTATGTCTATATTACGGATCATCATCCACTCGCATCCTTTTCAGGCGTAACCTTCGATATGCTTGAACCCTACATCTGCCTGACCTTTGAACAGGGAGAGGACGCCTCATTCTATCTGACTGAGGAACTTTATCCAAGACAGAAGGTTTCGCGAAAAATCACTGTGAATGATCGTGCAACCATGCTGAATCTGATGAATGGACTTGATGGCTATACCATCTGCTCAGGAATCATTTATGAAGAACTAAACGGCGAAGGTTACAGAGCGGTTCCGATTCATGATGAAAATCAGGAGAAGATGCAGATCGGCTACATTCATCGAAAGAGTCTTGCCTTATCCGAACTTGCCGAGATGTATATTTCCAAACTGAAAGCGATTCTGCAGCCTTATCAGCAAAAACGGCCTGATTCCAAGATCCTTCAAAATCAGAAGAACCCATAAATATAAGTTATCGGTAACGATCAATTATAACCATTAGATTCAAACCTTGAAATCTCCTATCATATTTTCCAGGCAAGGCCCGAAAAATGGGTACGCAGGAAAGTATGATAGGAGATTTTTTAATGATTGAACTTCAGAACATTTCCAAAACATTCTCTACAAAATCCGGCGATGTCCGTGCACTTCAGAATGTGTCGCTTCAAATTGAAGACAGAGATATCTTTGGAATCATCGGTTTTTCCGGAGCCGGAAAATCTACTCTTGTCCGCTGCATCAATCAGCTTGAAAAACCGGATCAGGGAAAGGTCCTGATCAACGGTCAGAATATTCTTTCTCTTAAGAACAGAGAACTTCGGAAAGCCCGCAAAAAAATTGGCATGATCTTTCAGAGCTTTAATCTGATGCCTTCGAGAACGATAGCTCAGAACGTCGCCTATCCTTTAAAAGGCTCTCAGCTCAGTGCACAGGAAAAAGAAGAGCGTGTAAAAAGCATGCTGCAGCTGGTTGAGCTTGAAGACAAGGCCGATGCCAGACCCCATCAGCTTTCGGGAGGTCAGAAACAGCGGGCTGCTATTGCAAGAGCTCTTGTCAGTCATCCCGACATTCTTTTATGTGATGAAGCAACCAGCGCTCTTGATCCGATCACAACCCGCGGCATTCTGAAGCTGCTCAGAAAGGTCAATGAGGAACTGGGAATTACACTTGTGATCATTACTCACCAGATGGAAGTCGTCAAAGAAATCTGCAGGCATGCCGCGATTATGGAAAACGGGATCTGTATTGAAAGCGGAGAGACATTCGATATTTTTTCTTCACCGAAACACGAGGTCACCCGCAGGTTTCTCAATACAGCCACGAATCTGCAGAAAATTGATGAGCTGATTGAAGAAAACGCAGAACTTACAAAGCTCTCAGATGATGAGATTCTGGTTCGCCTGACCTTTACGAACAAAGAAACAACGCAGCCTCTTTTATATGAACTGACTAAGCGTTTTGACTGCTGTGTCAATATCGCTTTTGCCGACATTGAATACGTTCAGGGATCTCCTATCGGAGGAAGCGTAGTGATCCTTAAAGGAGATCCTGAAGCCCTTGAAAAGAGCCTGAAATTTCTTGAAGAATCATCGATACGAGTGGAGGTGCTCTCTCATGTCTGAGTGGTTTCCAAATGTTCAAGGCCTGTGGTCTGAATTTATAACCGCATTTCAGCAGACCTGCATCATGCTGGTCTGGAGCGGATCCATTTCCTTTCTTGGCGGACTGATCCTTGGGATCGCGCTGGTCATCACCGCTCCAAAAGGACTTTGTGAAAACCGGACTGTGCATCAGATTCTTGGTTTTGTCGTGAATCTGTTTCGTTCGATTCCCTTCATTATTCTGCTGACCTGGGTTATGCCTGTTACCCGCCTGATCATGGGTACAGCAATCAATCTTGAAGGAGCGATTGTTCCATTAATCTTTGGAACCATTCCTTTTTTCTCCAGACAGGTTGAATCGGCCCTCTCTTCAGTTCCTTATGGACTGATCGAAGCAGCCAGAGCCATGGGCGATTCAAATTGGCAGGTCATCTTCAGAGTTTATCTCAAAGAATCCATCGCTCCTCTGGCTAGAGCAGTGACCATTACCCTCGTTTCATTGCTTGGCCTGACAGCCATGGCCGGAGCCGTTGGCTCAGGTGGACTGGGCGATTTTGCCATCCGTTATGGTCATGACAGAAATATGCAGGATATCACATGGCTTGTAGTCATCTCGATTGTGATCCTGGTCTGCATCATCGAAGTGGCCAGCCAGATCATCATCCGCCGCCATACCTATGAATAGATACAAATTCATTAGCCCGGTTTTGTTTGCTGAAATTTGAAACAAATTCTGATACGAAACAAAGTTAAATTGAAAGTCAAAAAGAAAGTTAAAGAGAACACTGAACAGAAAGACAGAACGAAAAGAGATCGAATCACTCAGCCTGACAAACAGGCCCATTCGAAACTCTCAATTGAAAGGAATCCCAAAATGAATAACTTCAAATTTACCACTCAACCCTTAAAAGAAACAAAATCTGCTGCCCTTTTCCTTCTGAGCGCAGCGCTGTTTGCCGGCTGTTCATCCAAAACTGACAGCTCACAGAATACTGCCGATGTTAAAAGCGATGAGGGCAGCGAGCAGTCTACAATCAAGCTCGGAGTAACCGGTGCCATCTATGAAGACATCTGGCAGCCTGCCAAAGACAAACTTGCTGATGACGGAATCAATCTCAAATTTGTACAGTTCTCCGATTTTTCTACCCCGAATAATGCACTTAATTCCGGTGACATTGATCTTAATGCCTTTCAGCATGAAATCTACCTGAATACCGAAAAGGAAAGCCAGGGCTATGAAATCGAACCGATCGGCTATACTTTCATCATTCCCCTCAACATTTATTCTTCAAAATACAAATCCCTCGAAGAACTGCCTGAAAATGCAGTCATCGCCATTCCCGATGATCTGACAAACGGCGGCAGAGCGCTCAAGGTGCTTGATGAAGCCGGATTAATTGAACTTGATGAAAATGCAGATTTCAGTCCGACTGTTAAGGACATCAAAAGCTCAGATAAGAACATTCAGATCAAGGAACTGAAAGCCAATACTCTGCCTTCAGCATTGCCAGATGTTGATGCAGCGGTCATTACCGGCAACTTTGCTCTTGATTATGGTCTGAAGACAGAAGAAGCCATCTACAAAGATCAGTCACTCGATCAGCCAGAATACTGGTGTCTGATTGCAGCCAGAAGTGAAGATCTGAAAGATCCTGACAAAAAAGCAGCTTATGAAGAGGTCGTTGAAGCTTTTCAGCAGCCTGAAACCGAAGACGTTTTCAATAATGATTTCGGAGGTTATTTTATTGCGGAAGGATGGAATGAATAATGGGACTGGAAAATCTGAACCTGAAGGATATTTTTTCGGATAACGAAAATCCATCCTTTCTCAAAGAAGAGGACTGGCATGATCAAACTGGTCAGCTTGAACTGATCATCCCTGAAAACGACCGATTGATTATCGGGGCTGAAAATATAGAAAGACGCTGGTCTGAGAATCACCAGCATCAGCTCACTGAAAATGCCAGAGCAGAAATACTCGCCTTTCCGATCATTGCAGAAGAAGTCAGTGAACTGCTCAGATGGGCCAGCCGTTATAATGTTCCAGTCACCCCCAGAGGAGCCGGAACAAATTTGACCGGATCTACAGTTCCGCTCTATGGAGGACTAGTCATCGATCTTTCCAGAATGAATCACATTCTTTGCCTGGATGAAGATACGATGACGCTCAGTGTTGAACCTGGCGTGCTTCTTGAAGACGTCCAGGATTATGTTTCGCAGCGCGGATATTTCTATCCGCCTGATCCAGGTGAAAAAAAATCCACAATCGGCGGTAATATCGCCACAAACGCAGGCGGTATGCGTGCTGTCCGATATGGGGTTACACGGGATTATGTTCGAAAGCTGCAGGTCGTTTTTGCCGATGGAACAATCAGTGAGCTAGGCTCTTCTACAATCAAGGACGCTTCGGGTCTGAGTCTGAAAGAGTCACTGATTGGTTCTGAAGGCACACTTGGAATCATTACCCGGGCTGATCTGAAAATCCTGAATTCTCCTGAATTCTCCAGAAGCGTGCTTCTTGCTTTTTCAGATCTTGAACAGGCCGGAAAAAACGTGCTTGAAATTCTCTCTTCTTCTCTGAATCCAACAGCCATCGAATTCATGAACCGCACAGTCGTGCAGCTTGGAGAACAGTTTCTCAATTTTGCCTATCCTTTTGAAACAGCCGGCAGTTATCTGCTGCTTACATTCGATGGATCAGAAAATGTAGTCAGAGAGCAGCTTGACCTGTTAAAAGATCTTGCCGAAGAAAACGGAGCGATTGGTCTTGAAGTGCTTGATGATCCAAAGCGGGCGGCCAGAATCTGGCAGGTACGCGGAGCGTTATGCACAGCTGTTGAAGCAACCAGCATGCAGGAACCGATCGATATCGTCGTGCCGATTGATAAGATCTGCCGGTTTGTTCGTTTTGTCGAAGATCTAGAAAAGAGAAGTCAGCTGCAGATGGTCAGCTTTGGTCATGCTGGAGATGGAAATATTCATCTGTGCATCGTCAGAGGCCAGCTTGATGAAGACGAATGGGAAGAAAAGCTCGCTCTGGTGCTGCAGACTCTTTATGATGAAGCTTATGCATGCGGCGGTCTGGCTTCTGGCGAACACGGAATCGGGCTGCAGAAAAGGAAATATTTCCTAGCTCACAGCGATCCTTCTGTGATTGCATTGATGAATGGAATCAAGAACGCTTTTGATCCAGCACATATTCTCAACAAAGGAAAATCCTATGTAATCGAGCAGGAAAGGAACATCTATGCCTAAACTTTCAAAAAGAACCAGCCCGTTTACCGATTCAGTGATCCGCCGCATGAGCAGGCTTTGTCTTGAGCATGATGCCGTTAATCTGTCTCAGGGTTTTCCGGATTTTGATCCTCCGGCAAAAATCCTTGAACGTCTGGCAGAGTGCACCCGAGAAGATGTTCATCAGTATGCCATTACCTGGGGGGCGGCCAATTTCAGAGAAGCTTTAGCAAAAAAGCAGTCGCACTTAATGCAGATCCCCGTCGATCCCGAAAAGAACATCACTGTGACCTGCGGCAGCACCGAAGCGATGATGGCGGCTATGATGAGCGTATGCGATCCCGGTGATGAGGTGATTGTCTTTTCTCCATTCTATGAAAACTATGGAGCTGACTCGATTCTCTGCGGAGCAAAACCGATCTATGTACCGCTGATTCCCCCAGAATTCAATTATGATCCCAAAGCCCTTCAGGCTGCATTTCAAAGACATCCCAAAGCGCTGATTCTTTGTAATCCAAGCAATCCATGCGGCAAGGTTTTTACAGAAAAAGAATTAAATGAAATTGCAGATCTTGCTAAAAAATATGATGCCTATGTGATCACAGATGAAGTCTATGAGCATATCGTCTATCCTCCAGCCCGTCATATTTATATGGCTTCTCTTGATGGCATGGCCGATAGAACAATTTCCTGCTCTTCCCTGTCAAAAACCTATTCAATTACCGGATGGCGGCTTGGTTATGTCATTGCGCCAGAGAAGATTACTGAAGAAATTCGGAAAGTTCACGATTTTCTGACTGTTGGGGCGGCTGCCCCTTTGCAGGAAGCCGCTGTGAGCGGTCTGCAGTTTCCTGAACAATACTATCAGGAACTGCAGGATCTCTATCTTGATAAAAGAGATTATTTCTGTGATGGACTAAGAAAGATCGGGCTGAACATTTCCATTCCTCAGGGAGCTTATTATGTGCTTGCCGATATTTCAGAATATGGATATGACAATGATGAACAATTCTGTGAAGACTTAATCAAAAAAGTTGGTGTCGGAGCCGTTCCAGGCAGCAGCTTCTTTGCCGAAGACGAAAACAGATATATCCGTTTTCATTTTGCCAAGAAAAAGGAAACGCTCGATGAGGCCTTACGCCGCTTATCCGCACTGCCTGAAAAAATGAAATCACACTGAATGCTTTCTTTAAACATTCAGTGTGAATCGATGCATTTAATTTAGAAATCCAACCGAGCATAAATCCATCCAATAAATGAGGGGCTGTTAAATTTCTGACAGTCCAAAAATAAAAAGAGGCACCTGATCCGTAATGGATGAGGTGCCTTTTTTGGTAAAATATGTTCATGCTTAATAAACAAAATTACCAAACACACTATAACTCGATTCAGGGCCGTTTGCCACTGCTCCATTCTCTCTTCCCTCATATTGAGATGGATTCTGTCTTCACTACTGTCAGTTCCTTTGTCGATGATTATCTCGACCTTGCCCTTTATCCTTCTTTTGCCTCCTGGCCAGCCTGCCATTTCCCAGCAGACGCCATGCTCAAAGCTGCTCTGATTTCTTTTACTCTTTATGGCTACTGCTCTTTGCGGCAGCAGGAAGAACTTTATTCTCACGACATCCGTCTGCTCTGCCTTTTCAATGGCGAAACTCCTTCTTACGGTACAATTTCCCGCTTTCAGAAGGAATGCCTTACTCCATGCATGGAGGATCTCTTTACGGAATTCAACCGCTATGCCGAACAGAATGATCCTCAGATAGACTCTTCTGTCCTTTATCTGGATGGAACAAAAATTGAAGCCAACGCCAACAAGATGACATTCGTCTGGACAAAGGCCACTCAGAACAATATGA